>NZ_JBSFDD010000018.1:0-169167 GCF_053593715.1 Streptomyces sp. NPDC002125 | reverse complement strand
TCATGGAACGTCACCCCGTGCGCCCCCAGCTCCGCGAGCCGCTCCACCGACTCGACCGGGTCCAGGGCGGGACGCGTCGCGTCACCGAACGGGTCATTGCCACGCCAGCCCACGGTCCACAGACCGAAGGTGAACCTGTCCGAAGGAGTGGGGGTGAAGCGTTCCGTCATGGTGTGTCCGCCTTCGCCTGCCTGGGGTCCGGAGTCGTCGTCAGCCCCCGGGCCTATTTGTTCACTGACATGATTAATTATGCACACGGCACCGTGCGGGCGTAACCCCCCGGACGACGAAACGGGGGGCGCCTCTGTTCCGGACGCCGTCGATCACGTAATTTGTTTGTCGCACTCCCAAAACCAGCACCACCGGAAACCGCACGAGAAGAGGTAGCCCATGCCGCCGCGTACCGTCGTCATCGGCGTGGACAGCTCCACCCAGTCCACCAAGGCTGCAGTCACCGACACCGAGACCGGTGAGCTGCTCGCCGTCGGCCGCGCCCCGCACGTCGTCACCGGCGAGGGCGGTGCGCGCGAGACCGACCCCGAGGTCTGGTGGCGGGCGCTGTGCGACGCCGTCGCGGCCGGGCTCAAGGAGTCCGGGCTCTCCGCGTCCTCCGTCGTCGGCATCGCCGTCGCGGGTCAGCAGCACGGCCTCGTGGTCCTGGACAGGTCCGGCCGGCCGCTGCGGCCCTCGCTCCTGTGGAACGACACCCGCTCCGCGCCGCAGGCTGCCGCGCTCGTCGCCGAGCTGGGCGGCCCCGAGGCCTGGACGGCGCGCACCGGCACGGTGCCCGTGGCGTCCATGACGGCGACGAAGTGGCGGTGGCTGCGGGAGAACGACCCGGCGGCAGCCGAGGCGACCGTGTCCGTGCGGCTGCCCCACGACTTCCTCACCGAGCGGCTCGCGGGCGTCGCGGCGACCGACCCGGGCGACGCGTCGGGCACCTGCTGGTACTCGACCGCGACGGGCGCGTACGACCCGGAACTCCTGGACCGCCTCGGCCTCGACGTCTCGATGCTGCCGGAGGTCGCCGCCACCGGTGGCACCCGCGTCGGTTCCCTGACCGCCGCCGCGGCCGAAGCGCTCGGCCTGCCGGCCGGGATCGCCGTCGCGGCGGGCACCGGGGACAACATGAGCGCCGCCGTGGGCCTCGGCCTGGGCGGGGCGGGGCTGCTGGACCACCCCGTGCTGAGCCTCGGCACCTCCGGCACCGTCTTCGCCGCGTCGGGGACCCGCCCGGCCTCCACCTCGCTCTCCGGTTTCGCCGCGGCCGACGGTACGTACCTCCCGCTGGCCTGCACCCTCAACTGCACCCTGGCCGTCGACAAGGTGGCCGCACTGCTCGGCCTCCACCGCGACGACGCGACACCCGGCGGCGAGGCGGTCCTCCTCCCGTACCTCGACGGCGAGCGCACCCCGGACCTGC
Source organism: Streptomyces sp. NPDC002125 (assembly GCF_053593715.1). Classification (NCBI taxonomy): domain Bacteria; kingdom Bacillati; phylum Actinomycetota; class Actinomycetes; order Kitasatosporales; family Streptomycetaceae; genus Streptomyces; species Streptomyces sp. NPDC002125. Next base: position 167,744 of record NZ_JBSFDD010000018.1, on the reverse strand, counting down.
CCACCTCGTCCGGGCTCCTCACCGGACTGCGCCACGACACCACTCCGCAGCAGCTTCTGGGCGCGGCGTACGAGGGCGCGGCGTTCACCGTGCTGCGGGCGCTCGACGAACTGCTGCGGGCCTGCGGGCTCGACCCCGCCGATCCCGATGTCGCCGGCCGGCCGCTGCGGCTGATCGGCGGCGGCGCCCAGGGCCGCACCTGGGTGGAGACCGTGCGCCGCCTCTCCGGCCGGCCCCTCATCGTGCCCGGCAGCGGTGAACTCGTCGCGCTCGGCGCGGCGGCGCTGGCCGCGTCCGCGGCGGGCGGCGGTGATCCCGTCGCCATCGCGACCCGCTGGAACAAGCGGGCCGACAACGCCGACGCCGAACACCCGGCCGTGGAGCGGGACACCGAGACGTGGGAGCGCGTCGGTTCGGTACTCGACAGGGCCGCGCAGCCGCTGCTCGGCGGCTGAACGGCGGCCCCTGAATCGCCTCCCCCGGAGCGGTTTTGGGGGTGATCGCCGATCTTCAATAGGATCCGGCGATGATCATAAGAACACGGCTGACGGCCGGGGTGTGCGTTCTGCTCGCCACCCTGGCCGCCGGGCTCGGCACCGCCGTCCCGGCTTCCGCCGACGAACCCTCCACAGCCCCGTCACCCAAGGTCGAGCTGGTCCTCGACGTCAGCGGTTCCATGCGTGCCCGCGACATCGACGGCCAGTCCCGGATATCCGCAGCCAAGCAGGCGTTCAACGACGTCCTGGACGCGGTGCCCGAAGAGGTCGAGCTCGGCATCCGTACGCTCGGCGCGGACTACGCGGGCGACGACCGCAAGGTCGGCTGCAAGGACACCGCGCAGCTCTACCCGGTCGGCCCGCTCGACCGCACCGAGGCGAAGACCGCCGTCGCCACCCTGACGCCGACCGGCTGGACCCCGATCGGTCCCGCCCTGCTCGGTGCGGCCGACGACCTCGAAGGCGGGGACGCGACCCGGCGCATCGTCCTGATCACCGACGGCGAGGACACCTGCGGACCGCTCGACCCGTGCGAGGTCGCGCGTGAGATCGCGGCGCGGGGAATCCATCTGGTCATCGACACGCTCGGCCTCGTGCCCGACGCCAAGATCCGGCAGCAGCTGACCTGCATCGCCGAGGCCACCGGCGGCACCTACACCGCCGTCCAGCACACCGACGAACTCTCCGGCCGCGTCAAGCAGTTGGTCGACCGTGCCGCCGAGCCCGTCATCACCCCGGTGGCGACCGAGGGCGCGGGCAGCTGCTCCGCGGCCCCGCAGCTGAAGGCCGGGCTCTACACCGACCGCCAGGAGATCGGGAAGCACCGCTGGTACCGGGTCGACGTGCTGCCCGGCCAGGAGCTGCGCGCCTCGGTCAGCGTGGCCGCGGACCGTGCCGTGAACGACGACTACGGGGTGCTGCTGCGCGCGGTCACCACGCACGGCCGTGAGATCGTCCGGGGCGCGGAGTCCGGCACCGGGCGTACGGACGCGATCTCTACCGGGCTGCGCTATCCGAAGCCCGAGCAGGAGGACGCCGACGTCTCCGACGAGGATCTGAAGCCCGCCGCCGAGTCCGTCTGCCTCCAGCTCTCCAACTCCTTCTCGGCGCCCTCGTCCGTGAAGACCACCCCGGGCATGCCCGTCGAGCTCACCATCGACCTGGTCGGGGGCCCCGACGACGCGTCCGACGTCGCCGCGTTCGGCCTGGGCCGCGGCTGGTGGCTGCTGGGCGTCATGATGCTCACCGGACTGATCGCCGGCCTGCTGTTCGGCTGGATCTCGCGCTGGCGCGTTGCGGTCTGGAGGACCAACTGATGCGTACCCCTCGCAGGAACCGGCTGGGGCGCGCCTGTGCCGGCGTGCTGCTGGCGGGAGCCACCCTGTTCACCTCGGCGGGCGCCGCCGTCGCCGACGACCCGTCAGCGAGCGCGAGCCCGGCGGACGGGGAGTCCTCCGGCCCCACGGAGGCGGGCACCACCTTCCGTACGGCGACCCCTGTCCAGCAGGAGCAGACCGCCACGGCGGACGCCTCCACGGGTGACTACCTGTACTGGTCCTTCCCCGCCGACGCCGGCCAGCGGCCCACCGTCCGGACGAAGGTGAGCCTGCCCGAGAGCGCCACCCGGCACGGGGCGTCGACCTGGCAGGTCGACGTGTACGACGGGCTGCGCCGCCGTCAGGCCTGCATGTACGGCCACCAGACCAGGAAGGCGGCACCGGACGCGGGCACCGTCGAGCTGTCCTGTGTGCTGCGGACGGTGCGCGCCTGGTCGGAGCCGTGGGCGTCCGATCCGCTGCCCGGGAGTTACTACGTACGCCTGACCGTGGTCGGTCTGGCCGAGGAGGACCTGGGCCTCCCGGTGCACGTCGAGACGGAGATCACCTCCACCGGGCAGGGCGGCGCTCACGACGTCGGCGGCCACCTCGCCGAACCGCTGGTGCCGGGGGTGTCCCTGGCCTCGGCGCAGCGGGACGACGCCACGGGGCAGGACCGCGTGGCCCTCGCCGGCGAGCCCGAGGACGGCTGGTCCTCCGGCTGGTGGACGGACCGCTGGCTGTGGACCATGGGCGGCGGCGTACTGGCCGCGCTGGCGGCGGTGTTCGGCTACGGCCTGACCCGTGGCTCCGGCCGCCCCTCCCGGGTGCCGCCGGGCGTCTGAACCGCGCGATCCCCCGGCCCGAGGGCCGCAGACCACCGGTCTGCGGCCCTCGGCCGTACCCGGTCCCGCCGCACACAAAGGCGTTGTCGAACTCCTGGCCGACGGGCATTAGGCTCGACAACTCACTTGCTCCGTACGGCAGATGACAGGAGTTCCCTCATGTCCACGGAAACCGGTGCGGCCCCCGACACCGAGCCGCGCGGCCACCGGCCCGTCCAGGGGCCGAGGGGGCTCCCCTTGCTCGGCAGCCTGCCGCAGTTCGGCAAGGACCCTCTCGCCTTCTTCGAGCGGCTGCGCGGATACGGGGACATGGTCCGCTGGCGCTTCGGCCGCAACGAGTGCGTCTTCATCGCGGATCCCGAGTACATCGGCGAACTGCTCACCGAGACGGAGCGCACCTTCGACCAGCCGCTGCTGGGTATCGCGTTCCGCACGGTGATGGGCAACGGTGTCGTGGTCGCGCGTGGCCCGGACTGGCGGCGCAAGCGGTCGCTGGTGCAGCCCTCGGTGCGGCCCAAGCAGGTGAAGTCGTACGCCTCCACGATGACGGCCTGCACGGTGGAGCTGGCGGACACCTGGTCCGGCGGTGAACGCGTGGACATCAAGCGGGTGATGGCGGCCCTGACGCAGAAGATCGCGGTCCGCACGATCTTCGGGGTGGACACACCGGCCGACGCGGAGTCGATGGGCCGGGCCATGGACATCGCCCAGCAGGAGATCGGCAAGGAGTTCAGCGGTCTGGGCGCCGTCCTGCCGGACTGGGTCCCGACACCCGGCCGGGCCCGGATCAAGAAAGCCGCCGCCGTGATCGACGCCGAGGTCGGGCGCGTGGTGGCCCGGCACCGCGACGGGGACGGGGAGCGGCCCGATCTGCTGAGCCGGCTGCTCACCGCCGTCGACGAGACCGGAGCGCAGCTCTCGGACAAGGAGATCCGCGACGAGACGGTCACGCTCTACATCGGCGGTCACGAGACGACCAGTTCGACGCTGGTCTGGGCCTGGTATCTGCTGTCCCGCACCCCGCACGCCCGGGAGGCACTGGCCGAGGAGCTGGACCGGGTGCTCGGCGACCGGGAGCCCGGGATCGACGACTACGCCCGGCTGACCTACGCGCAGGCGGTGGTGAAGGAGACCCTGCGGCTGTACCCGACGATCTGGCTGGTCACCGGAATCGCCAAGGAGGGGGCGAGCATCGGTGGCGTACCGATGCCGGAGGGCACGCGGGTGTGGAGCAGCCAGTGGGCCACGCACCGCGACGAGCGGTGGTTCCCGGAGCCGGAGGCGTTCCGCCCGGAGCGGTGGGACGCGGAGGAGGGGGACGAGATCCCCGAGTACGCCTGGTATCCGTTCGGCGGCGGGCCCCGGGTCTGCCTCGGTACGCGCTTCGCGATGGTCGAGGCGGTGCTGATCCTCGCCGTACTGGCGCGGCGCTTCGAGCTGGACGTGGATCCGGGCACCATCGGTCCCGTGCCGACGCTGACGCTGCAGCCCGACCGGGAGGTCCTGGCGACCGTACGGGCGCGCTGAGCGCACGGTCGGGTGACAGCGGTGGGGAACACTTGACCTCAAGTTTGCTTGAGGTCCTAGCGTTCCGTGCGTACCCACCGCTCCTGGAGGCACCCGCATGGACATGGAAGTCACCGCGTGGCATTCGCTGCACAGCACGATGAACGCGCAGGAGGACCGCAGGCCCTTCTCCCGGGCCACCCTGCGCCGCATCGGTGAGTTCGCCCGGCCGCACCGGGCCCGGATCGGCCGGTTCCTGCTGCTGAGCATGGTCACCGCCCTGCTGGCCGTGGCGACTCCGGTGCTGGCGGGGCGGGTGGTCGACGCGATCGTGCGGGGCGACGACGCCGGCACGGTCGCCGGGATCGCCCTGCTCATCGCGCTGATCGCCGTGGCGGAGGCGGGGCTCGGGCTCCTCACCAGATGGCTGTCGGCCACGCTCGGCGAGGGGCTGATCCTCGATCTGCGCACCACCGTCTTCGACCATGTCCAGCGGATGCCGGTCGCCTTCTTCACCCGCACCAGGACCGGCGCGCTGGTCAGCCGCCTCAACAACGATGTGATCGGCGCCCAGCGGGCGTTCAGCAACACCCTCTCCGGGGTGGTCTCCAATCTCGTCACCCTGCTGCTGACGCTGGCCGTGATGCTCACCATCTCGTGGCAGATCACCCTGCTCGCCCTCGTGCTGCTGCCGGTGTTCGTCGTCCCGGCCCGCCGGATGGGCTCACGGATGGCGGGGCTCCAGCGGGAGGCGGCGGCGCACAACGCCACGATGGGCACCCGGATGACCGAGCGCTTCTCAGCCCCGGGCGCGACGCTCGTCAAGCTCTTCGGGCGCCCCGCCGACGAGTCCGCCGAGTTCGCCGCCCGAGCGGCCCGGGTCCGCGACATCGGTGTCCGTACGGCGATGCTCCAGTCCACCTTCGTCACGGCGCTCACCCTGGTGTCGGCGCTCGCCCTCGCCCTGGTCTACGGCCTGGGCGGGTACTACGCGCTGCGCGGCAGCCTGGAGCCGGGTGCGGTCGTCGCCCTGGCCCTGCTCCTCACCCGGCTCTACGCCCCGCTGACGGCCCTGGCCGGCGCCCGGGTCGAGGTGATGAGCGCCCTGGTCAGCTTCGAGCGGGTCTTCGAGATCCTCGACCTGAAGCCGCTGATCGCGGAGAAGCCGGACGCCCGCGAGGTACCGGAGGGACCGGTGTCCGTCGAGTTCGACGGGGTGTCCTTCGGCTATCCCTCCGCCGACAAGGTCTCCCTCGCCTCACTCGAAGAGGTCGCCACGCTCGACGCGGGCGGCGGCACGCAGGTGCTGCACGACGTCTCGTTCACCGCGGAGCCCGGCCGGATGATCGCTCTCGTGGGCTCCTCGGGAGCGGGCAAGTCGACGATCGCACAGCTCCTCCCCCGGCTGTACGACGCCGACTCCGGCACCGTACGGCTGGGCGGGGTCGACGTACGCGATCTGACGGCCGACTCCATCAGGGCGACACTCGGCATGGTCACCCAGGACGGGCACCTCTTCCACGAGTCGGTGCGCGCCAATCTGCTGCTCGCCCGGCCCGGGGCCACCGAGGAGGAGATCTGGGACGCGCTGCGCCGGTCCCGCCTGGACGGCCTGGTGGCGTCGCTGCCCGAGGGGCTGGACACGGTGGTCGGCGAGCGCGGCTACCGCCTCTCCGGTGGCGAGCGCCAACGGCTCACCATCGCCCGCCTGCTGCTGGCCCGTCAGCGGGTGGTGATCCTGGACGAGGCGACCGCGCACCTGGACTCCACGTCGGAGGCCGCCGTGCAGGAGGCGCTGACCGAGGCCCTGGAGGGCCGCACGGCCGTGGTGATCGCCCACCGGCTGTCCACCGTGCGGGCGGCCGATCTGATCCTGGTCGTCGAGGACGGGAGGGTGGTCGAACGGGGCACGCACGACGAGCTGTTGGCCATCGGCGGGCGCTACGAGGAGCTGCACCGGACCCAGTTCGAGCGGCCCGCCCCCCAGGAGGCGGCCCGGCCCCTCGGCTGACCGGCTCCGGCCGGGGACCGCCGGCCGTCCCCTGCCCGCCCTCTGGCCTTGCACGAAACAGTGATACATACTGCGGATGCTTGTTTCACGCTGCTGAGGAGGAAGCCGATGGGCATCGATGAAGCGCGAACCCTGTTCGCCGTCCTGCGCGCCAAGGAATCCGCCGTCCCGGTCGAGGAACTCGAAGCCGTCTGGGCCGTGTTGCCGACCGTCCGTGTCGAGGAGATCCTCGGTGAGTGGCGGGGCGGCGAGTTCGACACCGGGCACCCGCTCAACGGGTTCCTGCAGAAGGCGGGTTGGTACGGCAAGACGTTCGTCTCCGCCGCCGACGCCAAGCCGCTGATCGTGCGCGGCGAGGACGGCACGCTGTACAGCGACACCGAACTGGGCAAGGGCGAGGCCAGCCTGTGGATGATCGAGTTCCGGGGGGAGTCGACGGCCACCATGGTCTACGACGGCCAGCCGGTCTTCGACCACTTCAAGGCGGTCGACGAGCGCACCCTCATGGGAATCATGAACCGCAAGGGCACCGGCCCGGAGGGCCCGTTCTACTACTTCTACCTCGACCGGGTCTGAGCCGGACGGGGCGGCAGGGCCGACGGAGAGGGAGTGGGAGTGAAAGCCGCAGTGGTGGACGCGCTGGGCAGCGGATTCGTCGTGCAGGACGTCGACATCGCGAAGCCGCAGGGCCGCGAGGTGCTGGTGGAGGTGAGGGCGTCCGGTCTCTGCCACACCGATCTCACCTTCGCCACCCACGCGTTCGCGGGCTTTCCGCCGCCCGTGGTCCTGGGCCACGAGCTCGCGGGCGTCGTCGTCGACGTCGGCCCGTACGCGCGCTCCTTCTCCGTCGGGGACCATGTCGTGGGCTGTCTCGTCCAGTGGTGCGGCACCTGCCCGGCGTGCCTCGACGGCAGGGCGTACCAGTGCGCGAACCAGGGGGCCACGCTGCGCGATCCCGCGAAGGACGGCCCCCGGCTCAGCCGCGCGGGCCTGCCCGTCACCCAGGGGATGGGGCTGGGCGCCTTCGCACAGCAGGCCCTCGTCCACGAGAACCAGCTGACCGCGGTCCCCCGCCGGCTGCCGTTCGCGCCGGCCGCCCTCCTGGGGTGCGGGGTGCTGACCGGTGCGGGATCCGTCCTCAACGGCGCGCGTGTCCGGGCGGGTGAGACCGTGGCGGTGATCGGCGCCGGGGGCGTCGGGCTCAACGCGGTCGCGGCGGCGCGGCTCGCGGGGGCCTCCCGCGTCGTCGCGGTCGACGTGCAGGACGGCACCCTGCGGCGGGCGCGCGACTTCGGCGCGACGGACGTGGTCAACTCCGCCGCCGTGGACGCCGTCGCGGCCGTCCGCGAGCTGACCGGGGGCGGGGTGCGGCACGCCTTCGACATCGTCGGTGTGGCGGCGACGGCGGAACAGGCGCTGCGCATGACGGCCCCCGGGGGCGGTGTGTACATCGTCGGCCTGGCGGGCGGCGGAGGAGGAGAGCTGAAGCTGTCGCTGCCCCGGCTGCTGCTGGAGCAGAAGAGCATCCAGGGGCTGATCATGGGATCGGGGAACCCCCGGCGGGACATCCCCCGTTACGCGGACCTGTACCTCCAGGGCCGCCTGAACCTCGACGGCCTCGTCTCCCGGCAGATCGCCCTGGACGGGATCGACGCCGGCTACGCGGCGGCACGGGACCCCGAAGTGGCCCGGGTCGTCATCACGTCCTTCTGAGCCCCGCGCCGCCGCCCTCGTCCCGGGCCGGTACGGCTGTGAGCAGCGGAAACGGGCCTGTCGACGTTGCGCGGACTCCGGGCCCGCTCGTAACGTGACGGTGTCCGCCGAGCCGGCCGGCCTCCGGGACCGGCCGGGGCGGGCGCCCCGCCGTCCTCGGGACCGGCCGGGGCCGCACTGTCCCTCCCACCGCTGAAACCGGGTACGAATGAGTCAGTCACACTCCGCCGTCGGCGCATGGCACCGGCCGATGGTCGCCCGCCTCGCCGGCGAGGAACACCGCACGGCGACGGCGCTGGAGCTGTTCTTCGACCTGTGCTTCGTCACCGCCGTCGCCCAGGCGTCCGCCGCCTTCGAGCACGAGCTCGCCGAGGGGCACATCGGCCACGGGGTCCTCGGCTACGCGATGGTGTTCTTCGCGATCTGGTGGGCCTGGATGAACTTCACCTGGTTCGCCTCCGCCTACGACACGGACGACGTCCCGTACCGGCTCCTGACGCTGGTCCAGATCACCGGTGCGCTCATCCTGGCCGCCGGAGCGGCGGACGCCCTCCAGCACGAGGACTTCACCGTCATCACGTGGGGTTACGTCGTCATGCGGCTCGCCATGGTGACCCAGTGGCTGCGCGCCGCCCGCTCCGACCCCGAACGGCGGCGCTCCTGCGTGCGGTACGCCGTCGGCATCCTGATCGTGCAGGTCGGCTGGGTGGCCCGGCTCGCGCTGCCCGAGGACTGGGGCCTGCCGCTGTTCGCGGTCCTGGTCGTGGCCGAACTCGCCGTACCCGTCTGGGCCGAGAGCGCCGCCATGACCACCTGGCACCCGCACCACATCGCCGAGCGGTACGGTCTGTTCACCCTCATCGTCCTCGGCGAGACCATCACCGCGGCGACCGCGGCCGTCCGTACGGCCCTCGACGGCGAGACGGCGCTCGGCGACATCGCGACCCTGGTCGTCGGCGGAGTACTCACCGTCTTCGCCCTGTGGTGGCTCTACTTCGCGCAGAACGCCCCGCGGCGGCTCGACGGCCTCAGGTCGGCGATCCTCTGGGGTTACGGCCACTACGCCGTCTTCGCCTCGGCCGCCGCGGTCGGCGCCGGGCTGGCGGTCAACGTCGCCCACGCCACCGGTCACGGCCACCTCTCCGACCGGGCGACGGCTGCGGTGTTCACCGTTCCGGTGGCCGTTTTCGTCACCCTGGTGTGGCTGCTCCACCACCGTGGCGCCGAGATCCGCAGCCGGACCGACCTCATCCACCCGGTGGTGGTCCTCGGCGTACTGGCGATGACGTTCACTCCGGTCCCGGTGCTGGCCACCGGCATCCTCGCCGCACTGCTCGTCGCGGCGACGCTCGTCGTGGCGTCGCGGGCGCGGGGCGGGGCGGTTCTGCCGACAGCCTGAGGCGGGGGCCGGACAGCCGGTGGGGGCGTCAGACGGCAGCGGCCAGCGCGGTGACGCCCTCCCCCTCCAGGTCGTCCAGGGCCACCCGCCGACGGGAGACGGCCAGGAGCAGCGAGAGCGCCGGGCCCCGCACCTCCGGGCCCTCACCGACCGACACGTCCGCGTCCGATGCCGTCAGACGGGCGCGCGCCACGAGCTCCTTGGCACCGCCGAAGGAGGCCGGCGTCCGGGCCTGCAGACGCAGCGACCGGACGACGGCCTCCTTCGGGTAGGAACGGGCGAGCCCGAGCGGCCGTCGAATGTCCTCACCGTGCACGATCTCCTCCACGAGCCTGCTGTCGAGGGGCGCCGGCGGGGTGGAGGTGCGCGAAGCCACCCGCCGCAGCCGCTCCAGCGTCTCCCTGGGCGAGGCGCCGCGTTCACGCTCGACACCGCGGGCGTTCTGGCGGTCGAAGTCGAACCGCGCCCGGGCGAGGCCGATCAGGAAGCCCGGGCGGGTCGTCCGGGCCGTGTCGACCAGGTGGGCGACGACGTCGTGCACGGTCCATCCCGCGCAGAGCGAGGGCCCGTCCCACCGCTCGTCGTCGAGTCGTTCGAGATCACCGATGAGCGCCGCACGCTCCGCGTGGACCATCGGCCAGACATCCTTCACGGCTTCCTCCTTCGGCGGACCGCGGCATCTGCCAGGGCAGACTCGGCGCGCCCCGGAAACTCATCGGCCCGTCCGCCTCCGCGACGCTCGCGGTGCCGGCACGAGCATCATGGCGGAGCGGGTCCCGCCGGAGGCCGCACAACGGCGAGGCGCGGCGACGCGTGACCCGGAACGGCGTCGGCCGCCGCAGCTGTGCCGCGGCGGCCGACGGTGGGGCGCGGAGCCTGGCCCCGGCTCAGATCACCTGTCCAGCCACTTCTTCCAGGTGCCGGGGTGCTTCTCGATCCAGCGCCCCGCCGCCTCGTCGGGCGTCAGCCGCTCGGAGGCGATCAGCTCGGAGACCTCGTTCTGGTCCTTCTCCGACCAGTGGAACTTCTTCAGGAACGCGGCGGCGTCACCGCCGCGCTTCGCGAAGCCCGCGTTGAGGTACTTCTGGAGCGGGGTCGTCGGGTACGCGCAGTCGATGTCGGCCGGGTCCTTGGCCGCGCACGCGTCGGAGTACTCGGGGAGCTTCACCTCGACCATCGGCACCTCGTTGAACAGCCACTGCGGCTGGTACCAGTAGCTGAGGAAGGGCTTCTTCTCCTTGGCGAACTGCTGCATCTGGGTGATCTGCGCGGCCTCGGAGCCGGCGAACACGACCTTGTAGTCCAGGCCGAGATTCTTGACCAGGGCCTTGTCGTTGGTGACGTAGGACGGCGAACCGTCCATCAACTGGCCCTTGTCGCCGCTCTCCGGGGTGCGCAGCTCGTCGGCGTACTTGTCGAGGTTCTTCCAGTCCGTGACGTCCGGGTGCTCGTCCGCCCAGTACTTGGGGACGTACCAGCCGATGTGGCCCGTGACGCCGAGGTCGCCCCCGGAGACGATGGTCTTCTTGTCCTGGACGTACAGCTTCTCCTGGTCGGGGTGGCCCCAGTCCTCCAGGATGGCGTCCACCCTGCCCTGGCTGAGTGCGTCCCAGGCGGGTACCTCGTCGGTCTGGACCAGGTCGACGCGGTAGCCGAGTTCGTCCTCCAGGATCTTCTGGGCGACGGCCACATTGGCCTGCGCGCCGACCCAGGACTGCACGGAGAGCGTGACGGTCCTGATGTCCGCGGGCGCCGCGAAGGGGCTCGCCTGCTTGGTCATGTCCGCGGCGCCGCAGCCGGTGACGGCCAGCAGGGCGGCAGCGGATGCGACGATGGCGGACGTACGGAGACGGGCGCGGGTACGGGTGCGAGCCATGTCAGCTCTCCTTCCGCTGGCGGCGGGCGGTGGGCTGGGTGACGCGGTCCAGCATCAGCCCCAGGCAGACGATGGCGGCGCCCGCTACGAGCCCGGTGGCCAGATCGCCCTGGGCCAGGCCGAACACGACGTCGTAGCCGAGCGCCCCGGAGCCGACGAGGCCGCCGATGATGACGACCGCGAGGACCAGCACGACGCCCTGGTTGACGGCGAGCAGCAGGGCGGGCCTGGCCAGCGGGAGCTGGACCTGGCGCAGTTGCTGGCCGGTGGTGGCGCCGAGCGAGCGGGCGCACTCCATCGCGGCGGGGTCGACGCCCCGCAGTCCCTGGGTGGTGATGCGGACGACGGCGGGCAGCGCGTAGACGACCGCCGCGGCGGCGGCGGGGGCTCGGCCGACACCGAAGAGGGCGACGACCGGGATGAGGTAGACGAACTGCGGCATGGTCTGGAAGACGTCCAGGACGGGCCGCAGCAGCCGTTCGAGGCGGCGGCTGCGCGCGGCGCCGATGGCGACGGCGAAGCCCAGGACGAGCGTGACGGCGACGGCGGCGAGGACCTGGCTGAGGGTGTCCATCGACACGTCCCAGACGCCGAGGACCCCGATGGCCGCCATGGCGAGCACGGCGGTGAGCGCGGTGCGCCACGTGCCGATCGTCCAGGCGAGCGCGGCGACGATCAGCAGCACGGACCACCAGGGCAGCCCCTGGAGCCCGTCGCGCAGCGGGTTGAGGATCCAGTTGGTGAAGTGGGCAGCCCAGTCGGCGGTTCCGCCGATGACGGGGATGCCGGTGTAGAGGTGGTCGACCATCCAGTCCTTGGCGGTGTTGACCGGGCCCGCGACGGCGAGGACACCGCCGTCGGGCCAGACGCGGCCGCCGGTGAAGCGGCCCACGACGGCGACGGCCCCGGCGGTCAGGGCGGCGAGGGCCCAGCCGCGCGCCCCGCGCAGGACGGTGGGGCCGGTGGGTTCCGTACCGATCTTCCGGCCGGCCGCCTCAGTCGTACGGTCCAGGACGACGGCGAGCAGCACGATGGGGATGCCCGCGGCGAGCGCGGCTCCGACGTCGACGGAGGAGAGCGCCTGGTACACGCGGTCGCCGAGGCCGCCGGCGCCGATGACGGAGGCGATGACGGCCATGGACAGCGCCATCATGATGGTCTGGTTGAGGCCGAGGAGGAGCTCCTTGCGGGCCAGCGGCAGACGGGCGCTCAGGAGACGCTGCCGGCCGGTCGCGCCGAGCGAGGTGACGGCCTCCATGACGCCCGCGTCGGCGCCGCGCAGTCCGAGCGCGGTGAGCCGGGCCATCGGCGGAGCCGCGTAGACGACGGTCGCGAGGACCGCGCCGGGCACGCCGATGCCGAAGACCAGCACGACGGGCAGCAGATAAGCGAAGGCGGGCAGCACCTGCATGGTGTCCAGGACGGGACGCAGGACGCGGAACGTACGGTCCGAGAGGCCCGCGGCGAGCCCGAGGAGCAGGCCCAGCACCACGGAGGCGAGGACCGCCACGACCATCAGGGCGAGCGTCTGCATCGTCGGTACCCACATGCCGAGCAGTCCGCAGGCCAGGAAGGACAGTCCCGCGGTCAGTGCCAGGCGCCATCCGGCGGTGCGCCAGGCGACGAGCGCGGCGAGGGCGGTGACTCCGGCCCAGCCGAGGGCGAGGAGCGCCAGGTAGACGCCGCGCACGGACAGGACGACGGCGTTGCTGATGTGGCCGAAGAAGTAGAGGAAGAGCGGGTGGCTGTCGCGGTTGCCGATGATCCAGTCGTTGACCTCGTCGAGGGGTCCGCCGAGGTCGACGGTCAGGGCGGAGGGCCAGGCTCCGCCGCCCCAGCGGGCGTGTGCGAGGGGTACGGCGACGGCGGCGATCACCAGCAGCGCCAGGACCTTGCCGAGGGCGGGACGGCCGCGCAGTGCCCCGGACAGGGCGTTCCCCGGGGGGCCGGACGCGGTACCGGTGGCGGCTTGGGCGGTGGCCATCAGACGGTCACCTCACGGACTCCCGCGCCCGCCACCACGTCCAGCAGGCAGGCGTGGTCGACGACGCCGAGCAGCCTGCCGCCGTCCATGACGCGTGCGACCGGCTCGCCGGAGCGGGAGACGGCCTCGATGGCCTCGGAGACGGTGGCACCGGGCCGGAGTGCGGGGCCCTTGTCGGCCTCCCCCGCGGTCGGCGGGCGCATGGCGGTGGCGACGGTGAGGACCTGCTCGCGGGGCACGTCCCTGACGAACTCGCGTACGTAGTCGTCGGCGGGCGAGCCCACGATCTCCTCGGGGGTGCCGAGCTGGACGATCCCGCCGTCACGCATGAGCGCGATGCGGGTGCCCAGGCGGAGTGCCTCGCTGAGGTCGTGGGTGATGAAGACCATGGTGCGGCCCTCCTCGCGGTGCAGCCGTACGACTTCGTCCTGCATCTCCCGCCGGATCAGCGGGTCGAGTGCGCTGAACGGTTCGTCGAAGAGGAGGACGGAGGGGTCAACCGCGAGGGCGCGGGCCAGTCCGACGCGCTGCTGCTGTCCGCCGGAGAGCTGGGCGGGGCGGCGGCCTTCGAGGCCGGCGAGGCCGACCTTCTCCACGAGTTCGGCGGCCCTGGCGCGCCGTTCGGCCCTGCCGAGGCCCTGGATCTCCAGGCCGTAGGCGACGTTGTCGAGCACCGTGCGGTGCGGCAGCAGCCCGAAGTGCTGGAAGACCATGGCGGCGCGGTGGCGGCGCAGTTCGCGCAGCCGGGTGGTGTCCATGCCCAGGACGTCCTCGCCGTCGATGGCGAGGGTGCCGCTGGTGGGTTCGACGAGCCGGGTCAGACAGCGTACGAGGGTGGACTTGCCGGAGCCGGAGAGGCCCATGACGACGAAGACCTCGCCCTTGTGCACGTCGAAGGAGACGTCGCGCACGGCCGCGGTGCAGCCGGTGCGCTCGCGCAGTTCGGCCGGCGGCAGCTCCGCGTGCTCGCTGCCGGGGATGCGGTCGGCCTTGGGCCCGAAGACCTTCCAGAGGTTCCGGACGCTGAACACGGGGGTGCCGGCTTCGCTCATCGGACATCGCCTCCGGTGGTCGGGGTGGTTCGGAGCAGTTCGGCGCACTTCTCGCCCACCATCAGGACACCGATCATGGGGTTCACGGCGGGCATGGACGGGAAGACGGACGCGTCGGCGATGCGGACGCCCTCCAGGCCCTGGATCCGCAGCTGGGGGTCGACGACGGCGTCCGTGTCGCCCACGGCCCCGATGCGGCAGGTTCCTGCGGGGTGGTAGACGGTGTGCGCGACCTTGCGGGCGTACTCGCTGATGTCCTCGTCGGAGGTGACCTCGGGCCCGGGGCACACCTCGCGCTTCAGCCAGTGGGCCAGCGGTTCGGTCTTCGCTATCTCGCGGGCGAGCTTGATGCCGTCGACGAGGGTGCGGCCGTCGTAGTCGTCCTCGTCGGTGAAGTAGCGGAAGTCCAGGGCCGGTTTGGCCTCGGGGTCGGCGCTCGTGAGGTACAGGCGGCCGCGGCTGCGCGGCTTGGGGATGTTCGGGGTCATCGACACACCGTGCTCGGGCTTCTCGTAGCCGAGGCGCTCCGGGTTGTCGGTGAAGGGGATCTGGTAGAAGTGGAACATCAGGTCGGGACCCCGGGATTCAGGGTCCCTGCGCACGAAGAGGCCCGCGTCGGAGTCCATCGCGGAGTTCTCCGGGATGGGCCCGTCGGTCTCCCAGACGATGACGGACTCGGGGTGGTCGAGCAGGTTCTCGCCGACGCCCGGGGCGTCGTGGACGACGGGGATGCCGAGCGCGGTGAGGTCCTTCGCGGGTCCGACGCCGGAGTGCATCAGCAGCCGGGGGGTGTCCACCGCGCCCGCGCAGACGATGACCTCACGGGCGGCGCGCAGGAGGATCTCCTCGCCGTCCTTGGTGCGGACGTGCACTCCGGTGGCCCGGTTGCCGTCGAACTCCAGGCGGTACGCCCATGTCTCCAGCAGGAAGGAGAGGTTGGGGCGGTCACCGGCCTCGATGTGCGGGTGGAGGTAGGCGACGGACGCGGAGGAGCGCTTGTTGTTCTCCGGGTGGTAGGCCAGGTCGAAGAATCCGGCGCCCTCGTGGAAGGGCTTCCTGTTGAAGCTGTCCACGCGCGGGACACCGGCGGCGGCCTGGGCGGCGTCGACGAAGTCGCGGGCTATGGCGTTCCGGTCCTTCTCGTCGACGGGCACGATGTTGTTGCGCAGCCGGGCGAAGTAGGGGTCCATGGCCGCGGCGTCCCAGCCGTCGGCACCGGCCTCGGCCCACTCGTCCCAGTCGCCGGGCAGCGGCTTGAAGCTGATCAGGGTGTTGTGCGAGGAGCAGCCGCCGAGGACCCGGGCGCGGCTGTGCCGGATGTGGGAGTTGCCGCGCGGCTGTTCGGTGGTGGGGTAGTCGTAGTCGAGGTCGCCGCCCAGGAGACCGAGCCAGCGGCGGAGCGTGAGGACGTCCTCGCGGTCGATGTCGCTCGGTCCGCCCTCGATGACGGTGACGGTGACATCGGGGTCCTCGGTGAGCCGGGAGGCGATGACCGAGCCGGCTGTGCCGCCTCCGACGATCACGTAGTCGACGGGTTCGGGGCGTGCGGTGCTGGGGGACGGGGGCATCGGTCACTGCTCCTTCTGCAAGGTGCTTACGTGTGCGTGGTGCTGCCGAACAGCCGGGCGAGGAGGGGACTTTCCTGGTCAGCCGGCGAACCAGCGCTGCGGGCGCGGGTTGAGGTTCTGGTAGATGTGCTTGGACTCGCGGTACTCGGCGAGCCCGGTGGGGCCGAGTTCGCGGCCCGTGCCCGACTTGCCGAAGCCGCCCCACTCGGCCTGCGGGAGGTAGGGGTGGTAGTCGTTGATCCACACGGTGCCGTGCCGCAGCCGGCCGGCGACGCGCCGGGCGCGGCCCGCGTCGGTCGTCCACACGGCGCCGGCGAGGCCGTAGTCCGTGTCGTTGGCCAGAGTGACGGCTTCTTCCTCGGTGCGGAAGGTCTCGACGGTGAGGATCGGGCCGAAGGTCTCCTCGCGGACCACCTTCATCTCCCGGTGGCAGCCGTCCAGGACGGTCGGCCGGTAGAAGTAGCCGCTCGCGGGGAGGGTGCCGGTGGGCTCGGGGCGGGCGCCGCCGGAGCGGACGACCGCGCCCTCCTCACGGGCGGATGCCACGTACGCCTCGACCTTGGCGAGCTGCTGCGCGGAGACGAGCGGGCCGCACTCGACGCCGTCGACGGTGCCCCGGCCGAGCCTGATCGCGTCGGCGCGGCGGGCGAGTTCGGTGACGAAGCGCTCGCTGACGGACTCCTCGACGATGAGGCGGGCGCCGGCGGAGCAGACCTGGCCGCTGTGGAAGAAGGCGGCGTTCAGCGCCTGGTCGACGGCGGTGTCGAAGCCCTCTTCGGTGGCGCAGGCGTCGGCGAACACGACGTTGGGGTTCTTGCCGCCGAGCTCCAGGGCGACCTTCTTGACGGTGGGTGCTGCGGCCTGGGCGACCTTCGTTCCGCTGGCGAGTCCGCCGGTGAAGGAGACCAGGTCGACGTCGGGGTGTTCGGAGAGCCGGGCTCCGACGGGGTCGCCGGCGCCCGTGACGAGGTTGGCGGTGCCGTCGGGGAGTCCGGCCTCCGCGAGCAGCCGGATCAGGTGGACGGTGGAGAGCGGGGTGACCTCGCTGGGCTTGAGCACGAAGGTGTTGCCGGCGGCGAGGGCCGGGGCGATCTTCCAGCTGGCCTGGAGCAGCGGGTAGTTCCACGGGGCGATCAGGGCGCAGACACCGACCGGTTCGTGCACGACGACGCTGTGCACGTCGGGGTCGCCCGCGTCGACGACCCTGCCGCCGCTTTCGTTCATGACGAGGTCGGCGAAGTAGCGGAAGGCGTTGGTGACGTCGTCCACGTCGACACGGCCCTCCTCGAGGGTTTTGCCGGTGTCGCGGCTCTCGGTGATCGCGATCTCCTCGCGGTCCCGCTGGAGGAGGCGCGCGACCGTGCGCAGCAGCTCGGCGCGTTCGGCGACGGGCCTGTGGGGCCAGGGTCCGTCGTCGAAGGCACGGCGTGCGGCGGCCACGGCCGCGTCGGTGTCCTCGGTGCCGCCCTCGGAGACCACGGCCAGGACGGTGGCGTCGGCGGGGTCGAGGATCTCGCGCGTCGCGCCCGATGCCGCCGGCTGCCAGCGGCCGTCGATGTGGACGGTCTCCAGGGTGGCCGGGGGGTGGGCCGACGAGGGGTGTGCCGACATGGGGTGAGCTGCCTTCCGTGCCTGTCTGCTCCGCACCGGTCCGGCCGAGCACCTGCGCCGGTGGACCGGGTCCGGCACCAGCAGGCTTGACCCCTCCCCGGCCCGGCTCGATGTATGCCGAGAAATTCACTCTGAGTGACATGACTCACTGGCCGGGGACACGACGGGTGCGACGGCGGCACGGGCCTGCCGCATCCTGTGGAGCGGTGCCGGGCGGCGACGCGGGCCTTCTTCAGACGGACGACTGGAAGCTCGGCGAGACCCCGTGCGGCCGGTCCGCGAGCGGCGCCCCGGCAGGACCGGGGAGCGGAACCGCGCGGCCACCGATGGTCACGGTGCGCGACCCCGGGGTGAAGTCCTCGAAGGACTGCTCCCAGCGCTCGCCGGGCCAGATGTAGGTCACTCGCCCCTCCGCGGGGCGGTAGGCCGCCGTGTACACGGTGCCCAGGCCCTCGTCGTAGGCGTACTGGTACAGCGGTGGCCGCAGCATCGCCTCCACGTCGTCCGCGCCCGACGCGCGCACGGCCCGCAGCCGCTCCTGGGTGCGGGAGAACCGCTCCTGCTCCTCGGGCACCGGAGCCTGCTGATGATTGGCGGCGCAGCTGTCGGGCGTCACGGTCAGCGGGATGTCGGGACCGACGTGGACCGTCACCACCTGCTCGGAGTCCACCAGGGTGACGTTCTGCGGAATGGCGACCGGGATCGTCGCCAGCCTGGCGACGGCCTCGTCGACGGTGGCGCAGGTCTCCAGCAGATAGCGCAGCACGATGAGCACGGCGAAGCCCGGTCCGTGGACGAATCGTCCGCCGAAGGTGAGCGACACCGCGAGCCCGGCGTCGTTCATCCCGTCCAGCAGGCCCCAGCCGGCGTCCTGCATCCCGATCACCGGGCGCAGGAAGTGCGAGGAGACGATGGTGCCCTCGCACTCGTCGGGGCTGAAGTCGTAGTTGCGCAGGAGTGTGCCGTTGCCGCCGATCTGCGTGCAGCCGGAGAAGAACGGCCTCATGAGCGCGAGGGTGAGGAACGTGTCGCCCCCGGGCCGGTCCAGCTGCACGGCGAGCCGGTCGAGCACGGGTACCAGCTCGGGCATGTGCGTCTCGAAGAGGGCGCGGGCCCGCTGCGCGCCCTCGGGGGTCCGGCCCTCCTCGCTGAGCCATCCCTCCGCCTTCGGCCACCTGGCCCGCGTGTGCGAGGCCCACCGGCCGTCGGTACCGTCGCCGATGTCCAGGGCTCGGAACGTCATCTGCCGCTCACTCATCGCTGCCGCCTTCTGGTGTCCGCCGGATGTGCCGCGCTGGAGGCAACGTAGCGAAATCCGGCCCCTCGGCGCCCGGTTCGGCCGCACGTGCGCTCACCTCCGGTCCGCCGCACGCACGGCAGCCCCGGAGAGACCGCGCCGACGGCGGCTCTCCGGGGCTGCGCGCCCGCCCGTGTCACCGGGGCGGGGAAGCGGCAGGTGAGTCAGGCGACGGTGACCGTCCCCGCCCCCTCCCCCGCAGCGCCGGTCTCCTCCACGCTCACGCGGTACGGCCGGTCCGTGCCCTCCGCCGTGACCCGCACGCCGTCCGCGTCCCGTACGACGCGGAACACCGCAGCCTGATGTCCCGTCAGGTCCGGTACTCCGACAGTCACTTCACCGTCGCCGGAGCCGAACACCCGCAGGGTGAGGCCGTCCAGCCAGTCGCTGTCCGGGCGCTGGTCGTCGGCGCCCCACGGGAGCACGGCACCGTCCCTGACCAGCAGGGGCAGGCTGTCGAAGCCGTGGGTCTCGTGCCGCCACACCGGGCCGGTCACCCGCTCACCGGTGAGCAGGGAGGTCCAGGTGCCCTCGGGGACGTAGTACTCGACCTGGCCGTCCTCCGTGAAGACCGGGGCCACGAGCAGGTCCGGGCCGAGCATGTACTGACGGTCCAGGGTGCGCGTCGTCGGGTCGCCGGGGAACTCCGCCAGCATGGGCCGCATCATCGGAATGCCCGTGCGGTGGGCCTCGGTGGCCACTCCGTACAGGTAGGGCATCAGACGGTGCTTGAGCAGGGTGAACTTCCGTGCCACGTCCACGGCTTCCTCGCCGAACTCCCACGGCACGCGGTAGGAGACGTTGCCGTGCAGCCGACTGTGCGATGAGAGCAGGCCGAAGGCGAGCCAGCGCTTGAAGACCGCCGGGTCGGGGGTGCCCTCGAAGCCGCCGATGTCGTGGCTCCAGAAGCCGAAGCCGGACAGGGACAGCGACAGCCCGCCGCGCAGCGACTCGGCCATCGCGGTGAACGAGGCGAAGCAGTCGCCGCCCCAGTGGACCGGGTACTGCTGGCCGCCCGCCGTGGCGGACCGGGCGAAGAGCACGGCCTCACCCGCGCCGCGCTCCTTCTCCAGGAGTTCGAAGACGGTGCGGTTGTAGATCTGCGCGTAGTAGTTGTGCATGCGCTCCGGGTCGGAGCCGTCGTGCCAGACGACGTCCGTCGGGATGCGCTCGCCGAAGTCCGTCTTGAAGCAGTCGACGCCCTGGTCGAGCAGGACACGCAACTTGTCGTTGTACCAGGCGCGGGCGGCCGGGTTGGTGAAGTCGACGAGCGCCATGCCCGGCTGCCAGAGGTCCCACTGCCAGATGTCGCCGTTGGGCCGCCGGACGAGGTAGCCGTTCTCGGCGCCCTCGGCGAACAGCGCGGACTTCTGCGCGATGTACGGATTGATCCACATGCTGATGCGCAGTCCGCGCTCCTTCAGACGCGCCAGCATGCCCTCGGGGTCGGGGAAGACGTCGGGGTCCCAGAGGAAGTCCGACCACTGGTACTCGCGCATCCAGAAGCAGTCGAAGTGGAAGACGGAGAGCGGGATGCCGCGCTCCGCCATCCCGTCGACGAAGGAGGTGACCGTCTCCTCGTCGTACGACGTGCAGAAGGAGGTGGTCAACCAGAGGCCGAACGACCAGGCGGGCGGCAGCGCGGGGCGGCCGGTGAGGGCCGTGTACCGGGCGAGGACGTCCTTCGGCGTCGGGCCGGCGACGATGTAGTACTCCAGCGACTGGTCCTCGACGCTGAACTGCACCTGGCCGACGGACTCCGAGCCCACCTCGAAGGAGACCTTGCCGGGGTGGTTGACGAAGACGCCGTAGCCGCGCGAGGAGAGGTAGAACGGGATGTTCTTGTAGGCCAGTTCGCTGCTGGTCCCACCGTCGGCCTGCCAGATGTCCACGGTCTGGCCGTTCTTGACGTACGGGGTGAAGCGCTCGCCGAGCCCGTAGACGTTCTCGCCTACGTCCAGGGCGAGTTGGGCGATCATGTGGTGGGTGCCGTCGGGCGCGGTGGCGAACGCCGTCCCCTTGGCGTCGACTCCCGTCAGGCGCCGCCCGTCGGCGTCGAGGAAGCTGATGCCCCAGGGCCCGTCACCGTCCATGCGCAGGGTGAGCGGGCCGCTGGTGAGCTCCGTGACGGCACCGTCGCGGCGGGTGCGGGCCGCGGGCGCGGTGGTCTCGCCCGGCAGGATCGTGAAGTCCGGCCCGCGCCGTGCCTTTCCGGCGTGGTGGGTGGTGCGTACGCCGATGACGCCCTCGGCGGGCGAGAAGCACTCGACCGTGATGAGCGGGGTGTTCAAGGTGTCGCCGCGCGCCGCGACATGCTTGACCGCGGCGTAGGCGGTGAAGCGGTCGGGCTCGACGCGCAGGTCGCGGGTCTCGACCGCGTAGGAGGCGCGGACGCCCTCACGCATGAGCCAGAAGCCGTCGGTGAACTTCATGCGGTCTCCTTGCCGGTGACGACGTCGACGCGGGCGAGTCGCAGGGACCCCTGGATACCGATGCGCAGCTCGTGCACGCCCTGGAGGCCGAGCTCGGCCGTGTGCGTGCGGTAGTCGTACGCTCCGCCGGTGTCCGGGAGCGACAGCTCCACGCTGTGGCCGGCCACCGATGCGGTGAGGGAGCCCTCACCCGCGTAGTGGAAGACCAGCCCTTCCGCACCGTCCCCGAAGTCGCAGTCCCTGTAGAGGAGTTGCCCGGCCCTGTCCGTACCGGCGGGAGCGACGGCGTCGCCGTCCGTCTTCGTGCGGTCGAGGATCGCCGTGTGCTCCTGGTGGTCGTAGTCGGCCGCCTCCAGCCCGTGTTCCGCCACGGGGCGCGGGCCCGGCGTCTCGCCGTCGACGACCGCGGTGGCGGTGAGCCGGATGTCGGCGCTGGACGCGCCGGCGAGGAACTCGTACGCCCCCGGGGTGACAATCCACCGGCCGTGCGCCACGCTCCAGTGGCCCAGCTCCGTCACCGGCACGAGGAAGTCGACGCGCTCGGCCGCTCCGGGTGCGAGGTGCAGGCGGCGGTGGCCGACCAGTTTGCGCAGCGGCAGGTCCGCCGTGTCACCCGGCTCCGCCGGGCGGACGTAGAGCTGGGCCACCTCGTCCGACGCGGTCCCGCCTTCGTTGGTCACGGTCAGGGAGACCCGCAGCCGCTCGCCCTCCGGCTCGGCGTGCAGTTCGGAGTAGCTGAAACCGGTGTAGCCGAGTCCGTGCCCGAACGGGTAGAGCGGGGTGCCGTCGAAGTAGAGGTAGGTCTGGCGGGAGCCGATGATGTCGTAGTCCAGCAGGCCCGGCAGATCGCCGTCGCTCACGTACCAGGTCTGCGGGAGCCGGCCGGCCGGGGAGACGTCACCGGCGAGGACCCGCGCGAGGGCGGTGCCGGCGGCCTGGCCGCCGTGCGCGGTCCAGAGCAGCGCGGGGAGCTCCTCCGCCGCGTCGCCGACCGCGTACGGGTAGGCGGAGGTCAGGGCGAGGACCGTGCGCGGGTTGGCGGCACGGGCGGCACGCCAGATCCGGTCCTGCTGGGCGGGGAGGTCGAGGGTCGTGCGGTCCTCGGTCTCCCGGCCGTTGATGTGGGGGTCATTGCCGGCGACGACGATGACGGTGTCGGCGGCCGCGGCGACCCGGGCCACGACGTCCGCGCCGTGTTCGACGGTCTCGGCCTCGAAGACCGTGGCGTCGTCCTTGGAGATCGGTCCCCCGGACACGGCAACCTTTGCGCCGTCGGCGGCGACAGACACGTACCCACCGGTCCCGATGTGCAGAAGGCGGTGCCCGCTGTCGTGTCCCTCCACCGCCTCCATGCGGAACGTCTCCTGGACGACCCAGCCACCCGGCTCGTCCGCGGACGCCCTGACGTATCCGTCGGCGGCGACGGAGAGGTACATCCCGTCGTCGGTACGGAGGGTCAGGACGCCGTCGCCCCAGTCGACGAGGGCCAGTTCGGTGGCGTCCTCGCCGGAGGTCAGCGGGGGCAGGTCGGTGCGCCCCTCGAGCTGTGCCGGGTCGAGGGCACCCTCCGCCCCCAGGGTCTCCGTGAGCACCGTGCCGTTGTCCTCGGGCACCCGCAGCCAGCCGTCGGAGGACTTCAGCCGGATACGGTCCACTCCCTCGGCGAAGAGGACGTTCCCGGCTCCGTAGCGCTCGCGGATACCGTCGAGCGGCGTCGAGCGGTGCATGAGCGCTCCGCTGTACCAGTCGAGCTTGCAGGCGTCCGCCAGGAGTCCGACGACCGCCACGGTGTGGCCCTGCTGCGGCTTCAGGGGCAGCAGGCCGTCGTTCTTGAGCAGGACGACGGCCTGCTCGGCGGCCTCCAGGGCGAGGGCGCGGTGCTCCTCGGTGTCGAGGGCGTCGGCCTTCGCGTACGGGTCCAGCTCCGGGTCGAACTCGCCGAGCGCGAAGCGCATGGCGAGCAGCCGGCGGACCGCGGTGTCGATGTCGCTCTCGTCGAGGAGGCCCTGGGCGAGGGCGTCCCGGATGCGGCCGGTCATGACCGAGGAGTCCGTGCCGTGGTCGGTGAAGCTGTCGACGCCGGCCTTCAGCGCGGCGGCGGTGGCCTCCGCGTGGGTGTCGAAGTAGTGCTCGGAGTCGACCAGGTTGGTGGGGGCGCCCGCGTCCGAGCAGACGACGAGGGGCTGGTCGGTCCAGCTCCGCAGGTGCTGCCCCAGGAGCGGGGACACATGGTTGGGACGGCCGTTGACCAGGTTGTAGGCGGGCATGACGCCTGCCACCGCCCCGGCCTTCACGGCGTCACGGAAGGCCCTCAGGTCGTACTCGTGCAGCACGCGCGGCCTGACCGAGGAGGACGTGGTGTCGCGGTCGGTCTCGTTGTTGTGCGCCAGCCAGTGCTTGAGCACGGGGGCGGTGCGCCAGTAGTGCGGGTCGTCGCCGCGCAGCCCGCGGGTGTAGGCGACGGCGATGGCGGAGGTCAGGGCGGCGTCCTCGGAGTACCCCTCCTCGCCCCGGCCCCAGAGCGGGTGGCGCAGCAGATTCACGGTCGGCGCCCAGACGTTGAGCCCGACGCGGTCGTCCTGGGCGCGCTTGGCCCTCACCTCGTTGCCGACGGCCTCGCCGATCCGGCGTACCAGGTCGTCGTTCCAGGTGGCTCCGAGGCCGACGGCCTGCGGGAAGACGGTGGCGGGTCCCATCCAGGCGACCCCGTGCAGGGCCTCCTGTCCGGTGCGGAACGGGCCGAGCCCCAGCCGCTCCACTGCCGGGGCGAACTGGTGCAGCATCGCGATCCGCTCGTCGAGCGTGAGCCGGCCGAGCAGATCGTCGGTGCGCCGGGAGAAGGACAGCTGCGGGTCGCGGAAGGGAAACGGATGGTCCGTCACGTGCGGGTCCCCTTGGAGAGGTGGGAGGTTTTAAGGGCATCGGGCAACGAAAGCCCCTTCGATACGAGGAGAAGATCTTTCGAAGCGCTTCGATGCTCTGCGGCCGACCCCATGGGTGTCAAGGGTGCTACCGGCCCAAAGAGGCTCTTCCGGGCACATCGATGCCACAAGGCCCCTGGAAACGGTTCGGACACAGGTCGGAGGAATATCGAAACGAACTCTTGTGTGGCCGAGACCCTTCACTTAACCTCGCTGCAACATCGAAGCGCTTCGACGAGGCAGCCCGTTGACCGCTTCAGCTCAGCCGGTGCAGTGCCACCGGCTCGGCCGGTAACGCCCCTACCTCAGACACAGGGCCGAGCGGCAGTCGCCGCCGCGGGCCGTCCTGTTGCACCACGAAGGGTTGACGCAATGACGCCGAACTCCCCCTCCGCTCCCAGCCGGAGACGATTCCTCGCCTCCTCCGTGGTTGTCGCGGCAGCCGTGGGCGGGGGGATGCCGCTCCTCGCCGCCTGTGGCGGCGGTTCGGGTGGCGCGAAGAACGAGGGCACGACCACGGGCAACAAGCTGAAGGACATCCTTCCGGCCTACGTCCCCTCGAACACCGTCACCCCTGACATCCCCAGCAAGAACGGCTCCGCCGACGGCTTCACGACGGCACTCCCCGCCGACAAGCTGGCGGTGTCGGTGCCGAAGAAGCTCGGCAAGGGCAGCGAGATCAGCATCATGGCCCCGTTGTGGGGCACCTCGCCCGGTGAGGGCAACGCCTACTGGACGGCGATGGACGAGGCCGCCGGCGTCAAGGTCAAGTGGCAGAACCAGGACGGCAATGTCTACGGGCAGAAGCTCGGCGCGGTGCTCGCGTCCAGCGCCATCCCGGACGCCGTGGTCGTCCCGGGATGGGAGCTCCAGGGCAAGATCCCGAGCGCCATCGCCAACAAGTTCGCCGATCTCGGCCCCTACCTGTCGGGTGACAAGGTCAAGGCGTACCCCAACCTGGCGGCCATTCCCACCGGCGCCTGGCAGCGCGGCGTGTTCGCCGGCCAGCTGCGCGGGATCCCGATGCCCGCCGAGGGCACGCCCAACATCACGCCCTTCTACCGCGCCGACATTTTCGAGGAGAAGGGGTACGAGGTCCCGACCACCACGCAGGAGTTCTTCGACCTCTGCAAGGAGATCAACGCCCCCAAGAGCAAGGTCTGGGCGTGCAGCGACATGACCTGGTCGGCGTTCAACTTCTTCGGGGTGCTGCCGGAGAAGCCCTACTACTGGCAGCTGGTCGACGGCAAGCTGGTGAACCGCTACGAGACCCAGGAGTACCTGGAGGCACTGGAGTGGTCCCGCTCGCTGTACTCGGCGGGCTTCGTGCACCCGGACGCCAAGGCGGAGACGGGTGACATGCGCACCACCTTCTCCTCGGGCAACGCCCTGATGTACAACGCGGACATCTCGGACTGGTACGCGGCGACGGCCGTGCAGCGACTGGACAAGCCGGACTTCCGGATGGCGGCGATGGACATCTTCGCCCACGACGGCGGTGATCCCGTCCTCTACGAGGCCTCCCCCTCCAACATCTGGTGCTTCGTCAGCAAGAAGGCCGACAAGAAGGTCGTCGAGGACCTCCTCGCACTGGCCAACTTCACCGCCGCTCCGTACGGGAGCAAGGAGCAGCGTCTG
Source organism: Streptomyces sp. NPDC002125 (assembly GCF_053593715.1). Lineage (NCBI taxonomy): Bacteria > Bacillati > Actinomycetota > Actinomycetes > Kitasatosporales > Streptomycetaceae > Streptomyces > Streptomyces sp. NPDC002125. The sequence goes on along the minus strand of NZ_JBSFDD010000018.1, from coordinate 142,078 downwards.
CGGGCGTACGGCCTGGAGGGCACCCACCACTCCCTGAAGGACGGGGTGCTCGTCAAGAACGAGAAGGGCAACAACGAGGTCTTCGCCACCTACGAGTACATAGCGACCTCCAAGCCGTACCGCGCCTACCCGGACTACCCGGACGTCGCCAAGGGTGTCATCGAGTGGCAGCAGCGCCAGGGCGCGCACATGAGGAAGCCGCTGTTCCACGGCATGCAGATCCAGGAGCCCACCCGGTACACCGAGCTCAACGCGCAGTTCGAGGACCTGGAGAAGGACATCGTGCGCGGCCGCAAGAAGATCAGCGACATGCAGCAGCAGGTCTCCGACTGGAAGACCAAGGGCGGCGACAAGCTTCGCGACTGGTACAAGAAGCTGCTCGACGAGACCGGTGAGTCGGCTTCCTGACATGTCACTGAGCACAGAGGACCGGCGCGCGCAGGGGTCCCCTGCGTCGCCGCCGGCCGAGAACGACGGGCCGGCCCCGGTCTCCGCGAAGGTGCCCCTGCGGCACCGGCTGCGCCGGGACCGCACCCTGCTCCTGATGACCGTGCCGGCGATGCTGCTGCTGCTGGTCTTCGCGTACATCCCGCTGGCGGGCAACGTCGTCGCCTTCCAGGACTACGACCCGTACATCGCGGACAACGCGTTCCAGGCGATCGCTCAGAGCCCGTGGGTCGGCTTCGAGTGGTTCCAGCAGATGGCGAACGACCGGCTGTTCTGGTCGGCGCTGCGCAACACGCTGTCGATCTTCCTCCTTCAGCTGACCCTGTTCTTCCCGGTGCCGATCCTGCTCGCGCTGTTCATCAACAGCTTCGTGCGGCCCCGGGTCCGGGCTGTGGCGCAGGCGATCCTCTACCTGCCCCACTTCTTCTCCTGGGTCCTGGTCGTCACCGTGTTCCAGCAGATGTTCGGCGGCGCGGGGCTCATCGCCCAGACGCTGCGGGAGAACGGTCATGAGGGTTTCGACCTGATGACCGACCCCGGTCTGTTCAAGTTCCTGATCACCTTCGAGATGATCTGGAAGGACGCCGGCTGGGGTGTCATCGTCTTCCTCGCCGCCCTGGCGGCGGTGAGTCCCGACCTCTACGAGGCGAGCGCCATGGACGGCGCGGGCCGCTGGCGCCGGATGTGGCACATCACGCTGCCCGCCCTGCGTCCCGTGGTCGCCCTGCTGCTGGTGCTCCAGGTGGGCAACGCGCTGACCGTCGGCTTCGAGCAGATCCTGCTCCAGCGCACGGCGGTCGGTCCGGGCGCCTCGGAGGTGCTCGACACGTACGTCTGGAACGTCGGTATCACCAACGGCGGGTTCAGTTACGCGGCGGCCGTCGGAATCATCAAGGGAATCTTCGGTCTGCTGCTGGTCCTCGGGGCCAACAAGGTCGCCCATCTCATGGGTGAGCAGGGGGTGTACAAGAAGTGAGCAGCCTGCTCTCCGGCATGACCGGCTTGGCCGGTGTGAAGCCGGGCACCCGCGGCCGTCTGCGTCCGGTGTGGGAGGAGGAGCCCTCGAAGACGGGGCTCGCCTCCAAGGGCGTCGTCCTGGTCCTGATCTGCCTGGCCGTGCTCTTCCCGCTCTGGGTCGTGATCGTCACCAGTCTCTCCTCGGTGAAGGCGATCACCGAGGCCGGCGGACTGGTGGTGATCCCGCGCGGCATCACCTTCGTCGCCTACCAGGAGCTCCTCGGCGGCGGCCAGGTCACCCGGGCCACGGTGATCAGCCTCTGTGTGACCGTCGTCGGGACGCTCTTCAGCATGGCCGTGTCGATCATGTGCGCCTACGGCCTGTCCCGCACGGGTTCGGTGCTGCACCGTCCGCTGCTGCTGTTCATGCTCGCCACGATGTTCTTCGGCGCCGGGCTCATCCCCACCTATCTGGTGGTCCAGGGGCTCGGCCTCACCGACTCCTATCTGGCGCTGATCCTGCCGAGCGCGCTCAACGTCTTCAACATCCTGGTGCTGCGCGCCTTCTTCATGAGCACGGCCCAGGAACTCATCGAGAGCGCCCGGATCGACGGGGCGGGCGACTTCCGCATCCTGTGGCAGATCGTCATGCCCCTGTCCCGGGCGGTCATCGCCGTGATCACGCTCTTCTACGCGGTCGGGTACTGGAGCGCGTGGTTCAACGCCTCCATCTACATCAGCGACCCCGAGATGCTGCCTCTGCAGAACGTGATGAACCAGCTGGTGCTGAAGCAGGAGCGGCCCACCGGTCTCGCCCAGGCCATCAACACGGGCCATCTGTCGCCGCTGGCCATCCAGATGGCGGTCATGGTGCTCGCGCTGATCCCTGTCGCGGTCCTGTCCCCCTTCGTGCAGAAGCACTTCAAGGAAGGCATGCTCACCGGCGCGGTCAAGGGCTGAGCCGCCGCACCTGCCCCGCAGTCACCCGTCACTCCCCCACCGGAGGGTCCTCGCCATGCGCGCCACGTCCGTCCCGCAGCCCGAACCCGCCCCGCACCCGCGGCGCCGTACCGTCCTGGCAGGTGCGGCGGTGGCCGCGGCAACCGCCACCGTGCTTCCGGCGGCGGGGACGGCCTCGGCCGCGCCCCGGCCCCCGAAGACCCAGCCCCACCGATGGCGCACCGCGGCCATCGGCGGGACGGGCTTCGTGACGGGTGTCCTGTTCCATCCGGCCGTCAAGGGACTGGCGTACGCCAGGACCGACATCGGCGGGGCCTACCGGTGGGACGACCGAAGATCCCGCTGGTCGGCGCTGACCGACCACATCGGCTGGGACGACTGGAACCTGCTGGGCGTCGAGGCGATGGCGGTCGACCCGGCGCATCCGGACCGGCTGTACCTCGCCCTCGGGACGTACGCGCAGGCATGGGCGTCCCCGGGCGCGGTGCTCAGGTCCGAGGACCGGGGCGCGACCTGGGCGCGTACGGATCTCACCGTGCGCCTCGGCGCCAACGAGGACGGCCGGGGCTGCGGCGAGCGGCTCCTGGTCGACCCGCGCGACAGCGAGACCCTCTGGCTCGGGACGCGCCACGACGGGCTGCTGCGGTCGGCGGACCGAGGCGCCACCTGGTCCGCCGACGCCTCCTTCCCGGCCACCGCGTCGGCGAGCGGCCAGGGCGTCACCCTGCTGGTGGCGGCGGGCCGCACGGTGTACGCGGGCTGGGGCGACGGCGGCACGGCCCTCTACCGCACGAAGGCCGCCGGCGGCTGGGAGGCCGTACCCGGGCAGCCGTCCGCCGGCGCCTCGACGCGCGTGCCGGTCCGTGCGGCGTACGACGCGGGCAGCCGTGCGCTGTACGTGAGTTACGCGGACGGGCCCGGTCCGAACAACCAGTCCGACGGCTCGGTGCACCGCCTCGACACGGTGACCGGGACCTGGACCGACGTGACCCCGGTGCCCCCCGGCCCCGGCGACACCTTCGGCTACGGCGGAGTGGCCGTGGACGCCGCGCGCCCCGGCACGGTCGTCGTCTCCACGAACAACCGCTGGGGTCCTGTGGACACCCTCTACCGCTCGACGGACGGCGGGGCGAGCTGGACCTCGCTCAAGGACACGGCGGTGCTGGACGTCTCGGAGACCCCGTATCTGAAGTGGGGCGGGGAGCCCAAGTTCGGCTGGTGGATCCAGGCCCTGGCCGTGGACCCGTACGACTCGGCGCACCTCGTGTACGGCACCGGTGCCACCCTCTTCGGGACGCGTGACCTGGTGCACTGGGCGCCGGAGATCCGAGGTCTTGAGGAGTCGTCCGTACGTCAGCTGATCGCACCGCCCTCGGGGGCCCGGCTGCTCAGCGGCCTCGGCGACATCGGGGTCATGTACCACGACTCACTGACCGCTTCCCCGTCGCGCGGCATGGCGTCCAACCCCGTCTTCGGCACTGCGACCGGGCTCGCCCTGGCCTCCAGGAAGCCCTCGTACGTGGTGCGGACCGGCTGGCCGTCGGGCTCGGAGTCCGCCGGAGCCTACTCGCGGGACGGCGGGGCGAGCTGGCAGCCGTTCGCCTCGCAGCCGGCGATCGCACCCTCGGCCCCGGGGCCGGTGGCGGTATCCGCCGACGGTTCGGTGCTCCTGTGGTCGTTCGTCCACTGGGACGGCACCAAGTACGCCGCGCACCGCTCCACGGACAACGGGGTGACCTGGGCCGAGGTGGCCACGTTCCCCAAGGGCGGCACCCCGGTGGCCGACCCCCTCGACGCCGCCCGCTTCTACGTGTACGACACGGACACGGGCACCGTCTTCCGCTCCACCGACAGGGGCGCGACCTTCACCGAGGGCGCCACCGGGCTTCCCTCCGGCGATGTGCAGTTCCGGATCGCGGCGGCCCCCGGGCGCTCCGGTGACCTCTGGCTCTCCGCCAAGGACAACGGCCTGCTGCGCTCGACGGACGGTGGCCTGACCTTCGCCCCGGTGGCCGGCTGCCAGGCCTCGCACGCCCTCGGCTTCGGGAAGGCGGCTCCCAGGAAGGGCCGGGCCGGCTATCCGGCGCTCTTCCAGACCGGGCGGGTCTCCGCGACGTACGACGGTGTGGCCGTGCTGCGCTCGGACGACGCGGGCGCGACCTGGGTCCGCATCAACGACGACGCCCACCAGTGGGGGTGGACCGGTGAGGTCATCACCGGCGACCCCCGTGTCCACGGCCGTGTCTATCTGGGCACCAACGGCCGTGGCATCCAGTACGCAGACCCCCAGTAGAGGAACGAGACGTCCATGCCGTCCCTGCACGACGCCACCCGTGGCCGCGTCCTCTTCGGAGGCGACTACAACCCCGAGCAGTGGCCCGAGGAGGTGTGGGCCGACGACGTCCGGCTGATGAAGGAGGCCGGGGTCAACTCCGTGACCCTCGGTGTCTTCTCCTGGGCGAAAATCGAACCGCGCCCGGGCGCGCGGGAGTTCGGGTGGCTGGACCGGCTCCTGGACCTGTTGCACGCGGACGGGATCGGGGTCGTCCTCGCGACCCCGACCTCCTCGCCGCCGCCGTGGATGGGCGCGCTGCACCCGGAGACACTGCCGCGCACCGAGGAAGGAGCCGTGGTCAACTACGGCTCCCGGCAGCACTTCTGCCCGAGCTCACCGGTCTACCGCCGCTACGCCGCGGCCCTCACCGAGGACCTCGCTGAGCGGTACGCGGACCATCCCGCGCTCACCCTCTGGCACATCAACAACGAGTACTGCACGCACTGCTGGTGCGACGAGACAGCCGCGCACTTCCGCCGCTGGCTGGCCGCCCGGTACACCACCGTGGAGGCGCTGAACGAGGCGTGGGGAACGGCGTTCTGGAGCCAGCGCTACGACAGCTGGGCCGAGATCCTGCCGCCGCGCCGGGTGCAGTACCTGAGGAATCCCGCGCACGAGCTGGACTTCAAGCGGTTCACCTCCGACGCCCTGATGGAGTGCTACGTCGCCGAGCGGGACATCGTCGCCCGGCGCACCCCGCACATCCCGGTGACGACCAACTTCATGCCGCTCTGGGAGGGCCAGGACGCCTGGGCCTGGGCGGAGCGGGAGGACGTCGTCTCCGTCGACATCTATCCGGACCCGAAGGACCCGCTGGGCGGCCAGTACAACGCGATGCTCGCCGACATGACCCGCTCGCAGGCCCGGGGGCCCTGGATGGTCATGGAGCAGGCGGCCGGCTCGGTCAACTGGCGCGAGGTCAACCACCCCAAGCCGGCGGGCCTGAACCGGCTCTGGTCGCTCCAGACGGTGGCCAGGGGCGCCGACGCCGTCTGCTACTTCCAGTGGCGGCAGTCCCGGCAGGGCTCGGAGAAGTTCCACTCCGCGATGCTGAGCCACGCGGGCGAACACGGCCGCACGTTCCGCGAGATCAAGCGCATCGGAGCCGAACTCGCCCTGATAGGCGCCGAGGTGAGCGACACGGACGTGCCCGCCGAGGTCGCCGTGCTCCACGACTGGGACGCCTGGTGGGCCGGTACGCAGAAGGACCGGCCCTCCTCGCTCGTCCAGTACCCGGAGCTGGTGCGCGCCTGGCACCGGGGCCTGTGGGAGAGCGGCATCGGGACCGACTTCGCGCGCCCCGAGGCGGACCTGAGCGCCTACCGCATGGTTCTCGTCCCCCAGCTCTACCTGCTGAGTGACGCGGCGATCGACAACCTCGTCGCCTATGTGCGGGGCGGCGGCACCCTGGTGTGCGGGTTCTTCACCGGCGTCGCTGACGTGGACGACCGGGTCAGGCCGGGCGGCATGGACAGCCGGCTGCGTGAGCTGTTCGGCATCCGCACGGTGCACGAGTGGTGGCCGCTGGACGCGGACGCCACGGTGGAGTGCGACGGGTTCCGCGGCACCCTGTGGTCGGAGGAGCTGGAGCACGACGGTTCCGCGGAGACCGTGGCCGGCTACCGCGGCGGCGAGCTGGACGGCCTTCCCGCGGTGCTCCGCAAGGGAACCGCGATGTACGTGTCCACGCTCCCGGAGCCCGCCGCGCTGCGCGAGCTGCTCGGCCGCGCGGCGGCCGGCGCCGGTGTGCGCCCCGTGCTGGAGGATCTGCCCTCCGGGGTCGAGGCGGTGCGCCGCGGCGAGCTGCTCTTCCTGCTGAACCACGGCGGCGCCCCCGCCGGGGTGAAGCTCCCCGGCCGGTACCTCGACCTGCTCACGGGCACCGAGGCCGACGGCGGTGTGGAGCTGGAGCGCCACGGCGTGGCCGTGCTCAGAGGTGCCTCGGCATGATCGACGGCACATGGGAGCCCGGCCCCGCCACCCGCTGGGAGGACGCGTTCCTCAGCGGCAACGGCCGTCACGGGGCGATGGTCTTCGGCGATCCCGGCGATGACCGGGTGATCGTCAACCACCACACGCTGGTGCGGCCCAACGGCAGCGAGGATCTCACGCCTCCCGAGCTCGCCGACGGCCTCGGCCCGCTCCAGGACGCGCTGCTGTCCGGGGACACGAAGGCGGCCGAGGAGTTCGGCGCGGGGCGGCCGCTGGTGTGGGTGCAGCCCTTCCACCCGGCGTTCAGGACCCGGATCCGCCGTGACCGCGGTCTGCACGAGGCGGTCGCCGGATACCGCCGCGAGGTCGACTTCACGACCGGCGAGGTGACGGCGTCGTACGAGGCCTGGCGCAGTGGTGTCTTCGTCTCGCGGACCGATGACGTGGTCGTGCAGCAGGTGACCGACCTCGGGCTGACCGCCGATCTGCTCCTGGACCACGCGCTGCCCGGCGCACCCGCGCATCTGGCCGTCGGCCGCTCCACGGTGCTGACCCCGGACGGCGCGCGTCTGGCCCTGCGGGTGGGCTACCCGGGCAGCGGGCTCGGGTACACGGGCGTCACCGTGGCACGGGTGGACGGCGGCCGGGTGTCCGTGTCGGGCGAGGGCATCCGGATCGAGGGCGCGCGCGGCCTCACGCTGGTCACCCGTGTGGTCCGGGGGCGGGGGCGCCCCGAGCTCGGTGAGCTGTGGGCGGCGCTGCCGCACGAGGACTACGCCGCCCTGCTGGACCGGCACCGCCCGGCCCACCGGACCGCGTACGGACGCGCCTCCTTCACGCTGCGGGACGCGGCGCCGGAGCGTGAACTGTCCGGCAGCGAGCTGCTGCGCACCCCGAAGAGTCCCGCCCTGCTGGAGCGGCTCTTCGCGGCGGGCCGCTACCACCTGCTGTCCTCCGCGGGGCTGCTGCCGCCGCGGCTGACGGGGCTGTGGACCGGGGACTGGGACACGGCCTGGTCGGGGGCGTTCACCACGAACGCCAACCTCAACCTCCAGATCTCCTCGGCCGCCGCAGCCGCGCTCCCGGAGGTCACCGGGGCCCATGCCGCTTTCGTCCAGGGCCAGCTGGACGACTGGAGGGACAACGCGAGGGCACTCTTCGGGGCCCGTGGCATCGTCGCGCCGTCCCACACCGACGGCGAGTCCGGCCACACCCGGCACTTCCAGCGCGCCTATCCGCTGCATCTGTGGACGGCGGGGGCGGACTGGCTGCTGCAGCCGCTCCTGGAGCACGCGGAGGTGACGACCGGCACCCCGGACGCCTCCCTGACCGGCGCACTCGTCGAAGCGGCGCTGTTCTACGAGGACTTCCTCAGCCGCGAGGACCCGGACGGACGCCTGGCGATCGTTCCCTCGTACTCCCCGGAGAACCGGCCGGCCAACGCGAGCTGGGGCACGGTGAACGCCACCATGGACATCGCCGCGGCCCGCCATGCCCTGACGACGGCCGCCGAGCACGCTCCCGGACACCCGTCGGCCGACCGGTGGAAGGCCCTGGCCGACCGGCTCCCGGCCTATCTGGTGAACGAGGACGGGGCGCTCGCCGAGTGGGCGTGGCCTGGCCTGCGCGAGACGTACGACCACCGCCATCTCAGCCATCTCTACCCGGTGTGGCCGCTGGACGAGATCAATCCGTACGACACCCCGGCCCTGGCCGAGGCCGCTCACCGCGCCCTGGAGCTGCGCGGGTCGGAGAACGACTCCGCCCACGGCCATCTGCACCACGCCCTGATCGCGGCCAGGCTGCGGGACCCGGCGCGGGTGTCGTCGGCGATGGACGCGGTGCTGGGCGGTGACTTCTTCCACGACTCGCTTATGAGCGCGCACTACCCCACGCGGAACGTCTACAACGCGGATGCGGCCCACACGCTGCCGGCCGCCGTGATCGAGTCGCTCGTCCAGTCCGCACCGGGCCGCCTGGTGCTGCTGCCCGCCGTCCCCGCGTCCTGCCCCGCCGGTGAACTCCGGGGCCTGCGCACGCGGTTCGGCGCACACCTCGATCTGAGCTGGTCCGAGACCGGGGCCACCGCGGTGCTGCGTCCCACGCGCGACGCGCGGGTCGATCTGCGTACGGGCGACGGATTCACCTTCACCGAGACCTCCGCTGGAAACCCCACGGCTCCCCTGGAGCTGACGGCCGGCGTGGACCGCGTCCTCATCCTGGAAGCGCGGTAGCAGTCCTCCATCCCCACATGGAAGGAACTTCCCATGGCACGATCCACCCTGACCAGGCTGCTCCTCGCCCCGGCGGCAGCCGTGGCCGCACTGATCGGCTTCGCCGCGGCACCGGCCCACGCCGCGATCTGGACCTCGTCCGAGCAGTGGGGCAACTACACCACGTCCGACGGATACATCCTCTACAACAACATCTGGGGCTCCGGGGCGGGCTCCCAGTCCATCTGGGCCAACTCGTCCAGCAACTGGGGCGTGACGGCCAATCACCCGAACACCGGCGGCATCAAGTCGTACCCGAACGCCAAGAAGATCGTCAACAAGCCGATCAGCTCGCTCTCCTCGCTGACCAGCAGCTACAACGTGACGGTCCCCTCGTCCGGCGCCTACAACACGTCCTACGACATCTGGGACACGGACTACGACTACGAGGTCATGCTCTGGGTGAACTACAACGGCGCCGTCGGCCCCCTGGGGACCTCCCAGGGGAACGTGACCCTCGGCGGCCACACCTGGGCCGTCTACAAGGGCAGCAACGGGGCCAACGAGGTGTTCTCGTTCCTGCGGACCTCGGACTCCTCGTCAGGCACGGTGAACATCCTCCCGATCCTGAAGTGGATCAAGGACACCAAGGGCTGGTGGGGCAACGAGACCATCGGCGACGTCCAGTTCGGCTACGAGATCACCTCGTCGTCGGGCGGACTGAACTTCACGACGAACGGGTTCAACGTCTCGTCGAGCTGACGTCGACGTTCCGTCGAGCCGATCCTCCACGCTGCGACGGGCAGACCAGGACGGGCCGGGGGTGCGCCCCCGGCCCGTTCGGCGTGCGGTGGATCTCAGCGCCCGGCGGGGCCACCTGCCAGCCAGTGCGCGGTCCGGGTCCAGTGCTCGGGCGGGCACGCCTCCGCCAAGGCCGCGAAGCGCTCGGGGCGGGCCAGCAGGCGCCGGTCGGACGGGTGCAGCGCCGTGTGGGCCAGCAGCCAGCCGGAGAGCGCGTGCGGGTCGAGCGGGCCGGGGCCGCGCAGCTGTGCCGCGTAGGCGGTGCGTGCGGCTCCCGGGTCGCCGGTGACCAGCAGTTCGTCGGCCGTCGGGGCCCGGTCCGCCGTGAACTCCCGTATCGGCTGCTGGAAGAGGCGGGTGCGGTCGTCCTGCCAGTACCCGCGCCCCGGGCCGGGCGCGACCCGCGCCTCACCGCTGTGTACGGGGGCGGCGCCCGAGCGCAGCGCCTTGACGAGGGTGTCCCGGTCGTCCTCGCCGCAGCGCAGGTTCCGCAGCCGCCACTCCACCCGGTGGCTGACGGCCGCCGCGCGGGCCCGGTCCGCGGTCGCGGGCTCCACGGGCTCCCTCAGCCATGCGTCGACGGTCTCGGACAGCCGGGTGACGAGGCGCAGGCCGGGCCCGGTGAGCGTGGCGCGGGTCGCCAGGGTGCGCAGGACCATGCGGGTCTGGAGCCGGCGCATCGCGAAGAGGAACGGCGCCTTTCCGTCCGGGCCGGTCTCGGTGGCCCCGATCCGCTGCCGCCAGAATCCGGTGACCCCGACGAAGGCGTACGCGCCGTGGAGGAGCCCGGGCAGATGCCGGGGGTCGGCGCGCCAGGGGGCGTAGTGCAGCTCGGACCTGTCGTCGTCCAGAAGCGGGAAGAGGTGGAGCAGGGCGCCGAGTTTGCTGTGCTGGAACTCGTGGACGAGGGTCTCGGCGAGGGCGAGGCCGTCCCGTGGCCTGGCGATCACCATCGAGGCGAAGGCGTCACCGGTGGACGCGCTGAGCCCTTCGGCGGGTACGGGAAGCGCGGTGGCCCCGTCCTTGGCGTGCCACGGGACGATGCGGCCGATCTCCTCGGGCCGCAGACCGCCTGGTCCGCTCCCGCCTCGGCGCAGGATGGCCGCGGCGTCCCGGAACAGCGTGTGCCAGGACCGGAGTTCGGCGGGGTCGAGGCGTCCCGGGGCGATCGGCTCGTCGAGGTCGCGGTAGGGGTCCAGGTCGTCGAGCTGCACGGCACGCACACCGCGACCCGTGTCCAGCCGGTGCACGGGCAGCCAGTGGGCCGATTCCGGGTCGGTGAGGGGGCGCAGGACGATGTCGGGCCCGTGTGCGGCGCGGACGGTGAGGACGCCCCGGGACACCGACACCGGGACCGCCCGGAACGCGCCGTCGTCCCGGCCGGGCAGCCGGACCATGCCGAGCGCGGGCAGGCTGACGGCCGTACCCCGGGCGGGCAGGAGGAGTTCGGCGTCCGTGCCCGCGTGCAGCGCCGCCGCCGCGGCCACCGCCGCGATCTGGCCGGCGTCGGCCCACAGGGGCGGCCCGGAGGCCGTGCCGTGCAGCCGGCGGAGCGTGTGGGCGAGCCAGCTGCCGACCTGGGGGGTCAGCAGCAGCGCGTCGACCGCCTCGGGGGCCCGGACCGCGGCGCCCTCCAGGACGGGCCAGATCGCCCGGGCCTCCAGGGCTCCCAGGATGCCGGGGTCCGTGTCGAGGAAGTCCAGGAGCTCGCGGAGCAGCAGAAGACGGCGCGTGCGCTCGCCCCGGACAAGGAACGCCACGGCCTCGGGCGAGCCGCCACCGGCGGCGATCTCGTCGAACAACGGGCCGGGCATACGGATCGGCTCGTACACTTCGCTCCCTGTCGTGGACGGAACCTTGCGACGGCTACTCGGCCCTTCCCGGTTCGCCACCGCCCCCCATCGCGTTGGTGCGTGCGCGGCGGAGTTCGGCGAGCAGTCGTGCGGCTCCATCCGGAGCGGAGAGCCGCCTCAGATCGGCGACGCCTACGGAGCCGAGGTCGACGAGGTCGGACTCGATGTGATCGGGTGTGCCGTCGGCGGGCACCGGCTGGTACAAGACGCGCTCCCCCTTCGCGAGCGGTGGCACAGGATGCCACCGTTTACTCCATCATGACGACTGAGACCCCTTCCCGAAACCCGTGTGATCACGCCAGCCGATCACGTCGCGGGCCCCGGGTTCATGAGGAAGTCCTGTACGGATGACTTGAGTTCGACGGCGCGGGCGGGGTCGTCGTCGATCAGCGTCACGGCGGCGTACAGGTCCCACAGGCCGTCCGGCCGCCCCTTGAGCGCGCGGAAGATCCCGATGACATCGGTGCGCGGCATCGGGTGCCTCGGCATCCGGGCGACGGCGGCCGCGGGCAGTTCGTTGACCAGCGTCTGCCGTTCGTCACGGTCGTTCATCAGCGGATACGCCATCAGGGCCGCGATGACTCTGGCCGTCGGATTCACTCCGGGACCGGCGTCGGAGGCCTGGCGCGGTCTGTGAAGCTCGCTGCGCTCGGGCGACACCAGGCGGAGGCTGGGGACCTGCACGGTGTGACCCGCTGCGCGCAGCGCGTCCATCCTGGCCTTCACCGCGTCGAAGAGTGGCAGGGTCTCGGGCAGCGGCTCGTCCGGGAGCTCGCGCAGAACGATGTCCGAGAACAGGCCGAGCCTGCGCTCCGGATCGTTGCCCGCCCGCTGCCCCCGGCCTGCCGCGAACATCAGTGTCTGCTCGTGCGCGACGACCCGGGCCCCGGTGGGGAGGCGCTCGGTGGGCAGCGACTGCGGGAAGTGGTGCTGCTCGTCGAAGGTGCGGCACGCGTCGACCATCCACATCTGGACGCCCAGTCCAGGGGTCACGTCGCTCCTCAGCCGGGTGAGCGCGGACTCGACGTCGATGGCACGCCGGTCGGTCAGGGTCGCGTCCGCCGTGTAGAGCGCCATGTTCTCGTCCGCGTCCAGCACACCGTGGCCGCCCCACCACACCCACAGCGCCTCCTCGCCGCGTCCGGGGAGGTCCGTGATGAAGGCACGTCTCAGCGAGTCGTGGTCGGCCGGGCGGTACGGGATGCCGGGCGCGGTCCCGGGCAGCGGTGCGAGATGCAGCTGGATCCGGCTGTCGGGAACTCCGCGGGCCAGCAGCCAGTCACGGAAGCGCAGGGCGTCCCTGGCGGGCCCCGGAAGGTCCCAGCCGGGTCCGGCGGCGTACCGCTCGATGCCGACGACCAGGGCGAAGACACGGTCCGGCGGGATCGGTCCACGGTTCACGGCAGCCGCTCCCCGATCGCGCGGTAGACGGCCGGATCGGTCCAGTAGGCGCTGTGCGCCACGGGAAAGGGCTGACGGCTGTCGGTGGCGATGTCATGGGCCCGGCCGGGGAAGAGCGGTTCCGCGGCGTACCCGAGCAGGTCCCTGCGGTCGTAGAGATTCAGCCACGGCGGAACATGGGCGGGGAGCGGATCGGGGTGGGCGAGCGAGGGCAGCGCGCCCGTCTCGTAGAGGAAGGGTCCCTGGGAGCCGACGGTTGTCAGGAGTTCCACCCCGGGCAGCGGCCCGGATATGAGGGTGTCCAGCGCGATGATGCCGCCGAGGCTGTGCCCGAGGAGCACGACGGGCGGCTCCAGGGTGACCACGAGCTCCCGCAGACCCCGGCGCATGTCCTCACCCCTGGCGAGGTACTTGAGGATGTCCCCTGCGGCCGGGTGCGCGGCATCGGTGAGCGCCCGGCGGCGTCGCACGGCGTAGCGGGAGCCGAGGTGGACGAGCGGCTTGCCCGCCAGCCGGAGCAGCGGACCCCGGCCGGTGCCCGCAGGCTCGGCGCCCAGTCGTTCGGCCAGCCCGGCCACGGCGGCGTCCCGTGCGTCACCGTCGCACTGCACGGGGCTGTCGGCGGCGAGTTCACCGGCGACGACCAGGGCGGTGAGGGAGCGGGCCAGCACCCATGCCAGGGACTCCTGGTCGAGGGCGTCGGCGGCGGGGCCGAGCAGAGGGCTCCGCGCCAGCTCGGCAGCCGCCTCCTGGAGCCGGGGGCCGAGGACCGCCGCCCGGGGTTCGCCGTGTGCCGCGAGCGCGCGCAGGAGTGACCTGGGGCGTTCGTCCGGGAAGGCGGCCCCGGGGGCTGTGACGCGCGGGCCCGTCCCTGCGGAGACCGTGGCGAGCTCGGCCGTGGGGTCGTCGTACAGCCGGGCCCACTGCTCCGCCTCGTCCCGGTCGCCCGGATCTGCGGTGTCCCGGGCGGTTCCGGCGCCGGAGGCTGCCGGGATGCTGGCACCGTCGGCGGCGAGCACGGCCCCGTACGGCCTGCCCCAGTCGTACGCGACGAGCGAGGCGTCCGGAGCCGTTGCCGCCAGGCCCGGGGCGACCCGCGCCAGCAGCGCGGTCAGGTGCGGCTCACGCACACCCGTGCCATGTATGAAGACCACCGTGGTCATGCGTACGCCCCCGTTGCTCTCACTGTGGTCCGGTCCGCCGCCCGGGAAGGGCGGCGGACCGGACCGGCGGTTCACCCGGTCGCCGTGGACATCACATGGGCAGCGGCGTGATGTCGAACTCGATGCGCTGGTGGAGCCTGGCCGCCGTGTGCCAGGGGTGGCTGTCCCCGAGCACCCGGGCAAGCCCGGACACGGCGGAGCGGTTGAGCCGGTCGGCCTCCCCCGACTCGCCGAGCCCTCGTTGGTCGAGCGCCAGATTCGCCGTGCAGGCAAGGGTCAGCGGATGGTCGGCCCCGGCCGTCCCGGTGAGCTTGGGGAGCAGGTCCGCGTCGGCGGCCAGAGCCTGTGCGAAGTCGAGGCGCGCGTAATGGTCATTGGCCCGGCACATCGCCGCGGTCAGTGTGTTGACGTGCAGGTTCCCAAGAGTGTCTTCCAAGCCCTCCACCGCGAGGGCGTCCAGTGCCTCCGCACGGTCCGTATCACCCTGGGCCCGCAACGTCGCCGCGAGGTTCACCCGGGCGAACTGCGTGTACGGGTGCTGGTCGCCCAGCACCTTTCGGTATCCGGCCAGCGCCTGCTCACCCAGCTCCCGGGAACCGACGAGCTCACCGTTGAGCCTGCGTTCGACCGTGGCGTGGATCGCCGCACCGAGCGCGTCGTTGTTGTTCAGGCCGTAGCGGCTGGTGAAGCGCTCCAGGGTCTGTTCCGCGAAGGCAGCCCCTCCCTCGACCACTCCGGCCCGTCGCCTGCACACCGCGAGGTTCAGCGCCGCGCGGATCGTTGCCGCGTTGGTCTCACCGAAGGCATTCACATACGTGTGGTAGTTGGACTCCTGGAGGGCCCGCGCGCCGAGGTAGTCACCGGCTTCACGCAGATCGATGGCCAGTCCGTTCAACGTGTTGAGCGTGAGCCCGTTGACCGGCCCGTAGAGCAACTCCCGCTGCCGCACGGTCTCCTCGTCGATCTGCCGCGCGAGTGCGAAATTCCCGTTCAGCCGCAGCGTCACCCCGTAGTCGTGCGCGGCACTCAGTGTGGTGGGGTCCTCCGGCCCGAACAGGTCGCTCGCCCGGGAGAACGCCTCCTCGCCCAGCTCGCGCGCCTGCTGGAAGCCGCCTCGGTACCGCAGCGCTCCCGCCATCTGCCACATGGAGTCGACGAGTTCCTCTTCGGGAATCTCCGCGCCGCGCGAGATGGCCAGTGCGCGCTCGTTGTGCTGGATCGCCTCGTCCGGCCGGCCGAGCAGGCGCAGATAGAAGCCGAGGAGCTTGGTGATCCTGATGACGTGCAGATCCTCGTCACCGGACTGGGCGCGCCATGCGGACCAGGCCAGCCGGGCCTGGGCGGCACCCGACTCGTGGGCGCCCCAGTAGTAGAGGAAGAAGACCATGTCGTAGACGAGGTCGCGGACCCATCCGTCGGAGCTCTCCACCGCGCCGGACGCGATCACGTGCGGCAGGATCGCCTGGTAGGCGGGCCACTGGTCCGGGGCCGCGGGCGCTCCGGGCTTGGCCGTCGTGAGCAGCAGGTGGGCCGCCCGCGTCATCCGGGCCCGCTCCTCGGGGTCCATCCTGGCGACGATCACGTTCTGCATCAGCCGGTGCATCTGGAGCGTGCCGGTCTTGTGGTCCAGCCTGACCAGGGACAGCTTGCTGAGGTCCCGGGTCGCGCGGGCGAGCAGCAGCGGGTCGCGCAGGACCGGGTCGAGCTCCGGTGTGATCTCGACGTTCCGGCCACCCCTGAAGAGGTTGAGCGGGATGGGTTCCGGCGCCATGCAGGCGCAGATCTCCAGGAGTTGGCGTGCCGCGGGGTTGTCCTGCGACAGGCGCCCGAGGGAGATGTCCCAGACTGCCGCGACCGGCATCGGGTAGTCGGGCGACGGCGCCAGCTCGAGGATCTCGGGGCGGCGCTCGTCCAGCAGATGAAGGTACTCGTCCACCGGCATCCCGGTGGCCGCGTGCCAGGCGCCCGCCTGCTCGACCGCGAGGGGAAGGTCTCCCAGTGCGGCGGCGAGACGGTCCGCGTCCTCGGCACCGAGGCCACGCGCGCGGCGCTGGAGGAGCGCGATGCTCTCCTGGCGGTCGAAGACATCGACGCTGAGGGGGGTGGCGACGCGTTCCCACTCGCGGTTGCGCGAGGTGACGATGATCTTGCCGGGGCCCCCGTTGGGGAAGTACTTCCGGACGGTCTCGATGTCCTCGGCGTTGTCGAAGACCAGCAGCCAGTTGTCGAACGGCTTGCCCGTGCGCAGCGCCTCGCGCACGGCGGGCACCGCGGCGTTGGCCTGCGGTCCCACCTCCAGGCCGAGGCTGCGGGCCAGGTCGGCGAGCGCTCCGAGAACCAGGTTCTCCTGCTCCGACGGGATCCACCAGATCACGTTGAACTCGCCGCTGTGGCGGTACACGTACTCCACGGCGATCTGCGACTTGCCGACACCGCCCATGCCGTGCAGGGCGTGCGGGAGCACGGCAGTGGTCTCGTCCTCCCGCAACTGCCTTTGCACCGCGGCCAGAAGGCTC
Source organism: Streptomyces sp. NPDC002125 (assembly GCF_053593715.1). NCBI lineage: Bacteria > Bacillati > Actinomycetota > Actinomycetes > Kitasatosporales > Streptomycetaceae > Streptomyces > Streptomyces sp. NPDC002125. The sequence goes on along the minus strand of NZ_JBSFDD010000018.1, from coordinate 125,500 downwards.
TCCCGGCCGGTGAAGTTCGGGTTCTTGGGCGGCACATTGCCCATGATCTTCGGCTGGCCCGTGCGGACGAACCGTAGCTCCGGCGCCGTGGCGTGCGTGCGCTCGTCGACCCTCCGGGCGTCCGGCTCGGCGTCTACGGGTGGTGTCGTCGGCGACACAGATCCTCCAGGTGGAACCGTCGAATGCGACGGGGAAACGGGGCCGTTCTCATTCACATCAGGTGCCTCTTTATCATCTCTTGTCCCCTCCGCCGACGCTCCCGCGCCGCGCGACATGACCCCGTTCAGGTGTGCCGCCCTGCGCCGGTAGGGCAGTCCTCCGAGCGCGCGCAGCACCGCGAGCTCGATACGCAGCCACGCCGGCCCCCCTTCGCGGTCCGGGAGCGCCGCCCCCGCCGGGTCGCGCAGTGCCGCGCGCAGCCGGATGCCCTGGGCCCGGCCCGCTCTCGACTCGGCCAGCAGGCCCACCGCTCGGGCGAGTTGTGTGCGGCTGCCCGTGGCCAGCAGGGCTTCCCGTATGCCGTCGGCGAAGTCCGGTCCGCCCTCGCCGTCCCGGCTCCAGTCGATGAGGCCGCCCATCATCACCTCGGCCAGGTGCTCGGGCCGCGTCTCGGGAAGGGCGCGGTCCCGGAGTTCCTCGATGACGTCGAACCGTACCGGTGCCACGGCCAGCAGGACGGCGAGCTGCCGTGCGAGCGGGCTGGCCAGCGAGAAGAACCTGCGCACGGCGTCCGCCGCCGAGCGGGGGCCGTCGAGCCGGGGCGTCCTCACCCCGGGGGCCGACACCCCCTTGGCCATCGCCCCGGCCAGTACGACGGGCAGAGCCCTGCGAACACCGCGTTCGCCGGTGACCAGGTCGGCCCACGCCCGGAACGAGCCGGGGCGCAGGCTGAGGACCGGCACGGCCACGGATCCGTCGCCGGTGTCGGGAAGGGAGTGGGCGTGCTCGATCGCGCCCTGGGGCGGGTGGCACAGGACGTGGCGATTGAGCGCCCCGAATCCGGCGGCGTCGAGCCGTGCGCGGAAGGGGTAGACCGAGGACCGGTGGCGCAGGTACGGAGGCAGCAGATGGACGAGCGCGGTCGGCCCGGACGAGGCGAGCCGTCCCAGCAGTTCGTCGGCGCCGCCCTCGGCCCATCCGGGGGCCAGACCGTCGGTCACGACGAGGAACAGCCGCTGGCCCCGGCCGTCCAGCAGCTCGGCGGGGTCGGCGCGCCGGTTGCCGGGCCAGCGCAGGACGGGCGGCTCCCCGCCGGGCAGTGAGACGTCGACGGTACGCACGTCCCTGAAGGCCCCGCTGCGCACGGCCTCGTCGGACAGCTGGCGCAGGGAGCTGTTCCACACCGGCATGGTGGGCGCCCTGTCCACGAGGAGCATCAGGTCGAAGGCGCGCTCCTGCACGGGGTCGAGGTAGGGGATCCACAGGCCGTCGATGACGCCGTTCTCGGCGGTGCGCGCCTCGTCGAGCCGGCTCTCGTGGCGCGAGGGGACACGGCGGCCGAAGCCGCGCAGGGCCTTGGCGAGCCTCAGCGGCACCGTGCGGCGGGCCGGGCGCGTCTCGTGGGGCAGGACCGAGTCGGGGGTGCCCTGCCTGCTCTCCTCGACGCCGCTGATCTCCGCGCCACGGAGGTCCGCACCGCTGCTTCCGGCGGGCACGATCTCCGGTTCGCCCGGCCCGGCGGGCGGTGGGGCGACATCGGTGACGGGCTCGGCGTCCTCGTGCGGTAAGTGCCCGGGGCCGGGGTCGTCGGTGCCGACCGCGCCGCGGCCGGACCGGTGCCATGCGGCGGCGAGCCATACGCTGTCGGCGAGGTCCTGCCAGCTCGCCTCGCCGTCCGTCTCGTGGAAGGCGGATCCGCTCGCAGCGGTCGCCGTGTCCGGGGCGCGTTCCCGTGGCGAGCCGTTCATCAGCGGCCCTTCGAGAGGTCGCGGAGGAGCGTTTCGAGGAGTTTGCGTCCGTCGTCGTCCGCCCGGAATCCATGAGCCGTGGTGAGCTGCACGGCGTTCAGCAACTGGTCGACGGACTGGGTGCCGCCGCCGTCCAGGCGTCTGACGAAGTCGTCCACGAGGTTCTCGACGTCCTCGGGGCGCCGGCCGAGGTGGCTGATGACGATGGAGACGAGCTGTTCACGGCTGGGCGGGCTCATCTCCAGCGGCAGACAGCGGCGGCGGAAGGCGGCGGGGAACTCGCGTTCGCCGTTGCTCGTGATCACGACCACGGGGAATTCCGCGCACTCGACCCGGCCCGCCTCGATGACGGCTCGGCGCTGGGGGTCGTCGGTGAAGACGGACACCTCGGCGATTCCGGCGCGCACCAGTTCGGGGATCTCGTAACTGCCGTTCTCCAGGACGTGCAGCAGGTCGTTCGGCAGGTCGATGTCGCTCTTGTCCAGCTCGTCGACGAGCAGCACCCGGGGCCGGTCGTACGCGAGCAGAGCCGTGCCCAGCGGTCCGAGCGTCACGAAGTCGCCCAGGTCGGGGGCGCTCACCGTGTCGCTGTCCGGTTCGGCCGCGCCCTCGGCGCGCCAGGCGGCGATGGCCTGCGCCCGCCCGATGGCGTCGTACTCGTAGAGACCGCCGCGGAGTGTGGTGCGGCTGACGATGCTCCAGGGAAGCACCCGGCCGAGTCCCAGTTCCCGCGCGATCAGATAGGCGAGGGTGGACTTGCCGACCCCGGGCGGCCCGGTGATCAGCAGCGGGCGGCGCAGCAGGAGGGCGGCGTTGACCGCGTTGATCTCCTCCTCGCGTAACTGCGGGCCCTCCTGCACGGTGCCGAGCCGGCGCAGTGCCGACTGCGCGTCGTCGGGGGGAGGTTGCTGCAGAGGGCTTCCGGAGAACACCCGCCAGGGCGGCGGCTGGGGCAGCTGGGGCGCCTCTCCGGCGGGAGGCTGCCCCGTTGCGTGGAACACCCTCCAGGAGGGGGGCGTGACGGACTGCGGTGCCGAGGCCTGCTCGGTCATGCTGTCAACTCCTCGCAGTCGATCAGGCGGTTGGGATCATCCCACATCAGGGCCAGGTGTTTCCCGAGGGACCAGTGGTCGCGGTTCATCCCCTCGGCCTTCTTGCGCAACGCGCTCACCTTCGACGGGATCTGTGAGGGCGGATGGGCGAGCAGCAGCGTCAGCACCTCGCCCGACAGCTCGGGGCTGTCCGTTCTGCGGTCCCAGGCTGCAAGGCCCACCCCCTGAGCGATCGCGGTGACGAGTGCTTCCAGACCGAGACCGGGCAGTGCGGGAACGTCGAGAATGACCGCGGTCAGGCCTGGGTTCGCTATCAGCTTGGCACGCCAGCGGTCGAGCCGCTCGCCCTCTTCGCCGTGCCAGCGGTAGGACTCGGCCACACCGGCATTCCTGAGCTGTGTCCAGCGTTCCCGCCACAGAGGCAGATATCCGTCCTTCTGCGCCGCTCTCATGCGTTCCAGCGACCTCAGATGGACGTGGTAGTGCAGGCTGATCGGCAGCGGGTCACCACTCCACGTACCCATTTCCAGGCGGGCCATGTCGTGGTTCAGCAGGGAGAACGGCAGCACGAACTCGACCTGCGGTGTCGGTTCGTTCTCCGTGACCGGCATGCCCGCCCAGCGTTCCTGACCACGGCCGATGGCTCGCTCGACCTCGGCCGCGAGCCCGTCGACGGTGGTGGGCCGCACATCGCCGGCGACCGGCTCCCAGAAGCCTGGCGCGGCATTGACCCAGTGGCGTACGTAGATATCGGCCGAACTGTCGTCGGCGGGCTCCACCATCACGACGAGGCAACGTGCCACATCCGGATCGGACGCGGGCAGGGCCGCTATCGCGCGCCTGCGCTCCTCCAGCGCCTGGACCGCCTCCGGTCCGACCTCCCGGGCCCATGCGTCCGACCACTCCCTGAGCCCCTCGCGCAGCGCGGGCCGCTCCAGGAAGGCGGTGATCTCGACGAGCACGAACGCCGGGGGCAGCCCGTCGGCCTGGGTGTTGACCCCGCAGAGGTGGTCGAAGCGCTGGGCCGGGGTCTGGCCGTACGGGATGTCCACCCCCAGCTCGTGGTTGAGCAGGGCGTGCAGACGGCCGTCGTCGACGCGCCGTACGTCCGCGAGCAGCCGGTGGATCTCGCGCACGGCACCGTCGCTGAAGTCGGGCGAACCGCCGGCCACCGTCCCGTCGGAGCGGGCCGCGCCCGAGAGCCGGGTCAGCTGGGCGGCGCACTCGGGTCCCGCGATGACGCCGACGGTGAAGGTCAGCGCCCCGAGGCCCTTCTCGTACTTCAGCAGGTCCCGGACGAAGGAGAGCATGTCGGCCCGGGGGTTCTTGCGCGCGTAGGTGATCTCGGCGCCCAGCTGTTCCGCGGCGAAGCCGATGAACTGGGCGCACTGGTCGCGGTCGGTGACGAAATCCTGTACGCACAGGAAGTCGACCAGCACTCCGATGAGTCGCGCTCTGGACCCGTCCGGCTCATCCGCTCCGAGCAGCCCGTGCACCATCACCGACCACCCCCGTCGAGTCGGTACCGCCATCATGACCGATCGCGAAGTTATCACGCCGAATCTTCAGCAACCAGGGTCACTCCAGGGCCTGTTGACCACCTGTGACACGTCCGCCGGGCACGTCCGCGCGGCTCAGGGGACGGGCCCGCGGACACACCACCCGAACGAGTGAGCCCAACTCACCGGCCGGATCAGGCCGGTGCGGGACCCGTGCTCGCGCGGACCGTCAGAACCGGTTCCAGCAGCTCCACTTCGTCCGTGTTCCGCCCGGTGAGTTTCGCGACCACCTGGTCCACCGCGCGCCGTCCCATCTCCTGTGCCGGGATGGCGACGGAGGTGAGCCGCACCGAGGCCTGGGTGGCCACCTGGTCGGGGCAGATGGCCACGACGGAGACGTCCTCGGGGACGGCGCGCCCCTGCTGCTGGAGGAGGTTGAGCAGCGGCTCGACCGCGGCCTCGTTCTGGACGATGAACCCGGTGGTGCCCGGCCGCTCGTCGTAGATCCGCGCCAGGGTTCCGGCCATGGCCGCGTACCCGCCCTCGCAGGGCCGGTGCAGGATGCGCGTTCCCGTGTCCTGGGCCTTGGCCCGTATGCCGTCCACGGTCCGCTCGGCGAAGCCGGTGTGCCGCTCGTAGACCGCGGCGGCCTCCCCGATCACCGCGACCTCGCGGTGCCCCAGGCCGGCGAGGTGGTCCACGCAGAGGGCGCCGGTGGCCTCGAAGTCGAGGTCCACACAGGTCACTCCCGAGGTGTCGGCGGGCAGCCCGATGAGGACGGCGGTGCCGCCGGACTCACGGAGCAACGGCAGCCGCTCGTCGTGCAGTTCGACGTCCATCAGGATGATCGCGTCGGCCAGAGAACTCCCCGCGATCCGCCGGACGGCCGCGGGTCCCTCCTCGCCGGTGAGGAGCAGGACGTCGTATCCGTGCGTACGCGCGCTGGTGGCAACGGCGATGGCGATCTCCATCATCACTGGTACGTACATGTCGGTGCGCAGCGGCACCATCAGCGCGATGATGTTGGACCTGCTGCTGGCCAGCGCACGCGCACCGGCGTTGGGGTGGTAGCCCAACTGCTGGATACTGAGTTCCACCCGCTCCCGGGTGGACGCGGAGATCGACCGTTTCCCACTGAGGACATAACTCACCGTGCTCGCCGAGACTCCGGCATGCTGGGCGACCTCGGCCAGCGTGACCATTCAGCTTCTCCCCTACAGATGGTGACCGCAAGGGAGAGCGGGTGAAGCGCTTCGACAGCGCCTTGCTGTGCTCCCCTTCGCACTCCGACATGCACAGACACCGTGGAGCCTAGACTTGCTCACAGGGACTGTCCAGAGCGGAGTCGAAGCGGAGTCGAAGCGCTTCGACCGTGGGTGTTTCGCTTCTGCACACGGTGACTCAGGAGGCCGAGGGTGTCCAGCCCGCCAGCCAGTCGGCGGTCTCCTGGTCCGCGGCCTGGGAATCGGTGAGTTGCGGACGGTTGCTGCTCGCGGCCCCCGAGCCGGGTCCGGTGTTCTTGTACTCCGCGAAACGGTCGTCCTTCCAGGAGAAGCCGCTCATGTCGGTCCAGGGTGCCGACTTGATCGCCGAGCTGAGCACCGTACCGCGGAATGTGGCCATCGGGTCGAGTGCGGCGTCGCCGCCCGCGTGCCACGGACGGCCGAGGTGGAAGGAGGACGCCGAGACGTCGCCGTTGACGGTCGAGCCGGTGATCAGGAAGCCCTCGCGGTCGGCGGCCGTGCTGGGCGCGGCGATGTAGCCGGCTGAGCTGCCGTCCCACCGCTTCTTCAGTGTGATCACGGACTTGTCGATCACCGCGGTGGCGCGTCCGAAGATGAAGTCGACGTTGCCGATGACATAGGAGTTGGTCATGTAGACACGGCCCAGCGTCGCCTTGGACGCGGTGTCGAGCAGCAGGGTGTCCTGGTCGCCCGTGACGATGACCGAGTCGAGGAAGACCTTGTCCGCGGCGGTGCGCAGGGCGACCGCCTGGTGTCCGCTCAGGCTCTGGTTCGCGGCCTCGTCGAAGTCGTTCGCGATGGTGAGGTTGCGGGCCTGGAAGCCGTTGGCCTCGGCCGCGACGGTCGCGCTGCCGCTGGTCCCGTAGGTTCCCGAGCCGTCGGGCTTCTGGGTGCCGGAGGCGTTGTTGTAGACGATGACGGTGTCGTTGCGGCTGGAGCCGCTGCCCTGGAGGGTGACGTTCTGCTTGCTGGAAGGGATCTTCACCAGTTCGCGGTAGGTGCCCGGCTTGATGGAGACGACGACCCGCGCGGTGTTCCCCGCGGGGATCGCGTTCACGGCGGCCTGAACCGAGGAGTACTGCCCGCTGCCGTCCTTGGCGACGGTGAGCGTGGTGGCCGCCGCCGCGCGGGACGCGGCCCCGAACGTCTGGAGGGCCGCGACGGCCAGGACCGCGGCCGCCCCCGCCGTCAGCGCCCTGCGTGTTCCGGGGCGGAGAGCCGTACGTCGTCGATTCGCTGACATGGCGTGATCCGTTCGGTCGGAAGGGGAAGAGGTGGGGTTCCGGGCAGTAGTCGCCACAGGCCGGGCGAAAGGTTGCCGGGCCCTGCGACGGTGTCCGGCGCGGGACGCGCGCTCGTGCTCGCACGCCGCCGGTCCCCGGTCACCTCCCTGCGGCGCCGGTCCTCCCACCGTCGGAGGGCTCGCCGCGGGGCACGCCCATCGCCAGGAGCGCGGTGTCGTCGTCGAGCCCTTCACCGAATCCCTTCAGGAGCTCGGTGAGCGCGTCGACGACAGCGGGGGCGGAGGCGGGAGCCAGGTGCCGTGCGAAGTCCAGGAGCGCTTCGTCGCCGTAGCGTCCGCCTGCGTCCGAGGTGCGCGCCTCGGTCAGACCGTCCGTGTAGAGCAGCAGCGTGTCGCCGGGCCCCAGCTCCACGGTGGCTGTGGTGAACTGCGCGTCGGGCACGACTCCGACCAACTGGCCTCCTGGCGTGGGGACGTGGTCGGCGCTGCCGTCGGCGCGCAGCAGCACGGCAGGTGGGTGGCCGCCGCCGGCCAGCACGACGTGGAATCCCGTGCCCTCCCCCTCGGAGGTGAGCAGGCCGAAGATCACGGTGCAGAAGCGCGGTTCTTCCTCCTGGAATTCACGGGTGAGGGCGCTGTTCAAGTTGGCCAGCACGGTGGCCGGTACAGGATCGGACACCGCTGCGGCGCGCAGGGTGTACCGCGCCAAGGACGTCACCACGGCGGCGCCCGCGCCCTTGCCGCGCACGTCCCCCATGAAGAACCCCCAGCGTCCGGGCGCCAGCGGGAACAGGTCGTAGAAGTCCCCGCCCAGGTCGTCGGAGGAGGCGAAGTGGTAGCGCTCGGCGACATCCAGGCCCGGGACGGGTTCGAGCGCCGGCGGGATGAGGGTGCGCTGCAGGGTCGTGGCGAGCCGCTGCAGGCGTTCGCGTTCGCGGTCGGCGTCCTGCCGGGCTCGCAAAAGTTCGCGCTCGTAGGCCCGCCTGTCCCGGGCGTCCAGGAGGGTGGTGCGAATGAGCAGTGGCTCGCCGTCGCTGTCCTGCTTGACGACGGAGGTGACCATGACGGGCAGCCGGCTCCCGTCCGCCGCCTTGAGTTCCAGGGCGACGCCGCTGACCTCGCCCTGCATGCGGAGCAACGGCGAGAAATGCGTCTCGTGGTACAGCTTGCCGCCGATGGTCAGCAGATCGGAGAACCGCTTGTGGCCCACCACCTCCTCGCGCCGGAAACCGAGCCATTTCAGGAGGGTCCCGTTGACCTTGGCGATCCGGCCGTCCATCAGGGTGGAGAGGTAGCCGCACGGCGCGTTCTCGTACAGGTCCTCCGCACTGTCCGCCAGCAGGGCCGAGAACGGCAGCCGCTCCTGGTCACGGTCCCCCGCGGCCCACGACTCACAGGCCTCCTCGTCACCCGGGGGCACCGTCACGCCCCCGTACGAAGGCGATGATCGCCTCGGCCGTCTCCTCGGGCGCGCTCAGCTGGGGGCAGTGACCCGTCGAGTCCAGGGTGACCAGCTCGCTGCCGGGGATCTGTGCGTGGACGAAGGAGCCGACCTCGCGCGGGGCGAGCGTGTCCCGCGCGCTCTCGGCGATGAGTGTCGGGACGCCGACCCCGGCGAGATCCGCGCGGTTGTCGGACAGGAAGGTCACCCTGGCGAACACCTCGGCGATCTCCGGGTCCGTCCGGCAGAAGCTGTTCGTCAGTTCCTCGCCCAGCTCCGGACGGTCCGGAGTCCCCATGATCACCGGGGCCATCGTCGCGGACCAGCCGAGATAGTTACTGGCCAGCGACTCGAGGAGCTCATCGATGTCCCGCCTGCTGAATCCGCCGCGGTAGTCACCGTCATCGATGTAGGACGGCGACGGGGTGAGAAGGACCAGCCTGTCGAAGAGTCCGGGTTCCTGGACGGCGGCGAGGACGCCGATCATGGAACTGACCGAATGCCCGACGAAGGTCACGGGTCCGAGACCCAGCTCCTGGCAGATCTCGATCACGTCCTGTGCATAACCGTCCAGGCTGGAATACCGCTCGGGGCTCCAGGCCGACACGTCGGACCGCCCGGCCCCCACATGGTCGAAGAGGACCACCCGGAAGTGCTTCTCCAGTTCGGGCGCGACGAGACGCCACAGATTCTGGTCGCATCCGAACCCATGGGCGAGCATCACCACCGGGCCGCTCTCGCGGCCGGTCACGGATACCCGGTTCCTCTTCCACACGTCCATGACTACCATCCTGACACTTCCGGCACACAGTGGCCCGGTGTGCCGGGAACGGCCCCCCACCAGTAACGATCACGTCGTGTGACGACGCGCGTACACCATGCCGGGCAGCCGCAGCCCACGGCCGCCTGCCCCGTGAGCTGCGGCGGTCACCAGGTGGCCGGGAGAGCCTCGGGCCTCCCGGGCACCCTCAGCCGACCGGCACGAGCTTGAACTGCTGGCAGGTGTTGTTCAGCCAGGTCCACTGCCGTACGTCGGCGCCGTCGGCCGTCGAGCAGTTCGCGACGTCGGCGACCTTCCCGGTGGCCTGGTTGACGATGCGCACCCAGCCGCCCGCCTCCGTGGTGACGAAGCGGAAGCGCTGGCAGGTGTTGTCCAGCCACGACCACTGGCGCAGGTCCGCGCCGTCGGCCGTGGAGCAGTCGGCCGTGTCGAGCACCTTGCCCGTCGCGGCGTTCACCAGCCTGCTGGTGTCATCTCCCCGGTCCTCGACGCGCCACCGCTGTTTGGCGCTGCCGTCGCACGTCCACTGCTGGACGTCGGCACCGTCGGCGGTGGATGCCCCGCTGACGTCGAGGCATTTCCCGGTGGCCCGGTTGACCACGGTGTAGGCGGTCGGGGTGGCCGCCGTCTCGCCCGAGGGCCCCGCCAGCGTCGTACCCAGGGCGACCGGGGTGCCCAGGTTCGGGGTGCCGTCGGAGTTCCAGGTGAACTTCTGCGCCCGTGCCGTACGCCCGTTGTCGCAGCCTTCGGAGGCCGAGTCGTTGGCGTGGTAGACGATCCAGCTCTCCGTGCCGTCCGGCGAGGTGAAGAAGCCGTTGTGCCCGGGACCGTAGACCCCCGCCGCGTTGTTCCGCTGGAAGACGGGCGTCGACTTCTTCGTCCAGGATGACGCGGAGAGCGGGTTGGAGCCGGTCAGGGTGAGCTGGCCGAGCTTGTAGTCGGGCGTCCAGCAGCCGCTGGCGGAGTAGACGATGAAGGTCTTCCCGCCCCGCTGGAGCACCTCGGCCCCCTCGTTGACCGTGCCGCCCGACTTCTCCCAGTCGTAGGTGGGCGTCGAGATCGTCGAGAAGGAGCCGCTGAGGGTGTACGGGTTCGACATCGGTGCGATCACGAGGTTCTGCGTGCCGCCGCCGCTCGCGCTGCCCAGGAGGTACATGGACCCGTTGAGCGTGAGCACGCTCGGGTCGAGCATCCAGGTGCTGCCCAGCTGGTTCTTGTACGTGTACGGCCCCATCGGGTCCGAGCCCGCGCTCTGCAGCACATGGGTGCGCTGCGTCGGGTTGTAGTCGGTGATGTTCTGCCCGGCCACGAAGTACAGATACCAGCGGCCGCCCGAGAAGTGCAGTTCGGGCGCCCAGATGTTGCAGCAGCGCGAGGCCGCGTCGCCCTGCCAGACCTGAACGCTCGGCGCGGTGGAGAGCCCGGCCAGGGTCGGCGACTTGCGCATGGTGATGACGTCGGTCCAGCTCGTCGACACCAGGTAGTAGTTGCCTTCGTGGTACGAGATCCAGGGGTCGGCGCCCTTCTGGGTCTTGACGGGGTTGGTGTAGGGACGGCCCTCGGCCGCCGACGCGGAGGTCGGCTGCCCCAGGGCGAGCGCCAGCAGCAGGGCGCTCAGCAGGGTCAGTAGGCGACGGGCCATCCGCTGCTCCAGTTCAGGAGGTTGACGCCGAGCTTCGGGGTGCCGTTGTCCTGGCCGTCGTAGTAGTGGTAGACGAGCAGGTCGCCGTCGGAGTCCGCCAGGATCGACTGGCCGCCGGGGCCGATGTAGCGGCCGTGCGACTCCATGACGGGCGTCCCGCCGTTGCTGAGCATGCTGACGCCGTTCTTGTCCTTGTAGGGACCGGTGACGCTGGTCGCCCTGCCCACCTTGATCTTGTACGTCGAGCTGGTGCCGGCGCAGCAGGTGTCGTACGAGGCGAAGAGGTAGTAGTAGCCGTTGCGCTTCACGATGGAGGGCGCCTCGACGGCCTTGGTCCCGGTGGGGCGGGAGGCGAGCGAGCGTCGCGCGGTGTCGCCCGCGTACTGCTTGCCGGTCGACGGGTCGATCCGGATCATCTTGATCCCGGTCCACCAGGAGCCGAAGGACAGCCACCACTTCCCGTCGTCGTCCACGAACAGGTTGGGGTCGATGGCGTTGTAGTCGCTCGACGAGCTCGATGTGTAGACGATGCCGTAGTCGCTCCAGCTGCCGGCCTGGCCTGTGGTGGAGGCCGCGAGTCCGATGGCCGAGGTGTTGGAGCCGAAGGACGAGACCGCGTAGTACATCAGGTACTTGCCGCCGCGGTACGAGATGTCCGGGGCCCAGGGGTCGGAGGCCGAGGAGTAGTTCTTCCACCAGCTCGGCTTGGTGGTGAAGGCGTTGCCGGACCGGCCGAAGGCGGTCCGGTCGGTGGAGGTGCGCAGCTGGAGGCCCTCACCGGTGGAGTACAGCAGGTACTGGCCGGACGAGCTGCGGATCATGCTGGGGTCGTGGACGACGATGTCGCCGTTGACGACGCCCGGGTTGGGGTAGGCGGACGCGCTGCCCGGCACGAGTGCCATCAGGAACGCGGCGGGGAGCACGGCGAGGGTTCTCCTCAGAGTGCGGCTCACGAGGGACCTCCTTGAGGGTCGGGGGTGGGTGGTGCACCCCGCAGTCGCCACAGGGCAGGGCTTGGGTTGCCGCACGGCACCCACTTTCACCGAGAATTCGGACGCCGTTCGAAATCCCGGACAGCCATGGGCCGGACAGCCCTGGCCCGGACAGCCGTGGCCCGGGCGGGCCTGGCGCAGTTGGCCCGGGACGACTGCACCCCGGGCCAACTGCGTTCCGGACGCACCCCGTTCGGGCGGGCGTCCGGTCCGCGCGGCGACCGTCCCTCAGCCGTGCAGCAGCACGGGGAACGCCTCCATGTCGTTCTGCGTCATCACGGGCAGCTTGCGTATCTCGTCGTCCCCGATGGCGAGCTTCAGCTCCGGGAAGCGCCCGAACAGGGCGGGCAGCGCGATGCCGGCCTCCACCCGGGAGAGCGCGGCCCCCGGGCAGATGTGCGGCCCGTGCCCGAAGGTCATGTGCCGGATCGGCGTGGGCCTGGTGATGTCGAAGGCGTCGGCGTCCTCCCCGTGCTGCGCGGTGTCGCGGCCGATGGCCCGGTAGGAGATCACCACACCCTCGCCCTTGGCGATCACATGGTCGCCCACCTGGATGTCCTCGGTGGCGAACCGCATCAGCAGGTGCGTGGTGGGTGTGTCCCAGCGCAGCGTCTCCTCGATCACCGTCTCCCACGGGATCTCCCCGTCCAGCACCATCCGCAGTTGGTCGGGATGGGCGAGCAGCGCGCGTACGGCGTTGAGGACGAGCCCGATCGTGGTCTCGTGCCCGGCGGCCACCATCGCCTTGAGGTTGCCGACGACCTCCTCCTCGGTGAGCGGCTCGCCGCCCTCCTCCGCGAGGATCAGCGCGCTGGTGAGGTCGTCCGTGGGCCGCGCGGTCTTCTCCCGCACCAGTTCGGCGTAGAAGACATCGAGTTCGGCGAGCAGCGCGAGGCGGTCCTCCTGCGGGGTGAGCATGGAGAAGAAGGCCTTGTACTGCCGGGTCAGCATGGGGTGGAGCGCCTCGTCGACCCCCATCAGCAGACCGACCACCCGCATCGGCAGCGGCTGCGCGAACACGGCCTTGAGGTCGACGACGCCGTCCTTGCCCTGTTCGGCGAGGGCGTCCAGCAGCTCTTCGGTGAACTTCTCGATGTCCGGGCGGATCGCGTCCAGCCGGCGCGGGGTGAGCGCCTGGGAGGTCTTCGTACGCAGCCGGCGGTGCTCCTCACCGTCCACGGTGAACATGGACCGGCCCGCGTCGATCATGCCGATCAGCGGCCAGGTGTGCGTGACCTCCCCGCTCTGCCAGAGGCCCCACGCGTCCAGGTCCTTGACCAGGCGGGGGTCGACCAGGAGCCTGCGTGCCTCGGCGTGCCGGGTGACGGTCCAGGCGGGGACCCCGAGCAGGTCGAGGCGCGCGAGCGGGGCGGACTCCCGCAGCCTCTCCGTCTCGCCGTCGAGGTCCTGGACCATGGGATCGACGGCCACCGTCGCGTACGGGCAGTTCACAGCAGGTCTCCTGTCGTCTGTACGGGAGCGAACCGGACGGGCAGTGCGTTCATCCCGCGCAGGAAGGCGGACGGCCGCCGGACGAGATCCTTGGCGGGAACGGCGAGTTCGAGGTCGGGCAGCCGGTCGAGGAGCACCTCGATACCGGTACGGGCCATGGTCTCCGCGATCTCCTGGGCCGGGAAGGGGCAGCGGTACTCGCCGTGGCTGAACGCCAGATGTGCCCCGTTGCCCGCATGGCGTCCCGCGCCGCCGACACCCGCCTCCTGGCGTACGAGCGGGTCGGTGTTGGCCGCGCCCAGGCCGAGCAGGATCATGTCCCCGGCACGGATGTCCCGCCCGCCGAGCCGGGTGTCGCGGACCGCCCAGCGGCCGGCGAGGATCTGGGTCGGGCTCTCCTCCCAGAGCACCTCGTTCATCGCCTCGCCGACACTGCGCCGGCCGCCCGCGAGTGACTCGGCGAACTCGTTCTCGGTGAGCATCAGCCGCAGCGAGTTACTGATCCAGTCGGCGGTGGTGAGGTGCCCGGCGGCGGTGATGGCCATCAGGTCGAGGGCGTACTCCTCATCCGTGAAGGGCTCCGGATCGGCGAGCATCCGTGAGGTGACGTCGTCGCCGGGCGCGGCCCGCTTCACGTCGACCAGCCGCCGCATGTGCGCGCCGAACCTGCCGTACGCCTCCTGCGCCCCGGGGCCTCCGTCGGCCAGGTCCTTCAGGACCCTGGCGATGTCCGCGCCCTCGTCGTCGGGGAACCCCACGAGGCGGGCGAGGACGAGCACGGGCAGCGGCTCGGCGAATTCGGCGACGAGGTCGGCGGTCCCCCGTGCGCAGATGCCGTCGACGAGCCGGTCGGCCAGCTCCTCGCAGTGCCGCCCGATCTCGAACGGGTCCGCGGCCTCCAGCGCGGGGACGACCATCCGCGAGTGGCGCCGGTGTTCGGCGCCCGCGGTGAAGTAGATGGAGGGCATAGGGCGCCCGACCATGGGAAGCAGGGGCCAGTCCTCGGGGATGTGCTCCCACTGGTTCCACAGACCGACGTCCCGGGGGAACAACTCGCCGTCGCTGGTGACCTGGTGGAGCTCGCGATACCCGGTGACCAGCCAGGCCGGAAAGCCGCCGGGGAGCTCGACGGGCACGACGGGCCCGTAGGAGTGACGCATGGACCGGTACAGGGCTTGCGGCTCGGTGTGGAACGCGGGTCCGCTGAGCGGTACGGGGGCGCTCGCGGCATGGGCGGGGCAGCCGCCGCCGGATGCGGACGCGCCGGATAAGAAGGGGGTCGTCATCGTACGGACTCCTGGGAGACGGCTTCGCGCGTTGCGGCCATACGATCAACGCGGCCCCACTATAGGGAGGTTGAGTGAAGCTTTGGGTACGGATCGCGACACAGGCGGCCGAACGACGACCCGCAGCACTCCCCCACCCGGACCTGTTTGGGAGCCTTTGTGATGTTTCCGCTTCCAGTCGGCGGAGCGGGGGCCCGAGGTGGCCGATGATGCGCTCGGCCGAGGAGCTCGAGACGCCGGAAGACGCAACCCGGTGACCGGAGTTGTCGACGTCGGCTGCGCAGCCGTGATCACAGCGGTCACGGCTGGAGCGTTGGAAACACCCCCCTCGCCGTTGGCAGACGTCGCGTGGGTCAAGGCCCCAGCGCGGCAGCCACCTGAGCCAGGCGACCGGCCGACAGGGCGAAGAGGTTGGCGGGGTTACGGAGCAGCAGTTCCTCGGCCTCCTCGCTCTGGACGCACGAGGAGAGGTGGCCCAGCCAGAAGAGCGGCTCGTCCAGGAGCCCGGCCTGGTACGTGAGGGGGCCACCGTCGTAGCCCGCTATCCGGACAGGCAGCAGGTCCGCTCTGTTCATCACGGAGGACGTCCTGCCACCCCGGCTCCACACCCTCGAGGCCGGGCGCCGCGGCCGGTCATCATGGAACGTTGGTTCGGCTGTCGGCGGCGCCGCGCCCAGCGTTCTCCGCCTACGCGGCGAGCCAAGTGGCCCAGGTGGCCATGGCCTTGCGCATCACGGCCATCGCCTCCACCGACTCCCTGAGTGTCCGGGCGAAGCCGGCCTGGTATTCCGGACTCCCGCCCCGGTGGCCACAGGCCATCCACAGCTGCCAGGCCGCCACTCCGACGCGTCCGGCGAACATACCGGTGAACGCGGACTCGTCGACCGCCCCGACCGCCCCTCCCGCGGCGACATACCCGGAGAGGCACGCTTCGACGATGCGGCGCTCGGGCATTTCCAGCCCACAGCCGGAGCCGGCGAGACCGAAAGCGGTGAAGACGAGCTCCCACCACGGCTCCTGCGCCCCGGCGGCATCGAAGTCCAACAGCACCGGACCACCGGAGCCGGTCAGTACGTTCTGGTGCCGGATGTCGCGGTGCATGACCAACTTCGACCGCCACAGCTCCGACTGATCCTCGACCATGGCCTCGGCTTGTTCCACCGACAGCCTGAGGACGCGGACGTGCTCGGGGCCGAGGACCTCAAGGCGTTCGGCCTGAGCGAACCATTCCTCCCACTCCCCCCGGGAGTACGACCGGTAGTCGCCGTCGACGGCCGGATCGGCCGGGACCGCGCACCGGGCAAGGTCGGCGACGAGCCCCCCGGCCCAGGCCGCCAGCGCTTCGGACGTCGGCGCGGTCGGATGCGAGCCCTCGACGAAGCGCACCGCGCGGGCGTAGACCCCGTCCCCGACCGGTCGCCACAGACCCGCTTCGGCCAGAGCCGTCGACTGCGGCTCGGGCATCGCGACACCGGTCTCCCACGCGGCGACTTCGAGCGCCCCTGCCTGAGCGGCCATGGACAGCCAGAAGTCGCCCCAGGGGCGGTTGAGTTTCACCACCCATGAACCGGAGTCGGTAGCGGCCTTCCACACCGGGCCCTGCTCGTCATCCTTGAGCAGCAGCGGTGCTTCCAGCAACTGCCCCAACCCGAGCCGCTCGGCCGCGCATGCCAGGTTCATAACAGTCAGCCAACCCGCCCGTCACCTCGGCGGCAACCGATTTGCCGGCTGCTGTCACCCGCTCCTGAGCGGCTCCACCGCTGCCCAGGGCGACTGCGCGTGACCGGGACGGGACGCATCGGTGGACCGGTTCGAGGTCTCCACCGAGGACGTCGACACCCGCCTACTGCCTGAGCGTGTCCCGGCAGGAGCCCGAGTTCACCTTGCCGAGCGTCGAGGTGGCCATCTCCGTCACTGTGAACGAGAACCGCTGCGCATGGACAAGGCCGAAGTCTTCCGCTCCTGGGGCAGCAGTGCGCGCACGGTCAGCAACAGCCCCACGTTCAGCACGACTTCCGCGGCGTTGCCCAGCACGGGTATCTGCGCGGCCGCCCCGGAGACCACGACCATCACGGCGGCGGTGACCGCCAGCCAGGCAAACCCGGTGGACCGCCACAGCACGATCCCGGCGGAGAGCACCACCAGTCCCGTGATGATGGCGGGCAGTGGGCCGACCGGAGATGCCGCGTCGTTCGTGTAGCGCAGGGTGTCCGCCCAGGGTTCCGTACGCAGCGTCAGGCCGACGATGTCATGGAGCACCCCCGCCGCCACAAGGAGGACCGTGAGGCAGACGGCGGCGCCCCGCACTCCCTTGCGCCGCACCCACGGCAGCCCCGCATGGGTGACCGCCGACAACGACCAGAGGACGAGAAGGGGCGTCAAGAGCGCGTGTGCGACGAAGCGGGGAACGCTCAGGGCCTCAAGGAGGGGCCCGGCCCCCACCAACTCCCCCAGGGCGATCACACCGTTGTCCCAGACGAGCGCGGCACACACCGCCGCCGGCACTGCGGCCAGCAGCCCTGTTGCCGCACGCCAGTAGCGCGCGGCGGACACCGCCAGGCACAACTGCGCGGCCGCGAGCACTGCGAACGCCGACGAGATCACCCAGGACTCCCTCGCACCCCTCAAGATATTTCAATCATCAAGATACCTGGTGGGATACGAGCCTCCGGCGGCAGGGGCGTCACACGGGTCACGCTTGTGGCTTCACCGCCGGGACCGGCCGGTCGCCTCGGACAGGGAGCCGTGCATGACGGGGCCACGGGCGGGTGGGCACGTCGGGACCGGTGACATCCAGAAGCGTGGCCGAACGAAGTGATCACGGTGCCGGTCTCGGGGTATCCGCCATGCAAGGAGGTCCCTCACCATGAGTGCAACAACCAAGAAGAAGACCAGGTCCAGGGTGTATCTGTCGCTCGGCACCACTGCTTTCGGCGCACTGGGCGCCGTGAAGCAGGCCAGGGCGGCCCGCGAGGAGAACGACACCCTGCGGCTGGTCGACGCCGTGGTCTCAGCCGCCAAGGTCGCCACCGGTCTGGCCATCCTCTATCGCGAGCTCAAGCGTCTCGGCGATGACGACGTCCTGCTGGGGTGAAGACCGTCTCGAACCCGGGGCGGGATGGAAGACCTGACTGATCAGCCGCCCGCCCCGGCTGCGGGCTCCTCGTCGCGCATGCCGGGGAAGGCGTAACCCTCGGTCTCGTCCCACGGGACGTCGAGGTCGTCCAGGTGCACGCTCCACTCCGCTCCCGGCAAGGCGCGGCGCAACTCGCTCACGGAGCCGAGCACATGGTCGAGCACCGACAGGACGCGATCGGGCTCGAACGGCATCTTGGTGGACCCGGCCAGGATCTCGGACGGCTCGCTGCCGCCGCCGTCGTAGAGGTACAGACTCTCCTCGTCCTCGTACGGAAAGGACGACATGTGGGCGGCGACGATGCGCTCGACGGCGGCCGTCTCGGCAACCGTCGACGGCACCGTCCGGCTCGCGCTGTAGTAGAGGGAAACGCTCATGCCCCCGAGCGTACGGAGGGGGTATGACAACGCCCTGCGCCGGAGCACGCCGCCCGGCGACGGACGCCGTGGTGGGATGGGCCCGTGAGCCGCGCCGTGGAAGAGACCAACCGCCGCACGCTCCGGGCGCGGGACGCGATGGACCGTGCGTATGCCCAGCCCCTGGACGTCCCGGCCCTGGCCCGGATCGCCCACGTGTCCCCGGCGCCGCAGCTGAAGGGCTGAGGGACGGGGTCGGACACCCGACCGCAGCGGGCGGCGTCCCGTCCCGGACGGCCCACCGCCCGCTGCCGCCCCCTCCCCTCCCTCGTTCCCGCACCTTGCTTGATCTATCGAAACTCGATAGATTCATATCGTAAGTCGATGGAAGGGTGAGGCGTGGGACAAATGACCGTGCGCGCGCTGCGCGCCGTTCTCGTGGTGGTGCTGACCGGCACCGTGTTCGTGCAGGCGTCGATGGCGTGGGCGCTGGCCACCGACCCGGAGCAGGGATCGCTTCCGCTGACCCCGCTGCGCCTGGTCACGATCCTGGGCATGGTGACGGCCCAGGTCGCCGTGGTCTCCGTTTGGCGGCTGGTGACGATGGTGCGGCGCGGCACCGTGTTCTCCCACGCCGCTTTCCGGTACGTGGACACCGTGATCGGCGCGATCGTGGCGGCCTCTCTCCTGTGGTTCACCGTCACGGCTCTCAACGCGCCGGGGCAGCGGGAGGACCCGGGCGTCACCGTCATCATGGGCGGGGTGGGCCTGGCCATCCTGGGGGTCGCGCTCCTCGTGCTCGTCATGCGGACGCTGCTGGCCCAGGCCGTCGCCCGCGATGTCGAGGCGTCCAGGATGCAGGCCGAGCTCGACGAGGTGATCTGATGCCGATCACCGTCGACATCGATGTGATGCTGGCCAGGCGGAAGATGTCCGTGGGCGAGCTGGCGGACCGCGTCGGGATCACACCCGCCAACCTGGCGGTGCTCAAGAACGGCCGCGCCAAGGCGGTGCGCTTCGCGACGCTCGCCGCCCTCTGCGAGGTCCTGGAGTGCCAGCCGGGCGACCTGCTGCGCTGGGAGAGCGGGGACGGCGCGGCTGGATGACGTACCCCGGGGCAGGCTACTGCCCGCCGGGCGAGCATCTGCCATGTCTCCCTCGACCGGCAGCACCACACCACTCCACTCTCCGAACGGACGGCTCCGCAGCGCCTCCCCAGTCAGCTGACGCGCCTCCACTCCTGACAGCACGTCGACTTGAAGACCTCGCCCTTGTTGACCGCGCCCCGGCCGCTGCCGTCCAGGTTGTCTTCATGCCCTCCCCCAGGTACTCGCCGCCCCCTTCGACGGTGGTCGGCGGACCTTTGGGCTTCGGCGGCTTGGGCGGCGGAGCCGTGACCGTCGCGGTCTTCGTCACGAACGTGGACGAGTAGGCCCCCTACGTACAGGAGGGCCCCGCCTCATCGCCGGATGGGCGCGTGGCGGGGCTTTTTCACGTATGTCACTCAGCCGGTGACAAGTCCCACGAAGCCAGCCCACGCTCCGGGCCCGACAGTCAGCACAGGACCATTGACCTGCTTCGAGTCCCGGACGAGCACCTTGGCAACTGCGGCAGCCACCTCGACACATTCGCCGCCTTCAGCCCCGCTGTAGCTGCTCTTGAACCAAGCCAGCTCCTGCACGACAGGAGCATCAGTGGTCTTCATAGCTCTCCCAGCAACTTCTCGATGAATACCAGAGACTCCTGCGGAGTCAGAGCCTGCGAACGGATGATCCCATAGCGTGCCGCCACAGAGCGCACCTCATCGCGATCGGTTAGCAGGATGCTGCGCCCTTGTACCTCCAGGTACGCGAGCTGCTCACCGCTCCTGCGCGTGATCAAGGTGAACGGCCCATCCAGTCCGGCGTTGTCTTCGCGGACCGTCGGCATGACCTGGATCTCAACGCTTCGCTGACGACCCACCAGTAGAATCTGCTCAAGCACTCCCCGCAGTACGGACTTCCCGCCGAACGGCCTCCGCAAAACGGCCTCCTCGATCACGAAGCTGATCAAGGGAGCGGGCCATCGGTTGAGTACCTGCTGTCGAGCGATGCGAGACAGCACACGCTGCTCGATGATGTCCTCGTCAAGTAGTGGCCGCCGCATCGCAAGCAGAGCACGGGTGTACTCCTCGGTTTGCAGGAGCCCAGGTACGGCACTCACCGCGTACAGGAAGAGCTCCAGCGCCTCGGCCTCCAGTCGCGCAGCATCCCGAAAGAACGCCGGATACTGCGACCGAGCCAGCTCCTCCTTCAACGCCACCAGCAGTCCCCCGGCGTCCAGCACGCGGTCCGCCTTGTCGACGAACTCCGGCTGAGGAATCCGCCGCCCCTGCTCGAACGAGGCCACCGACTGCGCCGCGTACCCCACCCGCTGGCCGAACTCCACCCGGTCCAGCCCCGCTCGCACCCGCAGCAGCTTCAACTGCCGCCCGAACGCGACCGCTACGCCGTTCTCCGCCTTGCCCTCCGGCTGGGCGGGGGCACCCGCCGAGCGCTCCGCGCCCTCCTCCGTACCCACGCCCGCATCCATCTCGTCTTGCGTCATCCGCCACCGCCTGTCCCCGTACGCACACGCCCACGTCCATCGCGCCCAACCGTCACACAACAACCAGCACTTCACAGCTCGACCGACAGGACGACATCACCCACGCCTGCGACCCCCGAACCACCGCGCCCGCCTTGTCACGTCCCGCTCGGGCACCGTAATCACCTGCTCGCACGCCTGCACAGCGTTCGCCGGTAGATCCCTCCAAAGAGTGGGTAGAAGCGGGCCGACGCTCATCCATCCCCGCCACCCGTGGTTCACATAGCCCTCTGCGGTGGCGCACCGAGTCGACCCGCGAGAGGACACTCCTCATGGCCAAGACCACCCAGCTCCGCACCTATACCGTCCGCGAAGGCCTGCTGGACGAGTGGGCGCAGCGGTGGAAGGCCGAGATCCTGCCGCTGCGTCTTGAGTCGGGGTTCGCGATCGGCGGTGCCTGGCTCGACCGGGAGCACAACCGGTTCGTCTGGCTGATCTCCTACGAGGGGCCGGAGACGTTTGCCGAGCGCAACACGATGTACTGGGACTCGCCGGCCCGCAAGTCGATGGATCTCGATCCGGACGACTACCTCGTCAGCACCGAGGAGCGGACGGTGGAGGAGTGGTACTGAGCCGACGGTCCCCCTCCTGCGTACAGGCCGGCGCGCATCACGTACAGCCACTTGGCGACAGCGCGTCGCCCCTGGTCACGCTCGGCCACGATGCATCAGCGTTGAGACATGACCAGCAAGCAGCCACCCCTCCCCGTGCGCCCCGCACGCAGCGCACAGCCTCGCTTCACCTGGCACCACTTCACGATGCGCTTCAGTTCGACGACGCGCGGTGCCCGCCTGGCCCGACACCTGGCGGGCGAGCGACTTGACGCCTGGGGCATCCCGTACGGGAGTGAGGCGCACGACGCACTGGCACTGATCGTCGCCGAGCTCAGCAGCAACGCTGTGCGCCACGGCCACGTATCCGGCCGGGACTTCCGCCTACGCCTCACCGCCGAGGGCACAGCCATCCGCATCGAGGTCACGGACACCCGGGGCGAACGCCTCCCCACACCCGCCGAAACTGGCTCATTCGACGAGGACGGCGGCCGCGGTCTGCTCCTGGTCGCCGCCCTCGCCGACCGCTGGGGCTGGTACCCCTGCGCCGACGGACCGGGCAAGACGGTGTGGGCTGTTCTGGAGCCCTCCGTATAGCCGGTACGTGATCCCGCGGCTGCGCCCGCTCTCGGCTCGACCGTGAGCCATCGCGTTCCGGGCCGCGCACGGTCGGCTACCGTCCGGGTTTTGCCGGGACGTCACCGTGTGAAGGTCTGACCACGAATGTTCGGGTTCCTTGATCATCTCTTGCGGGCTTCTCCTACCCCAGAGTAACTAACTGTCATGAACCTCTTCAGCCGCAGCTCCTTGCTCCGCCGTCCGGAGACCCCCGCCGAGGAGCCGACCGCCGCCCCGATGGCCGCCGGTGCTGCTGTTTCGCCGGATCCCCGGCTGGCGGCCCTCACCGGGGAGTGGATGATCGATCCCGCGCACAGCAGGATCGGCTTCTCCGTACGGCACGCGATGGTGACGACGGTGCGCGGCGCCTTCCTGGAGTACACGAGCCGTCTGTACTTCGACGGGCGCCGCCCGGAACGCTCCCGGGCCGAGATCTCGATGGCCACCGCCAGCGTGGACACCGGTGTGGAGCAGCGCGACGCGCATCTGGTCGGCCGTGACTTCCTGGACGCCAGGAACCACCCGCGCATCGGCTTCGTGAGCGATGCCGTGCAGCTCGTCGGCAAGGACGTCTACCGCATGAACGGTGACCTCACCATCAGGGGCATCGCCCGCCCCGTGACCCTGGACCTCACCTACATCGGTTACGTCACCGACCCGTTCGGCTACGAGCGCGTCGGGTTCGACGGGACCACCACCATCAACCGCTCCGACTGGGGACTGACGTACAACGCCCGGCTGGCCGAGGGCGGCGCGATGGTGAGCGAGCGGCTCCGCCTGCAGTTCGACGTCGCCGCCATCCGCACCCCCACCCCCGCCTGAGGGAGACCGGCGGGTCTAACCGCCGTACACCGCCTGTGACTCCGTGAGCGCGTCCGCGAAGTCCCGTGCCAGGCGCGTGGCTTCCGCAGGGGTGAGGGTCGCCGTGGTGACCCGGACGGCCGGCGGGGACGCGATGCGGAACCGGGTTCCCGCCGCCGTCCACCAGCCCCGGGTGCGCAGTCCGTTGACGACGGCCGACTCGTCCCGGACCGGCACCCACACGTTGAGGCCGCTGGCCCCGTGGGACGCGATGCCGTGCTCGGCCAGCGCCGCGCCCAGAGCCTCGCGCCGGGTGGTGTAGGTCCGGGACGCCCTCGCCATCAGACGGGTCACGGACCGGTCGGTGAGCAGGTCCGCGACGGTGGCCTGGAGGATGTGGCTGACCCAGCCGGAGGTCAGCAGCAGGCGCCCGTCGTGCCGTGCGAGGGTGGCGGGGTCGCAGGCGAGCGCGGCCCAGCGGAGATCGATGCCGAGGTGCTTGGACACCGTACGCACATGAGCCCAGCGGGGCAGTCCGGCGGATGCGAGGGTCACCGCGTCCGCGCCGGAGATCTCCGAGTTGTGGTCGTCCTCGACGACCAGCACCTCCGGAAAGTCGCCGAGCACGGCGAGGAGTTCGTCCCTGCGGGCAGGGGTGAAGCGTCCGCCCAGCGGGCTCTGGCCGCGCGGGCTGCACACCAGGGCCCTGGCCCCGGCCCGCAGCGCGGTGCGCAGCGCCTCCGGGCGGATGCCCTCGTCGTCGACCGTCACCGGCAGCATGCGGAGCCCGAGGGCCGGCACCAGGTCGAGCAGATGATGGAAGCCGGGGTCCTCCACGGCCACGGCGTCACCGGGTTTGAGCTCGGCGGACAGCAGCCGTCCGATGCAGTCCAGCGCCCCGTGGGCGAACGTCACCGAGCCGCTGGGCACTCCGTCCCGGGCGAACCAGGCGCGGGCCGCGTCCTCCAGCACCGCGAGCCTCGGCGAGGCGCGGTGGGAGCCGGGCACGGGCTCCACGCGCGCGGGCGGGGTGAGCACCGGGAGGCAGGCGGGGTCGGGGTGCCCGCCCGCCAGATCGCGTAGCCCCGAAGGCACTTGGGGCGGTCGTCGCGAGGTGACGGTGGGAACGGACGCCACCACCGTGCCACCGCGGCCCAGGGTCACGACGACTCCGCGCCCGCGCAGCTCCTTGTACGCCGACGCCACCGTGCCGGCGCTCACACCCAGCTCCTCCGCGAGCCGCCGCACCGGGGGCAGTGAGGAGCCCGGCCGGAGGGTGCCGTCAGCCACACGGCTCTCCACGGACGCGGAAATCTCCCTGGCCGTACCACCCTGGATGCCATATTGTTCTGCCACAGAGAGAATATTGTACCGATACAAAAGAGATGTCAAGGGGGGCCGATGCGACAGACATCGAGCCGTGTCCCGTTCGTCCGGCGGCTCGCCGTGCCGGGCGGCCGGGACGGCAGGCGGATGCTGGTCGTCGCTGTCATCGACAAGGTGGGCACGGGCCTGTGGAGCGGGGCGGCCACGCTCTACTTCATCTACGTCGCGCATCTGTCGGTGGCCCAGATCGGTGTGCTGATGGGACTGTCCGGCGTCCTCGGCATAGCCGGGCCGCCCCTCGCGGGCCGACTGGCCGACCGTTTCCCGGTGACCCGCATCCTGGTCGTCGCCCAACTGGCCCGTGGCGCGGCCCTCCTGGCCCTGCTGTCCACGAACGAGTACGGACTGCTCGTCCTCTACTCGGCGCTGGGCGCGCTGCCCGACCGCGCGTCGAGCGTGCTCACGAAGCTGTTCGCCGCGCGTGTCGCGGGCCCCCACCGCATCCGGTACCAGGCGATCCAGCGCACCGCCGTCAACATCGGCTGGGCGGTGGGTGCGGCCGGGGCCGCCGCCGCGCTCACCGTGGGAAGCGCCGCGTCCTATCGGGCGCTCCTGCTCGCCAACGTCGCCTCCTACGCGGTCATCGCGGTCCTGACGCTCCGCTGCGCGGAACCGCCGGCCCCGAGCCGGATCGTCACCGGCCCCGGCCTGCCCGTCGCCGGGACCAGGGCGCCGACACCCTGGAGGGACCGCCGCTACCTGGCCTTCACCGGTTCGGAGATCTGGCTGTTCCTGGACGACAGCATCCTCCAGGTCGGCTTCCCCTTGTGGATCGTCCACGCCACCACCGCCCCGGTCGGCCTGGCACCGCTGGTCCTTGTACTGAACAGCGTCCTGGTGATCGCTCTTCAGGTGCCCCTGTCCCGCTTCGGCGAGACCAGGGCGGCGGCCCGCCGACTCCTCGTGCCCATCGGCGCGGCCTTCCTGACCGGAGGCGTGGCGCTCGCGGCGTCGGCCGACGGCGGCCCCTGGTTCGCCACCGCAGCGGTCCTCGTCGCGGCCGTCGCCTTCACGCTCGCCGAGATCCTGCACGCGCTCTCGTCCTGGGAACTCTCGGTCTCCCTCGCCCCCGGGGAAGCACAGGGCGCGTACCTCGGTGTGCACGGCCTGGCGCAGTCGGCGCAGCGCAGCCTCGGCCCCGTCGTCGTGGGCGCCGCCGTGACCGCGGGGCCGTTCGCCTGGCCGGTGCTCGGAGCCACGCTGGCGTTGGTGTGCCTGGCCCAGCACCGGTTCGTCGGGCCGTCCCCCCACCTCCCGCCGCCGGCCGGGGACATGGACCCGGGCGCGCGGACCCGCACCGCCGAGGACGCCGCACGACCCCCCGCCGCGTCGCCGCCCCCGCCCGCACAAGGAGGCTGACGACGGACCGGCCCGCCGCCCTCGCGAGGGGGCGTGCGGCGTTCCGGCCCGTCACAGCTGACGGTGGATCACCGAGGTACCGTGGCCGAACACAAGGCCGATCCGGCTGTCTTGGTCGCACGAGGTGACGAACGATGAACGAGTACGCGCTGCCCACCCCCCACCCGACGAACGCCCACCCCGCCCGGGTCTACAACGTCTGGCTGGGAGGCAAGGACCACTACCCCGTGGACCAGGAGGCCGCCGAGCTCGCCGCCGAGGCGAACCCGACGATCGTGCCTTCGGTCCGGGCCAACCGGGCGTTCCTCGGGCGCGCGGTCCGTCACCTCTCCTCGACCGGCATCCGCCAGTTCCTCGACATCGGCACGGGCATTCCCGCCGCGGAGAACACCCATGAGGTGGCCCAGCTCGCCGCCCCCGACTCCCGCGTCGTGTACGTCGACAACGACCCGATCGTGCTCACCCATGCCCGGGCTCTTCTCGTCAGCGGCCCCGAGGGGCAGACCGACTATGTGCAGGCCGACGCGCGGGACGTCGACGCGATCCTCGACGCGGCCTCCCGCACCCTGGATCTCAGCCGGCCGGTCGGCCTCATGCTGGTGGCGATCCTCCAGTACATCAAGGACTCCGAGGACCCGTGGGACATCGTCCGCCGGCTGCTGGACCGGCTCGCCCCCGGCAGCTGCCTGGTCCTGTCGCACCCGGCCGCCGATGTGACCGCCCCCGAGGTCGCCGAGTCCATGCGGATCTACAACGAGCGTGCCGCGAGCCACGCGTCGGCGACCCCGCGCACCCAGAAGGAGGTGGAGCGCTTCCTCGACGGGCTGGAGATCCTGGAGCCGGGCGTGGTCACCCTGACCCGGTGGCGTCCGGGCCCGTCCGACACCCCGGACGACACCCTGCCCATGTGGTGCGCCGTGGCCCGGAAGGCGTAGCGCGAGCGGGAGGCCGCGGTCGTACGCTCCCTCACGTGGCGCTGCGCTCGCTCGCCTCCCGCAGGTCGCGGTCCACCGCGCGGTCGAAGGCGGGGTCCGGCGTGCCTTCGGTGCTGCCCGGGCGGCCGGCGCGGAGGTGTTCGCGCCAGCGTTCCTGGCTCCAGTCGGCCGGCGCGGTGGTGTTCATGAAGTCCTCGACCAGGGCGCGGAAGCGCACAGGGTCGCTGTGGAAGGGGAAGTGCCCGGCACCGTCGAAGATCTCCAGGCGGCTGCCGGGCATGGCGGCGTGGGCGCCGTAGGCGTGCTGCACGGGAACGACGCTGTCCCGTGAGCCCCACAGCAGGAGCGTCGGCATTCCCTGGGTCAGATAGCAGCGGTCCAGCATGGTGACGACCTGACCGCGCCAGTCGACCACCGCGCGCAGGGTGCTGATGAAGGCACTGCGGGAGGTGGCGTCGGGGAGGGCGTCCACGAGGTCGATGAGCTCGTCCGCGTCCTGGCCGAGGTCGGTGTCGAGCAGCTTGATCAGCCGGGTGAACAGGCCGACCTGGCTGCGCATCCCAGGCAGCCGCAGCGTGGACAGCATCAGGTCGGCGCCCGGCAGGGACACGGCCCGCAGGACGGGGTTGACCTCCCGCCCCACGCCGCCCGCGCTCACCAGGATCAGGCGGTCGGTGCGCTCGGGGTACTGGTACGCGAACTGCATGGCCACACCGCCGCCGAGCGAGTGCCCGACCAGGGTGGCGCGTTCGATGCCCAGGACGCCGAGCAGGTCCCGGATGCCGTTGGCGTAGGCGGCCACCGAGTAGTCGGCCCGGGGTTTGTCCGACTCACCGTGCCCGAGCAGGTCAGGTGCGATCACGGTGTGGTGGCGGGCCAGCTCGGGGATCAGGTCCGCCCAGGTGGCGGAGGAGTCGCCGATGCCATGGATGAGCAGGATGACGGGCCCCTGGCCCGCCATGCGGTACGCACGGCGGTAGCCGTGGATGGTGCGGTGGGACAGCTCCGCGCCCCCTTTGGCCCCTCGTCCGCGTGCTGGTGCGCCCGCCACGGCACCGCCTCCGTATGCTGCTCCGACGCTTCCCGAGCGAGGCTAGAAAACTCCCGCGCCGGGCGGATTACCGGGACGTTTCAGTCGGCGCCCGCGTGATGCCCGGGGCGGCTCCCGTCGGCCCCGGCATTCGTAACACGGGCGTAGCAGTCACACGGGCCGACGCGCCCTATGATCACCCCAGCACACCCGCCACGTGCAACTTCCCCTGGTCCGACGTGGTTTCGTGCGTCTCCCTCTCCCTGCCCGGGCACGGGCCCCCGTGCTGTCGTGCCCGCGAACCCCGGAAGGTGGCCTGAATGGGCTCTCCCGTACGTATCTGGCTCAACCGCACGTACGCGGAGAACGTCTTCTTCATCGACCAGCTCCGAGATAATCCGCACGGGCGGCAGGTCCTGGTGCACGCGACCCACGGGGACCCGGACTCCCCCGTGCTCGCGGCGGCCGACACGGCGGCTCCCGAGCCCGAGGGCCTCTCCCCGGCGGCGTACGTCGAATACGCGCTGGACCAGTGCGCCAGGCGTGCCATCGACGTCTTCGTACCCGTCCTCCATCAGGCGGCGATCGCCGCGCACCACGACGAGTTCGCCGCGCGGGGCACGACGCTGCTCGCCCCTCCGGCCGAGGCCTGCACGCTGTTCCAGGACAAGGTGACGGCGTACGAGGCGGTGGCGGCCGTGGGGATACCCGTGCCGCCCTGGTGGCGGGTGCGCACCGAGGAGCAACTGGTCGAGGCCGTCGACGCCATCGAGGCCACGGGCGGCAAGGCCTGCTTCAAGCCCGCCGCCGGTGCCGGTGGCGTCGGGTTCCGCATCGTCACGCGGGCCCCGTTCTCCCTGCTGCATCTGGGCGGCTTCCCGAGCCCTTACGTGCCCCTCGACCTGGTGACCGATGCGCTGCGGAGCGGTGGCGGACGGGGTGTCGACTGGCTCGTGATGCCCCGGCTGGACGAGCCGGAGGTGTCCGTGGACTGCCTCACCGGGCCCGACGGCGAGGTCAGGATGGCGGTGGGGCGGACGAAGAACGGGCGGCGCCGGGGCTTCACGCTCCGCCCCGCGTGGATCGAGCCGGCCAGGCTGGTGGCCCGGACCTTCGGACTGCGGTGGCTGACGAACATTCAGTTCCGGATGTACGAGGGCCGGCCCGTCCTGATGGACGTCAACACACGCCCGGCGGGCGGGCTGCACCAGCTCGCCCAGTGCGGCCTGAACGCACCGTGGGCCGCGGTGCGCCTGGCGCTCGGTGACGATCCGGGTGATCTGACCCCCGGCTTCCTGGGCGCGGACTACTCGGTCGTCGCGGGGCCCCGGGCGCTGCGCCCGCTGGTGGTCCCGGCGCAGCGGCCCGCGGAGGTTCCCACGGCTCGTGCCGCCGCCACGGGCGAGGTCGGGGCGGCACTCTGACGTACGGGGCGTGCTGGGCCCGCCGTCGGGCGGGTCCGCCCTGCTCGCGGCGGACTCCTACTCCTTGTATCCGGCGCCGCCGAAGGCGTCCACATCGGCGGGGACGCTCGCGCTCTCCGCGTCGGGGTGCCACTCGCTGAGCCGCACGAATCCGGGCTCGACCCATCGGAGGCCGTCGAAGAGCGTGGCGATCTCGTCGGGCTCGCGCACGTGGTACGGCACCGCTCCGCTCTCGATGTACGCCTTCTCGGCGGCGATCATGCCCTCGCTGGTGCGCGTGCCGTCGTAGACGACGAGGTGGCTGCCCGAGGGCAGGCCCGCCATGAGGCGCCCGACGACGTCGCGGGCCTGGCCGAAGTCGCCCGCGTGGCCGAGTATCCCGAGGAGCATCAGCGCCACGGGACGGTCGAAGTCGAGCGTCTTCGCAGCTTCGGCGAGGACGGCGTCCGGGTCGTAGAGGTCCGCGTCGATGTAGTCGGTGGCCCCTTCGGGTGTGCTGGTGAGCAGGGCACGCGCGTGGGCCAGGACCAGCGGGTCGTTGTCCACGTAGACGATGCGGGCGTCGGGGGCGAGGCTCTGGGCGACCTGGTGCGTGTTGTCGGCGGTCGGCAGTCCTGTGCCGATGTCGAGGAACTGCCGGATGCCCCGCTCCTCGACCAGGTGCCGTACCGAGCGCCGCAGGAACTGCCGCCCCGCCACCGCCACATCGACCAGCCCGGGAAAGAACGTCCTGATCTGGTCGCCTATCTCACGGTCGACCTCGTAGTTGTCCTTGCCGCCCACGAAGTAGTTCCAGAAGCGGGCCGAGTGCGGGCGCGTCGTGTCGATCCGGTCCGACAGGGGCGTCGTGGCCGGGGCGACGGACGATTGCGGGTTCTCACTCATTCGGACGCCTCCGTGGTCAGGGCGGATGTCAGCGACGGATGCCGGCGACTGTGGTCACGGGCGCCACCAACCTACCTATTGGGCGCGCCCGTTGGCGAACAATTGATCATCGGTACCGCTTCGGGGCGGACCGGCGCACTGGACGGACTATCGTCGTGACGGCAAGGCGTCCGCACGTCACCAGGACCGCCCCGAGTTCGACGAAGGATGGAAAACGTGCCCCAGCAGTCCGCATCCGCCCCGCAGGAGTCCGTGGACGTCTCCGTGGAAGTCTCCGTGGGCGTCTCCGGCGGCGATGCCTATCTGCGGCTGGTGTCGCTGCTCGACGAGCACGGCGCCCGGTACCGCGTCATCGACCACACCCCCGAGGGGCGCACCGAGGAGGTCAGCCGACTCCGTGGGAACCCGGTGGAGCAGGCGGCCAAGTGCCTGGTCGTCATGGTGAAGACGGGCAAGCGCACCAAGCGGTACTTCCTCGCCGTCGTCCCGGGAGACGCCCGGGTCGATCTGCAGGGCCTGAAGGCCCTGGCCGAGGGGAGTTATGTCTCGTTCGCCTCGGCGGACAGGGCCGAGGAGCTCTCCGGAAGCGTCAGCGGCACGATTCTCCCGTTCAGTTTCCATCCGGATCTGGAACTCATCGTGGATCCGCGGGTGCTGGAGCACGAGGAGATGTACTTCAACGCCGCGCGGCTGGACCGCTCGCTGGCTCTGAACACGCAGGACTACCGGGACCATCTGCTGCGGGTCGGCGCGCGTGTCCAGCCTGTCGCCGCCGAGGACTCCGCGACGGCGGAGAAGTAGCCGCTGTACGAGCTGTGACCGGTCCTCGGCCGACGCCGGCCGGCCCGGGGTCACCGTCGGCACATATGCCGCATGCCGGACTACGGTGGGCGCATGTGCCACTACTGCGGCTGTCGCGAGATCCCACTGATCAGGGAGTTCATCGCGGAGCACGAGTCCGTGACCGACACGGCCGGCGACGCCCTGCGGGCCCTGGACCACGGCGATCGGGCTCTGGCCGGGGAGCTGGTCGCGCGGATGGCGCGGGAACTGCTCGCCCACTGGCAGGGTGAGGAGCAGGGGCTCTTCGCGGTGATGGGCGGCGACGCGGAGTACGCCGGTTACATCGACGCGCTGGTACGCGAGCACCGGGAGCTCGCCGCGTTCCTGGGCCGTGTCGATCTGGGCCGCGCCGAGGACGTCGTACAGCTGCGGGAGGCGGTGGACGAGCTGCACCGGCACATCGCCAGGGAGGAGGACGGCCTCTTCCCGGCCTCACTGACCGCGCTCTCCGGGGACGAGTGGGACCTCTCGATGGCGGCGTGGCGGACGGCGCACCCGGACGCGCCCGGGGACCTCGGACGGGCATGATCCTCAACCGCGCCGAGGGCTCGTGCGCCCGGTGTGTCAGGTCGGCGACAGGCGAGCCGGCCGCTGAGGTCAGCCTGATTTCCCGCTCGCCGCCGTCCGCACCTCGGCCGGTCCGGGCAGCAGATACGCCTGACCGGCCCCGGCGCCCCGGCCGGGCGGCAGGGGGATGCCCCGCAGCCCGCCGGCGAAGGCCGGCGGGTCGTCACCCTCCGCCACCAGGAAGGCCGTCGGGAGACGGCGGGCCGCGGCGAGGAGTGCCTCCGGGGTGGTGCTCGCGTCGTGACCGCCGGTCTGGCGGGAGGCGCAGCCCGCGTAGTACGCGACCGGCACGGCCTGGTCTCCGCTGACCACGCACGGCGGGCGCACCCCCGCGGCGTTGAGTGCGCGGGCGACGGCGGCGAACTCCGTGGTCGTGGCACGGCTCGTGCGGACCACATGGCTGAGGACGGAGAGCTGGACGGTGAGATGCGCCGCCAGGGCCAGGGCCAGCAGGGTGGCGCCCACGGGTCTGCGGGCGCGCCGCGTCCGGGCGAAGAGGCGCGCGAGGCATTCGGCCGCCGGGACGGCCAGCAGCGCGTAGGCGGGGAGCAGGAAGCGGGGTGCGGCGTAGCCGACGAGGAAGAGATACGGCACGGCCATCGCGATCCCGGTCGCGGTGGCCAGCAGCGCCGTCGCGCCCCGGCCGGCCCTGCGCGCCGCACGCATCCCGCCGATGACGAGCAGGGGCAGTGCGGCCCACCAGAGGGCGGTGGCGGGGTTCTCCCAGCCGATGTCGCAGGACCGGCAGAGGGTGCGCCCGGCGAGGGCCCGCAGATGGTCGTCGACGGCGATGTTCCAGCCCAGCCCGCCCTGGATCTCACCGGCCCGGTGAAGCCGGGCGCCGAGACCGCCGTAGTGGGCGTACGCCTCGGCGGCCCAGGGTGCGCAGCCTGCCACCAGCCCGGTGACGAGCGCGGCACACATGCCGGGCAGACGCCGGCCGGGCAGCAGGACGATGGCGAGGGCCAGCGGCAACGCGAGCCAGAATCCGTCCGAGGGCCGCATCAGGGCGACCAGTGCCACGGCGGCACCGGCGCCGACCGTCTCCGCACGGCCGGCGCCGCGTCCCGTGCCACCGCCGAGGGCCCTCGCGACCCAGCCGGTCGCGGCCAGGGCTCCCAGGGCGCACCACAGGTTGGGCATGGCGGCCGGTCCGTAGAACAGCGTCGGCCACAGTCCGGCGAACAGCCCTCCCGCGCCCACGAGTACGGGTGTGGGCAGGACCGTGCGCCAGATCCCGAGGGCGAGGACCAGCCCTCCGGCGGAGAGCAGCGTGAGAAAAATCCGCAGCACGGTGGTCGACGCGGTGAACACCGCGGCCGGTGCGACGAGATAGGTGATCCCCCGGGCGCGGGGTGCGCTGAAGAACGCGGGAGGGGCATTGCCTCCGGCCTGGCCGACATAGACCGTCTCGTCCCAGGACAGCCCTGATCCCGGTACGACGAAGGTCAGTTGTACGGCGACGAGCACCAGGGCGACGACGATCAGCCAGGGAAGCGGACCGGACACCCGTCGGGCCGGCCGGGCAGCAAGGCCCCTGGGCGCGGGGCGTACCGGCCCGGCTGCGTACATGACGGCTCCTCACCTTGGCCGAAGGACTGACAGCGGCGGCCTTGGTCAACGAGAGGCGGGGCCGGGGGTCACGCGGCGCCCCGCCTCCCCACCTCTGAGGGGGGCTCTCCCCTAGGGCTTCAAGGGGGGACAACCCCCCAGAGAATTAGGGGTCTCTCCGTATCGTTCGGGGGACGCGCCGGGGCCAGGCTGTGGAGTGGAATCAGTGCACCGCTCCGCACACCCCGACTGGAGGCTTTCCGTGACCGCCCCCGCGCACCGGCCGAAGCGCCGCACCGCTCACCCGCTCGTCACGGCGTTCCTGCGCTTCGTCGTGTGCGGAGGCGGGGTCGGCCTGGCGTCGAGCGGTGCACTGGTGCTGCTCAGCGCGCACGTACCGCTGGTCGTCGCCAATGCCGTGATCACGGTCGTCGGCACGGTGATCGCGACGGAGCTGCACAGCAGGATCTCGTTCCGCACGAACCGGGGTGGCTGGCGCGTGCATCTCCAGTCGGGGCTGACGGTTGCCGTGAGTTACGTGTTCACCACCGGGGCTCTGCTGGTGCTGCACGCCGTGCAGTCGGCACCATCGGCACTGGTCGAGCAGTCCGTGTATCTGTCGGCGTCGGCGGTGGCCGGCATCGGGCGTTTCGCCCTGCTCCGGGTGGTGGTCTTCCCCACTGCGACCAAGCCTGCCGGTGCCACGGCGACCATGCCGACAGGTGCCCCGGCGACCGTGCCGGCCGGTGCCACGGCGCTGGCCAGGCCGGCGCTCACCGCCGCGGCCTGACACCCGGGCGCCGGACGCCGGGAGCCCACGTCAGGGGCTCAACTTGCCTCGCCCACGCCCGTGCCGTGCAGGTGGAGCGCCCACAGCAGTGCGCCGAGCGAGGCGGTGTGGAGGACGGCGCGGACGGTGTTCCAGGTAACCCAGTCGCTCTCGAACGCCGCCCGCGCCTCGGCGAGCCGGTCGGGCGCGGCATCCGGCGGAACCGCGTCGAGGGCGTCGTTGAGCGGGACGTTCCGCGCGCCGGTGACCAGGAACGCCGCGGCGTACAGAGCCAGCGCCGCGATGATCCACGGCAGGGCCCCCGGGCTGTGCCCCTTCGCCGCGAGGACCGTCGCCAGGACGAGCAGGGGCAACGGCAGCAGAAAGGGCGTCAGGAACCAGCCGTTGATGATGGATCGGTTGATGTGCTGCATGCTCCGGACGAAGGCACGGTCGTCGGTGCGGGCCAGGCCCGGCATGACGGCGTACGCGAAGGCACAGAAGAGCCCGGCCATCAGGGCGGCTCCCAGCGTCGACGCGAGCAGCGTCGCGGTCTGCAGGCTTCTCATGCGCGCCCCGTCTCTCGTACGGCCCGGACTTCCGGTGTCCTCGCGGGCGGAGGAGGCGAAGCCGAACCGAGCGCCCCCCGACGCTGCCGCCGTTCCAGGATGGCAGCTGTTGACTGGGTTCACAAGGGTTATTCTTGCGGAGCGCTCGGGACATCGCCTGTGCACAGACATGTCACAGCCATGCCATACGATGCGCACACCTGTTCACAGAACTTCCGTTTGAGGATGCCCAAAGCCATGTTTCCCGGTGTCACGTCTCGCTCCGCCCGCGGCATGTCCGCGCTTGTCGCCCTCCTCGCGATCGGCGCGGTCGGCTGCTCCGACGCCATCGACAGCGCCACTGCCGGCGCCAAGAAGGTCGTCCGTCAGCGTTCGGTCTTCTCGCTCACCCCGGGCGACTGCTACAACCCGAACAGCGGGGCGAACGAGAGCGAGGAGTTCAGCGTCGAGATCGTCCCGTGCAAGGAGCCCCACGAGGGCCAGGTCGTGGGCGAGTTCAAGATCGAAGGGGAGTCCGCCTACCCCGGTGACGAAGGGGCGTCGAAGATCGCGGACGAGCGCTGCCCGACCGTGTCGCAGAAGTTCATCTCCGACACCTGGGCGATACCCGCGGGCGTCGAGCTCTTCTACTACTACCCCACCAGCCAGAGCTGGGCGACCGGCGACCGGGCCGTGAGCTGCACGTACGCCAAGGAGACGGGCACCTTCACCGACTCTCTGAAGAACGACTCCCTGAACGCCGACCAGAAGGCGTACCTCAAGGGTGCGGGCGCCGTCTACGACGCCCTGTGGGCGAACCAGCCGGAGGCGGAGCAGATCGAGGACGACCTCGCCGGCTACAAGAAGCAGGCCAAGGCCGTCTCCACGGCTCTGGACGCCCACCTCACGAACCTCAAGGGCATCGAGCAGCCGGAGACCGTCAAGCTGGCCAAGCAGCTCAAGGACGCCGCCGACGCGTGGAAGGACGCCGCGTCGGCCGCTGACACGGACGCCTTCTACATCGCGTACGACCTGGCCTTCACCGGCATCGACCCGAACAAGTCGGTCGACGCCCGCAAGGAGCTGAAGCTCGCCACCACCGTCCCGGCCGACGACGCCGAGGTCTGGGCGAGCTGACCGTTCCCTCGCTGACCGGCACGGCGGCGGATCCGTCCCACCGGTCCGCGCACACCCTGGACGAGCGGTGACGCGGTGACGCCCGCCCCGAAACGGCTTCCACGCACCGGAGTTCGACCCGGTGCCACAGGAAGCCGTTCGAGGCGGGCGTCCGTCATCGCGCCAGGGATGAAAGGCTGCGGAGCAGGGACGCGTGCCGGCGTAGGCTTTCCGCATGGCCGCCCCGCTGAGCACGGAATCCGCCGGACTCGCAGAGGCCGCCGGACTCACAGAAGCCGCCGGACTCACAGAAGCCGCCGGACTCACGGAATCCGCCGGACTCGCAGAGGCCGCCGGACTCACAGAAGCCGTGGCACTCACAGAGGCGGACCGCCGTTGAGCACCGTCCCTCTCCCCTTCGAGCTCGTGCCCGGCGCCGTCGGATCGTCGGTTCTGCTGCATGTCCCCCACTCCTCCCGGGTCGTCCCGGAGGAGGTGCGCGGCGGAATCGTGCTCGACGACGCGGCGCTGGAGACGGAGCTCGACCACATCACCGACGCCCACACCGCCGACCTGGCGGCCAGGGCCTGCGAGGCCGGCGCCGCGGCACCCTGGCGCTTCGTCAACGGCCTGTCGCGACTGGTCGTCGACCCGGAGCGGTTCCCCGACGACCGGGAGGAGATGCTGGCCGTCGGCATGGGCGCGGTCTACACGCGGACCACTCACCGCGAGCCGCTCCGGGCCCCCGGGCACGACCCCGGCCCGCTGCTCGACCGCTATTTCCACCCGTACGCGCGCGCGATGACGGCGGCTGTCGACGAGCGGCTGGCCGCCACGGGGCGCGCGGTCGTCATCGACGTCCACTCGTACCCCACCGCGGCGCTCCCGTACGAACTGCACGGCGCCGGGCCCCGTCCGCCGGTCTGCCTGGGGACCGACGGCTTCCACACCCCGCCCGGGCTTCTGGCCCGGGCGGAGGCGGCATTCGCCGGATTCGGCGGCACGGGGCTGGACAGCCCGTTCCCCGGTACGTACGTCCCACTGAAGCACTACGGGAAGGACCGGCGGGTCAGCGCGCTGATGATCGAGATCCGGCGCGACCTCTACATGACCGAGCCCGGTGGCCCTCCGGGCCCGGGACTCGACGCGCTTGCCTCGGCGCTGGCCGAGCTGGTGGACGGCCTCACCGACCTGTGACCGGGGCCCCGGGCCGGGCGTAGGGCCTTGTCATGATCTCCATGTTGTGGCCGTCCGGGTCCTTGAAATAGGCACCCCGGCCCCCGAAGAGCCTGTTGATCCGCCCGGGTTCGTTGTGCTGGGGGTCGGCGTAGTGCGTGACCCCGAGCGCGCCCAGCCGGGCGATCATGCTGTCGAACTCCGCGTCCGGGACGAGGAAGGCGTAGTGCTGCGCCTGCACCGGTTCACCGCGCAGCTCGTAGTAGTCCAGGGTCACGCCGTTCCCGAGGTCGACGGGAAGGAAGGGACCGAAAGGGCTGCCGACCTCCAGGCCCAGGATGGCGGCGATGAACTCCGCCGACAGTGCCCGGTCGGCGGCGTACACGGCGAGGTGGTTCAACTGCACCACGCCGACGCCCTCTTGGGCGAGCGGGTCCTGCTGTGGTGTGTGAGGCATGAGGATACGTCTCCGTGTCGTGAATTCCGCTGGTACGGGGCGCCGCGTTGCGGGCGCCGGTCGGAAGTGCACGACGGGGCGGGCGGGGCTCGTGCCCGCCACGCGCTCATGCCACAGCCGGGCGCCTTGCTCGTACATGGCCCATGGCCGACCCGGCAGTCACGGGAAGGAGCGTAACAGTGCGCGCCCCGGGGCCCCGCACGTGAGGCCCGGGAGGGCGCGCGACCCGGGCCGGGAGCGGGCGCACTACGACGCCCGCACCCGACGACCGGTCAGAAGAACACCCCGCATCTGAGCAGCACGTTCGCGTGGGGCCGTGCCTCCCCCGTCCGCACCACCAGGCGGGCTGAGGCGGAGAGCGCCTTGAGCTGCTCGTGGGGCACATGTGTCAGGTCCGGCAGGCGGGAGGCCAGGAGGCCGGCGGCCTCCGGATTGGTCCGTCGCACCTCCTCGGCCGCCGTGGCCCCCTCGACGACCAGCTCGTCCAGCAGCCCGTCCAGGACCTCGGCGAAGGACGGGACTCCCGCACGGAAGGCCAGGTCGACGACGCGGGGGCCCGAGGGGACGGGCATGCCGGCGTCGCAGACCAGGACACCGTCGCCGTGCCCCAACTCGGCAAGCGCTCCCGCGAGATGACGATTGAGGATGCCTGACTTCTTCACAGTGCCGCGACCTCTTCCGCGGTGGGGAAGGACGCCTGCGCGCCCTCCTTGGTGGCGGCCGCCGCGCCGACGCGCACGGCGAAGGCGGCTGCTTCGGCGAGTTCCTCCCCGAGGCCGAGCCGCCAGGCGAGGGCAGCGGTGAACGCGTCACCCGCACCGGTCGTGTCCACGGCGTCGACCCGCGGGCTCGGTACGCGCACGGGTTCGCCCGCGCGGGTGTCGGAGACCAGCGCCCCGTCCGCGCCCAGCGTGATCACCACCGAGCGGGGTCCGAGCGCGGTGAGCCCCCGGGCCCACTCCTCCGGAGTGGCTCCCGCGCCCTCCCCCAGGATGAAGCGCGCCTCGTGCTCGTTGACGACCAGCGGGTCGCAGGCGGCCAGCACTTCGTCGGGGAGCGGGGCGGGCGGGGACGGGTTGAGGACCAGACGCGTGTCCTGGCCCAGGGAGCGGGCCGTCTCGGCGACGGTGTCCAGCGGGATCTCCAGTTGTACGGAGACGACGCGGGCCGCCGCGAACAGGGGGCCCGCCGCCTTGATGTCCCCGGGGGTCAGCCGGGCGTTGGCGCCCGGGGAGACGACGATGCTGTTGTCCCCCGACGGGTCGACGGTGATGAGCGCGACGCCTGTGGGCGCCCCGCCGACGAGGACTCCGCCGGTGTCGACACCCGCCTCCTGCTGCGAGGCGCGCAGCAGGAGGCCGTGGGCGTCGTCGCCGACCCGTGCCAGCAGCGCCGTACGGGCGCCGAGGCGGGCGGCGGCGACGGCCTGGTTGGCGCCCTTGCCGCCGGGGTGGACGACGAGGTCGGTGCCGAGCACCGTCTCCCCCGGCCCGGGGCGCCGGTCGACGCCGATGACCAGGTCGGCGTTGGCCGAGCCGACGACCAGGAGGTCGTACCGGGAGGGCGCGGAGTCCTCATTCGCGTACATCTGGATCGTGCCTTCCGTGATCAGGAGAAGTCGGCGACGTTCTGCCGGGTGACGACCTTGACCGGCACCTTCACCATGCTGTCGACCTTCTTGCCTTCGGCGGCGCTGACCGCGTTCTGTACGGCGATCCTCCCCAGTTCCTTGGGCTGCTGGGCCACGGACGCGTACAGGGTGCCCGCCTCGACGGCCGTCAGACCGTCCGGGGTTCCGTCGAAGCCGACGACCGCGACGGACTTTCCGGCCTTGCTGCCCAGGGCCTTCACCGCGCCGAGGGCCATCTCGTCGTTCTCGGCGAAGACGCCGGTGATCCCGGGGTGCGACTGGAGCACGTTGGTCATCACGTCCAGACCCTTGGTGCGGTCGAAGTCGGCAGGCTGGGTGGCGACGATCTTGATGCCCGGGTAGGCCTTGATGCCTGCCGCGAAGCCCGCGCCGCGCTCACGGCTGGCGGATGTGCCCGCCGTGCCCTGGAGGACGACGATGCTGCCCTTGCCGCCGAGCCGGTCGGCGAGCGTCTTCGCGGCGAGCTTGCCGCCCGCCACGTTGTCGGAGGCGACGAGCGTCGCGGTCTCGGCCTTGTTGACGCCCCGGTCGGCGGCGACCACCGGGATGTCGGCCTTGTTGGCGCCCCGGACACCGGGGCCGACCGCGTCGGAGTCCACCGGGTTGACGATGACGGAGTCCACTCCGGAACTGGTGAAGTTCTCCAGCTGGTTGGCCTGCTGCGAGGCGTCGTTCTGAGCGTCGGTGACGGTCAGGTCGACTCCGGCCGCCTTGGCCTCGGCCTGCGCGCCCTCCTTCATCTGCACGAAGAAGGGGTTGTTGAGAGTGGAGAGCGACATGCCCACCTTGGTGGTGGTGCCGGTGGAACCGGACTTGAAGAAGGTCACCGCCGCGATGACGGCGGCCACGCAGACCACCGCGATGCCGATCTGCGTCACTCCCTTGCGGCCCTTGCCCGGTCCGCCGGGTGCGGCGGACGAACCGCCCGCGCTCGCGGCACCGGAACCGGCCTTGCGGCGGAGTGTGTCGAGCAGCACCGCGAGGGCGATGACGACGCCGATGACGACCTGCTGCCAGAAGGCGGACACGGACAGGAGGTTGAGGCCGTTGCGCAGCACGGCGAGGATCAGTGCGCCGATCAGGGTGCCGGACGCCTTGCCGACGCCGCCGGCGAGGCTCGCCCCGCCGATGACGACCGCGGCGATCGCGTCGAGTTCGTACCCCTGTGCGGCCTGCGGCTGCGCGGAGACCAGACGGGAGGCGAGGACGATGCCCGCGACGGCGGCGAAGAGGCCCGACAGGGCGTAGATGGCCAGCTTCTGCTTCTTGACCCGCAGGCCGGAGAGCCTGGCCGCTTCCTCGTTGCCGCCGATGGCGTACATGGAGCGGCCGATGTAGGTGCGGGCCAGGATGAGGGCCGCTATCAGGCCCATCGCGATCATCACGAGGACCGGGACGGGCAGCCAGCCGCCGAGCGTGTCACCCAGAACGGAGACGGACTCGGGGAACGGGATCGGCCGGCCCTGGGAGATGACGAGGGACAGACCGCGGGCGACCGAGAGCATGGCCAGCGTCGCGATGAACGAGGGCAGCTTTCCGTACGCGACGAGGGCGCCGCTCACGAATCCGCAGGCGATGCCGGTGGCGACGGCCAGGATGACCGCGAGCCAGACCGGGACGCCCTCGGAGGTCGCCGACCATGCGAGGACGGTCGCGGAGAGGGCGGCGACCGACCCGACGGAGAGGTCGATGCCGGCGGAGACGATGACGAAGGTGACGCCGAACGCGAGGATCGCGGTCACGGCGGCCTGGACACCGACGTTCAGCAGGTTCTGGGTGGTGAGGAAGTCGCCGGAGAGCAGCGACATCGCCACCAGGAGGACGACCAGGGCGCTCAGCGCGCCGTTGTCGAGCAGGAGGCGGCGGAGGGTGTGTCCGGCGCTGCCCGCGCCCGCCTTGCTCGGATGCGTGTCAGTGGCCACGGGGGCTCTCCTCGTCGTTCTCGGTGTGCTGGCCGCCGTCGGTGGACGGGGCTGTTGCGGGGGCGGCGCTGACGGCGAGTGCCATCACGGCGTCCTGGGTCGCTTCCTGGGCGGGGAGCTCACCCGCGATCCGCCCCTGGGCCATGACCAGGACCCGGTCGCTCATCCCGAGGACCTCGGGCAGGTCGCTGGAGATCATCAGGACGGCGTGCCCCGAGGCCGTCAGCTCGTTGATGAGCTGGTAGATCTCGACCTTGGCGCCGACGTCGATCCCGCGCGTCGGCTCGTCGAGGATCAGGACCCGGGTGTCGGCCAGGAGCCACTTGCCGATGACGACCTTCTGCTGGTTGCCGCCGGACAGGGTGCGGACGTGCTGGCCGAGGCCCGACATCCGCACGCCGAGCTGCTCGGCGATGCGGGCGGCCGCGGTGCGCTGGCCCTTGACGTCGACGAGCCCTGAGCGGGTCGCCGAGCGGAGGGTGACCAGGCCCAGGTTCTCCTGCACGGAGGCGTCGAGCACCAGGCCCTGGCCCTTGCGGTCCTCGGGGACGAGCCCGATCCCGGCGCCCATGGCGGCGGTCACGTCGTGCTTGCCGAGGCGCTCGCCGCGTACGTCGACGGTGCCGGAGTCGTAGGGGTCGGCGCCGAAGACGGCGCGGGCGACCTCGGTGCGCCCCGCCCCGACGAGTCCGGCGAGGCCGACGACCTCACCGGCCTTCACGTCGAAGCTGATGTCGTGGAACACCCCGTCGCGGGTGAGCCCGCGCACGGAGAGCAACGGCTGTCCGGTTTCCGGGCGTTCGCGCGGGTACTGCTGGTCGATGCTGCGTCCCACCATGAGCTGGACGAGCTCGGCCTCGGGGGTCGAGGCGGGCACCTGGTCGATGCTGCGGCCGTCGCGCAGGACGGTGACGCGGTCGCCGAGGGCGGCGATCTCGTCGAGATGGTGGGTGATGAAGACGACGCCGACGCCGTCGGCGCGCAGCTGCCGGACGATCCCGAAGAGCTTGTCGACCTCCTCGGAGGTGAGGACCGCGGTCGGCTCGTCCATGATCAGGACGCGGGCGTCCAGGCTGAGCGCCTTGGCGATCTCGACCATCTGAAGGCGGGCGATGCCCAGTTCGCGGATCTTCGCCCGGGGCGAGACGTGCAGGCCGACGCGGCGCAGCAGCACCTCGGCGTCGGCTTCCATGCGCCTGCGGTCGATCATGCCGAAGCGGCGGGGCTGCCGGCCGAGGAAGATGTTCTCGGCGACCGTCAGATCGGGTACGAGGTTGAACTCCTGGTAGATCGTGGCGATCCCGAGCTTCTCGGCGTCCTGCGCCCCATGGATGCGCACCTCCTGGCCGCCGGCGAAGATCCGGCCGCTGTCGGGGCGGTAGGCGCCGGAGAGCATCTTGATGAGGGTGCTCTTCCCCGCTCCGTTCTCACCGAGCAGGACGTGCACTTCACCGCTGCGCAGGTCGAAGTCGACGCTGTCCAAAGCGACCACGCCGGGGAATGTCTTGCGTACGCCTTCGATGCGCAGCAACTCGGCTGATTCACTCACTCGTTGCTCCCGGGTCCAAAGGTGCGCTCGCCGCAGGAGCTGCGTACGACGAGGCGTGCGGGCAGGGTGACGGACTGCGGAGGCCGGCCCTCGACGATGTCGACCAGGGCACGCACGGCGGCGCGGCCGAGCTCGCCCGTCGGCTGGGCGATCGCGGTGATCGGCGGGCCGGTGTGGACGAACCACGGGATGTCGTCGAAGGCCGCGATGCCGATGTCCTCGGGGACGCGCAGCCCGCGTGCGCGGATGGCGTCCAGGGCGCCGAGCGCCATGAGGTTGTCGGCGGCGAACACGATCTCGGGCGGTTCGGGGAGCGAGAGGAAGCTCTCGGTGGCGCGTCGGCCGCTGTCGGCTTGGAAGTCGCCCTGGCCGATGTAGGCGTCGGGCAGCGCGAGTCCGTGCGTACGCATCGCTTCACGGAACGCCTCGACACGCTCGTCGCCCGTGGTGGTGGCCGCCGGTCCCGCGATAATGGCGAGCCTGCGGTGGCCGAGCGCGTACAGGTGGGCGACGAGGTCCTGGATCGCCCGGTGGCCGTCCGCGCGGACGACGGGGACGTCCACCCCGGGCATCCAGCGGTCCACGAAGACCATCGGGGTGCCGGTGCGGGCGACGTCGAGCAGCAGCGGGGACTCACCGTCGGCGGGCGAGACCAGGAGCCCGTCGATCCTGCGGTCCAGGAGCGTGCGGACATGGTCGTCCTGCTGCTCGGTCCGCTCGTCGGCGTTGCCGATGATCACGCTGTAGCCGAGCGCGCGGGCCTCCTCCTCCACGGAGCGGGCCA
The DNA here is from genome assembly GCF_053593715.1 of Streptomyces sp. NPDC002125. Taxonomy (NCBI): domain Bacteria; kingdom Bacillati; phylum Actinomycetota; class Actinomycetes; order Kitasatosporales; family Streptomycetaceae; genus Streptomyces; species Streptomyces sp. NPDC002125. The sequence continues at coordinate 82,922 of NZ_JBSFDD010000018.1, read as the reverse complement.
GCGCGGTGAAGTACGGATTGAGTACGTCGCTGATGACCAGGCCGAGCGTGCGCGTCTGGTCGGTGCGCAGCGAGCGGGCCACGGCGTTGGGCCGGTAGCCGAGGGCTTCGACGGCGGCGAGGACGCGGGCGCGTGCGTCGGGACTGACGGACGGATGACTGTTGAGAACGCGGGAGACCGTGGCGACAGAGACTCCTGCCCGCGCCGCGACATCCTTGATGCTCGCCATTTCCGGGCCACCTCCTTGTGGTTTCCGGGGGTCTCGAAACCAGCGGAACGAGCCGTGGAATCGATTACACGGATGATTGGAATCGATTACATGGCCGAAAACAAGTGTCCGGGCATCGGACGAGACCGGATCGTGATCTGAGGGCCTGCCGCACGGCGGCCGGGCGGGCCGATCCTGCCGGGCGGCATCCGGCTCGGCGGGGCCCGCTGCGGGCCGGACGCCCGGACCGGCGCGTGTGCTTCCACGCGGGCAGGACACTCCGCGCCGAGGCGGGTTCCGCCGATCCGTGGCCCGTTCACGTATCACGCAGAGTGATTTACCTACCGGCGACTTGGGTAGCTGTCCGGTGCTTGCGGCCGAGAACTGGGGGTTGGGCATGAAATTGTGCATTTCGATGACCGACGAGCGGGACGCGGACGAACTCGCCTCGCTGTACCGCTGGTTGAGCAACGATCCGGACCTGGCACAGTGGGTCGAGTTCAGCTTCGGGCAGGAGGAGCCCGAGCCCGGAGCGATGGGCCTGGATCTGGATCAGATCGTCGCACTGGTGTCGGCCGTGACAGGCACGGTCGGTGCGGCGGCTGGGGTGTTCTCGAGCATCACCCAGTGGCGCTCGACCCGTCCGCGAGGGACCGCCCAGGTCACGGTGGTCTCCGGCTCCGGAGCGCCGCCGGTCGTCCTGGACGACGAGGAGCAGCGCTCCCCCGGCCAGCTGGGTGCGGACACCGTCGGTGGAACCGGACCGGTGCAGTAGATGGCCGACGCTCTGAGACTCTCCGATCCCGCGGCGTCGTACGCGGTTCTCGCGGGGGTGGCGAAGTACGAACACCTCGACGACCTGCCCGCCGTGGCGAACAACGTTGCGGCGCTGCGTGACACCCTGGCGGACCCCGCCGTCTGGGGGCTTCCTCTCGACCGGATCGAGATCGTCGAACCGGAGAGGGTCGGCAGCCGCTTCACCTGGGCGGTCAAGGAGGCCGCCGAGAAAGCCACCGACACCCTCCTCGTCTACTACGCGGGGCACGGCACCCCCGAGGACGGGACACGGGAGCTGTATCTCGGGCTGCCGGGCCAGATGCAGGGATACGTGGAAACGGCCCTCCGCTACAAATGGGTGGCCGAGAAGCTGAACAGCGCGAGGAACAAGGCGCGCCACATCATCGTGATCATCGACAGCTGCTACAGCGGCCTGGGGACCACCGGTTACATGTCGGACGGCGAGAGCCTCGCACAGGTCGTGAACGGTGAGTTCACGGAGATCAAGGGCCGCGCCGTGCTCACCTCGTCCGCGGCCAACAAGGTGTCCAAGGCGCCCGTGGGCGCCCCGTACACGGCGTACACGGGAGAGTTGCTCAGCATCCTGGAGTCGGGGATCAAGGACGGCTCCGCACTCCTGAACGTGGAGACCCTGCACCGGGAGATCATGCGACGCCTTCCCGACCAGCTCCCGGACCTGGGCGCACGCGGATCCACCAATGTGGTCTGCTTCGCCAGGAACGCCGCCTACATACCGCCTTCGGCCGGCACCCCGGATCCGCCGGCAGCGGAACGGGCGCCTGCCCCGCAGCCTCCGGCGACCGCGCCCACTCTGCCCCCGCGCATGCCGGTGCTCGTCCGGGCGGAGCTCGAGCAGATGCCACGGGTCAAAGGCTTCCACCTGGTGCGGCCCGGCTACGCCGAGTCACGGCCGGTGACCAAGGCGCGGCAGACGCACCTTCTGTCCAGCAGGGAGGAACTGATCGGCGTCTGGCAGTGGAAACGGTCGGTGTTCGAATCGAAGAGCCTGGTGTTCACCAACGAGGGGATCCGGGTGTCGGACGGTGGCGTCTCGTTCCAGCTCTCGTACGCGGATTTTCATCAGTGCACCTTCAGGTACCGGCAGTTCGATGTGCCCGGGGTCGAGTTCGGCACCATCGACAAGACGTACCTGTCCGTGTGGGGGCCCGATGTCCACTGGTCGAGCCCTCCGATGACCGCCGGGTACGACCTCCGGCACCTGGCAGCGGCCCTGAACGCCATCCGCAAGACGGCCACGGGAGAACAGTGATCAGCGGCCGGAGTCCCGTTCCGCCGACGGCCTGAGCACGTCGTCGGGCGCACGCCCGGTCGATGCCATCGGGCCCGCCCGTGAAGGTGGCCCCGCAGAGAGACGGACACGTCAACGACGAAGCCGGTCAGAGCGACGAGATGTCGCTCTGACCGGCTTCGTTCGGTCGACTGACCGTGGTGTCCGAGGGGGGACTTGAACCCCCACGCCCGATAAAGGGCACTAGCACCTCAAGCTAGCGCGTCTGCCATTCCGCCACCCGGACAAGGTGTCTGTCGTTCCGGGGTGTTCCCCGTGGCGACAAAGAAAACAATACCAGGGGTTTGGGGTGCCTCTCACCTGCGTTTTCCGTGGTCAGTGCGGTGCGGGTGCGCGCGAGGCCGGATCGCGTACGTTCCGTGGCGTGCCGTGTACGTGGAGTGGTTCCGGGCTACCTTCGCGGGCATGAGTGGGAAGAGTGGGCGTGCCGGCCGGCCGCCCGGCACGCCGTCCTCACCGATGCCGCCGATGCCCCACGCGTCGCCGTCCTGGCTGTCCGGGGTCCGGGAGCGGCTGCGTGACACCTTCTGGTTCGCGCCGACCGTGGGGCTCGTGTGCGCCTTCGTTCTCTGGTGGGGCCTCTCCGAGCTGGACGCCAGGATCGTCACGTATCTGCGGGAGGAGGGCTCGTACCGCGAGATCGAGGATCTCCTCGCCTTCGCCGGGGACGCGCGGACGATCGTCACCACGGTCAGCGCCGCGATGATGACCTTCATCGGTGTCGTGTTCAGCATCTCGCTGGTGGCCGTCCAGATGGCGAGCGGGCAGCTCACCCCGCGCGTGGTCCGGATCTTCGTGCGGAGCAGGATCAGCAAGCTCACGCTCACGGTGTTCCTGGCGACCTTCGCGTTCTCGCTGCTCGTGCTGACCTCGTACGAGGGAGGTACCGCCCCGGACCCCCGGCGGGTGACGTCGGTGCCGCTGCTCCAGAGCCTGCTGACCCTGGGGCTGGTCGGCCTGAGCCTGCTGCTGTTCGTCGCCTATGTCTCGTCCACCCTGCGGCTGATGCAGGTCGGCCCCGTCCTCGACCACATCGCCCGCGAGTCGCTCCGTGCCCTGGAGCGGCAGCCGGGAGGCCCGGCGGAGGTGCCGACGCGGGGCCCGGAGACCGCGCGGGTCCTGTACGGGGAGCGGGCAGGGGTGCTGCGGGGCGTGGGGGTGCCCCGGCTGGTGCGGGCCGCGGAGCGGCACGGGGTCGTGCTGCGCCTGGTGCCTCGCGTCGGGGACTTCGTGGTGCCCGGCACCCCGGTACTGGCGGTGTACGGGGGCGCCGCCCCGCCGTCGCGCGCGCTCGGCCGGCCGCTGCTGGTCGGGGTCGAGCGGGCGCTGCACCACGATCCGGCCTTCGGGCTGCGGCAGCTGTCGGACATCGCGCTGCGTGCCCTGTCGTCCTCGGTGAACGATCCGACCACCGCGGTGCAGTGCCTGGACCGGATCGTTCAGTTCCTCTCGGTCGCCGTACATCTGCCGCTGGGGCCTCTGCACCACCGGGACCGGCGGGGCGAGGTGCGGCTGGTCCAGGAGGTGCCCGGGTGGACGGATCTCGTGGATCTCGCGTTCGAGGAGATCCGGTGGTGCGCGACCGTGAGCCCACAGGTCACCCGGCGGCTGCTGGCGGGGCTCGACGATCTGTTGGTGCTGGCCACGGGGGAACGCAGGAAACCGCTGCTCAGGCACCGTGCGCTCCTGGTCGAGGCGGTGGAGCGCACGGTGCCCGAGGCGGCCGGACGAGCATTCGCGCTGCGTCCGGACCGTCAGGGGATCGTCTGACGGGTGCGGCTACGGCATGAGGTGGTAGTCCGGGAAATTGCCCGGCAGCCTCTCCGCCCCCGGTCCGTCGGTCACGGCCCGTACGAGCAGTTCGCCGCCCACGAACGCGCCGCGCCAGGACCCCCCGAAGCCCCCGAAGAGCTCCTCGCGGTCGCCCCGCGAGCGGGGCTTGCCGTGACCGGTCTTGAAGGCCCGGATCTGCGGCGCGAGTCGCTCGTACGTCGCCGGGTCGTCGGTGGACAGGGTCGCCACCAGCGCCCCGTTGGACGCGTTCATGGCGGCGAGGAGTTCGGCCTCCGTGTCGACCAGGACGATCGTGTCGACCGGGCCGAAGGGTTCCGCGTGGTGGAGCGGTGAGGAGGGCGGCGGGTTCAGGAGGGTGACCGGCTGGAGGTAGGCGCTGGTGTCCTGGCCGGGGAGGAAGCGGGCGTCGGCCGCCGAACCCTGGTGGAGCGGGACCGCTCCCCGGTCGATGGCCTCGGTGACCTGGTCGTGCAGTTCCTTGGCCTTGGTGGCGTTGATCAGCGGTCCGAAGTCCAGGACGGGGAGCGGGTCGGAGGGATGCTCCACGGCGAGGGGGTGCCCGGTGCGGAGGGAGCGTACGGCGGGGAGATAGGCCGCCAGGAAGTCCGCGAAGAGGGTCCGCTGGACGACGAACCGGGGGTAGGCGGTGCAGCGTTGCTTGCCGTAGTCGAAGAGCTTCGGGACGACCGCGGTGAAGGACGCCCAGTCCGTGTGATTCCAGACGCCCCAGGTGTTGAGGCCCTCCTGCTCCAGGATGTGCCGCTTCCCGAGGTCGGCGACGGCCGTGGCGATGCGGGCGCCGGTGTCCCGCCCACCGACGAACGAGACGCATCCGATCTCCGGCGACCGGACCAGGGGCTCGGAGAGTTCGCTGCCGCTGCCGCTGAGGAGGGTCAGTGGGATGCCCTCGCGGGCGGCGAGCGCACAGGCCAGGGTGAGGCAGGCGACACCGCCGTCGGTGGGCGTCTTGGCGATCACGGCGTTGCCGGCCAGGGCCTGCACGAGCATCGCGTGCACCAGCACGGACATGGGGTAGTTCCAGCTGGCGATGTTGGAGACGGGGCCGGCGAGGGGGGTGCGGCCGGCCAGGAGGCGGTCGCTGTGGTCGACGTACCAGCGGACGCCGTCGATCGCCCGGTCCACGTCCGCCTGGGCGAGGCGCCAGGGCTTGCCGATCTCCCAGACCAGGAGCAGGGCGAGGAGTTCGCGGTGCTCGGTGAGGGCGTCGAGGGTGGCCGACACACGGGCGCGGCGCTCGGGCAGCGGGATGTGGCGCCAGGCGCGGTGCGCGTCGAGGGACGCGCGTACGGCTTGCCGGGCAGCCGGGGCGTCGAGCCGGGGCGGGCCCGTGATGGGGGTGCCGTCCACGGGGCTGGTGGCGGGGAGGGTGCGGCCGTCGGGGTGCCAGGCGGCGGCCCAGAGGTTGTGGACGCGGGTGTCCTGGAATGCCTCGGGGGCTGCGGCCAGGCAGCGGTTCCAGGCGTCCTGCCAGGCGGTTCCCGGCTTGAGGATGAGGGGGGTGGGGGTGGGAGGTGCGGGTGTGGGTGCCTTGGTCATGAGGTCTCCGCTCTGAGGGTGCGGGGTGACTGGGGCGGATGTGCGGTGCGGGTGACTCTGTGGTGCGCAGCAGGTGCCGGGGTGCGGGTGGCGCGGGGCGACGGGGAGTGCGGGTGGCGCGGGGCGGGCGGCGCGGGGCGGGCGGCGCGGGCGGGGCGCCTGCGGCGGGCCTGATCCCCTGCCCGCCCCTTCCCGTACCAGGGCTCCGCCCCGGACCCCGGTCCTCAATCGCCGGACAGGCTAAATCAATGCGGCTTTGCTCCCGGCGCCAGCCCCGCACCGCCCGACAAGCCAAATCGGTGCGGGCTCTGGTCCAGACACGAGGCCCGCACCGCCGCACGGGCCGGTTCTCAGCCGCGCAGCCTCTCCTCCGCCAGGCGGGCCGTTTCCGTCGGGGTGGCGCCCACTGCCACTCCCGCTGCCTCCAGTGCCTTCTGCTTCGCCGCTGCCGTGCCGGAGGAGCCCGAGACGATGGCTCCCGCGTGGCCCATCGTCTTGCCCTCGGGAGCCGTGAAGCCCGCGATGTAGCCGACCACCGGCTTGGTGATGTGCTGGGCGATGTGTGCCGCGGCGCGTTCCTCCGCGTCGCCGCCGATCTCGCCTATCAGGACGATCAGTTCGGTGTCCGGGTCGTTCTCGAAGGCCGTCAGGCAGTCGATGTGTGTCGTGCCGATGACCGGGTCGCCGCCGATTCCCACGGCCGTGGAGAAACCGGTGTCCCGGAGCTCGTGCATCAGCTGGTAGGTGAGGGTGCCCGACTTCGAGACCAGGCCGATACGGCCGGGCTTCGTCGCGATGTCGGCGGGGATGATGCCCGCGTTGGACTGGCCGGGGCTGATCACACCGGGGCAGTTGGGTCCGAGGATGCGGGTGCCGCGGTCCTTGGCGTGGGCGTGGAAGGAGACCGCGTCGTGGACGGGGATGCCTTCGGTGATGACCACGGCCAGGCCGATCCCCGCGTCCGCCGCCTCGACGACGGCCGCCTTGGCGAACGGCGGCGGGACGAACACGACCGTGACGTCCGCGCCGGTCGCCTCCATGCCGTCGCGTACGGAGCCGAAGACAGGGACCGCGCGGTCGTCGAGGTCCACCGTGCGGCCCGCCTTGCGGGGGTTGACGCCGCCGACGATCTGGGTGCCCGCCGCGAGCATCCGCCGGGTGTGTTTCATGCCCTCGGCGCCGGTCATGCCCTGGACGAGTACCTTGCTCTCCTTGCCGATGAGGATTGCCATGATCAGTGACCTCCCAGGGCCAGTCGGGCTGCTCGGTCCGCCGCGCCGTCCATCGTGGTGACCTGCTGGACCATCGGGTGCGCACGCTCGTCGAGGATCGCCCGGCCGCGTGCGGCGCTGTTGCCGTCGAGGCGTACGACCAGGGGTTTGGTCAGATGGACGGAGTCCAGGGCCTGGACGATGCCGTCGGCCACCGCGTCGCACGCGGTGATCCCTCCGAAGACGTTGACGAACACGGACTTCACCGAGGGGTCGGAGAGGATGACCGTGAGGCCGTCGGCCATCACCGTGGCCGAGGCGCCGCCCCCGATGTCGAGGAAGTCGGCGGGCCGGGCTCCGCAGCCGGCGACCACGTCGAGGGTGGACATGACGAGGCCCGCGCCGTTGCCGATGATGCCGACCTCGCCGTCGAGCTTGACGTAGTTGAGCCCCTTCGCGGCGGCCGCCGCCTCCAGCGGGTCCCCGTGCGGGTCGGCCGCGTCCGCGCCCCAACGGGACTGCCGGAAGGCCGCGTTGTCGTCCAGGGTCACCTTGCCGTCGAGAGCGAGGATACGGTCGTCCTCGGTGCGGACGAGCGGGTTGACCTCGACGAGCAGGGCGTCCTCCTGGGTGAGGACCTGCCACAGCGCCCGGAGTACGGGGACGGTCCCGGGCGGGAGCGAGGCCGCCTCGGCGATCTCCGCCGCCTTGGCCGCCGTGACGCCCTCGACGGGGTCGACGGGGATACGGGCCACCGCTTCCGGGCGGGTGGCGGCGACCTCCTCGATGTCCATGCCGCCCTCGGCGGAGGCGATGGCGAGGAAGGTTCCGGCGGCCCGGTCCAGGACGTAGCTGACGTAGAACTCGTCCTGGATGTCGACGGGTCGGGCGAGCATCACCGAGCGGACCGTATGGCCCTTGATGTCCATCCCGAGGATCTGGCGGGCGGTGACGACCGCGGCGCCCGGGTCGACAGCGAGTTTCACCCCGCCCGCCTTACCCCGGCCGCCCACCTTGACCTGCGCTTTTACGACGACGCGGCCGCCGAGCCGTTCGGCCGCCGCGTGGACCGCGGACGGGTGGTCCACGACCTCGGCGTCCGGTACGGCGATGCCGTGATCCGCGAAGAGTTGCCGTGCCTGGTGCTCGTACAGATCCATAGCCACTCCCGATCGTGCCGATTGTGAAAGTGCCGCACGCCCCCTGGACACCACCCACCGGATGCGGGATAACAAGCTTCATACAGTATTCGTCGACTGTATGCAATGTACCGCGAGAGCGGCGGAGCGGCTCCCGCACTCCCCTACGAAGGGACAGGACATCGCCATGCCCGAGGACAGCCAGGACAACCAGAACCTCATCTCCGGTGGGCACTTGGTCGCCAAGGCACTCAAGGCGGAGGGGGTGGAACGCATCTACACCCTCTGTGGCGGCCATATCATCGACATCTACGACGGCTGCGTCGACGAGGGCATCGAAGTCGTCGACGTACGCCACGAGCAGGTCGCCGCCCACGCCGCCGACGGGTACGCCCGGATCACCGGGAAGCCGGGGTGCGCGGTCGTCACCGCGGGGCCGGGGACGACCGATGCCGTCACGGGTGTCGCCAACGCCTACCGGGCCGAGTCGCCGATGCTCCTGATAGGCGGTCAGGGAGCGCACACCCAGCACAAGATGGGCTCGCTCCAGGACCTCCCGCACGTCGACATGATGACGCCCATCACCAAGTTCGCGGCCACGGTGCCGGACACCGCGCGGGCGGCGGACATGGTGTCGATGGCGTTCCGGGAGTGCTACCACGGGGCACCCGGGCCGTCGTTCCTGGAGATCCCGCGCGATGTGCTCGACGCGAAGGTGCCCGCGGCCAGGGCGCGGGTCCCCGAGGCCGGCCAGTACCGCGCGTCCACCCGGGCGGCCGGCGATCCGGCCGACATCGAGAAGCTCGCGGATCTGCTGGTCCATGCCGAGAAGCCCGCGATCCTGCTGGGCAGCCAGGTATGGACGACGCGGGCCACGGACGCGGCCACCGAGCTCGTGCGGACCCTCAACATCCCCGCGTACATGAACGGCGCCGGCCGCGGCACCCTCCCGCCGGGCGATCCGCACCACTTCCAGCTCTCGCGGCGCTACGCGTTCTCCAACGCCGATCTGATCGTGATCGTCGGCACCCCCTTCGACTTCCGGATGGGGTACGGGAAGCGGCTCTCTCCGGACGCCACCGTCGTCCAGATCGACCTCGACTACCGCACCGTCGGCAAGAACCGCGACATCGACCTCGGGATCGTGGGTGACGCGTCGGTCGTGCTGAAGGCGGTGACCGAGGCCGCGAGCGGACGTCTCAACGGCGGATCGGCCCTGCGCAAGGCCTGGCTGGACGAGCTGCGGGCCGCCGAGCAGACGGCGATCGAGAAGCGGCTGCCCCAGCTGAAGTCGGACGCCTCGCCCATCCACCCGTACCGGCTGGTGAGCGAGATCAACGACTTCCTGACCGAGGACTCCGTCTACATAGGCGACGGCGGCGACATCGTCACCTTCTCCGGCCAGGTCGTCCAGCCCCGCACCCCCGGCCACTGGATGGACCCGGGCCCGCTCGGCACGCTCGGCGTCGGGGTGCCGTTCGTCCTGGCCGCCAAGCAGGCCAGGCCGGACAAGGAGGTCGTGGCCCTCTTCGGCGACGGCGCGTTCTCCCTCACCGGGTGGGACTTCGAGACGCTGGTCCGCTACAACCTCCCGTTCGTCGGGATCGTCGGCAACAACTCCTCGATGAACCAGATCCGTTACGGCCAGAAGGCGAAGTACGGGGACGAGCGGGAGCGGGTCGGCAACACCCTCGGCGACGTCCACTACGACAAGTTCGCCCAGATGCTGGGCGGTTACGGCGAGGAGGTCCGCGACCCCGCGGACATCGCACCCGCCCTGCGCCGGGCCCGTGAGTCGGGGCTGCCCTCGCTCATCAACGTCTGGGTCGACCCGGACGCGTACGCCCCCGGAACGATGAACCAGACCATGTACAAGTAGCAGAGGAGCCGTTGGCATGACCAAAGCTCTTGAGGGCGTGCGCGTCCTCGACATGACACATGTACAGTCCGGCCCCTCCGCCACCCAGCTGCTCGGCTGGCTCGGCGCGGACGTGGTCAAGCTGGAGGCGCCGAGCGGGGACATCACCCGCAAGCAGTTGCGCGATCTGCCCGACGTCGACTCCCTCTACTTCACGATGCTCAACTGCAACAAGCGGAGCATCACCCTCAACACCAAGAGCGAGCGCGGGAAGGAGATCCTCACCGAACTCATCCGCCGCAGCGACGTCATGGTGGAGAACTTCGGCCCCGGCGCCGTGGACCGCATGGGGTTCACCTGGGAGCGGATCCAGGAGATCAATCCCCGTATCGTCTACGCCTCCATCAAGGGCTTCGGTGAGGGCCCGTACACCAACTTCAAGGCGTACGAGGTCGTCGCGCAGGCCATGGGCGGATCGATGGCCACCACCGGGTTCGCGGACGGGCCTCCGCTGGCCACCGGGGCCCAGATCGGCGACTCCGGCACCGGGATCCACGCGGTGGCCGGCATCCTCGCCGCACTGTTCCAGCGCGAGAACACCGGCCGCGGACAGCGGGTCAACGTGGCGATGCAGCACGCCGTGCTCAACCTCTGCCGGGTCAAGCTGCGCGACCAGCAGCGGCTGGAGCACGGCCCGCTCGCCGAGTACCCGAACGCGCAGGACACGGCCGGCGCCGACGAGGTGCCGCGCAGTGGCAACGCCAGCGGCGGCGGCCAGCCGGGGTGGGCGGTGAAGTGCGCGCCGGGCGGGCCCAACGACTACGTGTACGTCATCGTGCAGCCGGTCGGCTGGCAGCCCCTGTCGGCGCTGATCGGCCGCCCCGAGCTCGCGGACGACCCCGAGTGGGCGACCCCGGAGTCCCGGCTGCCCAAGCTCGGCAAGATGTTCCAGCTGATCGAGGAGTGGTCGTCGGCGCTCCCCAAGTGGGACGTCCTGGAACAGCTCAACGCCCACAACATCCCGTGCGGCCCGATCCTCTCCACCAAGGAGATCGTCGAGGACGAGTCGCTCGTCGCCAACGAGATGGTGGTCCGTGTCGAGCACCCCGAGCGCGGTGCCTTCACTACGGTCGGCAGCCCGCTGAAGCTGTCCGACTCCCCCGTCGACATCGTCACCTCCCCGCTCCTGGGTGAGCACAACGCGGAGGTGTACGTCGGCGAACTGGGCCTGGGCGACGAGGAACTGCGGCTGCTGAAGACGAACGGAGTCATCTGAGCATGGCCGGAACAGTCGAATCACAGGAGCGGGAACGCGTCAGGGAGCTGCTCGACCGCGTCCGGGGCGAGGGGCGCGGCGCGCTCACCGCCCCGGAGGGGAAGGTCGTCGCCGACGCGTACGGGATCACGGTGCCGGGTGAGGGTCTGGCCCGGGACGTCGACGAGGCGGTGGCGCTGGCCGACCGGCTCGGCGGGTCCGTGGTGCTCAAGATCGTCTCCCCCGACATCCTGCACAAGACGGATGCGGGCGGTGTGGTGGTCGGGGTGTCGGGTGCGCAGGAGGTGCGCGCGGCCTTCTGCTCCATCGTGAAGAACGCCAAGGCCTACGCGCCGGACGCCCGGATCGAAGGGGTGCAGGTCCAGCAGCTCGTGCCGCCCGGCCAGGAGGTCATCGTCGGGGCGGTCACCGATCCGACGTTCGGGAAGGTGGTGGCGTTCGGTCTCGGCGGGGTGCTGGTCGAGGTGCTCAAGGACATCACCTTCCGGCTGGCCCCGGTGAGCGCGGAAGAGGCGCAGTCGATGCTGGACTCGATCGGCGCGGCCGAGATCCTGAAGGGCGTGCGCGGCGCGCCCGCCGTGGACCGGTGGGCCCTGGCGGAGCAGATCCGGCGGGTCTCCCGGCTGGTCACCGACTTCCCGGAGATCGCGGAGGTCGACCTCAATCCGGTGATCGCGTCCCCGGACGGGGCGATCGCCGCCGACATCCGGATCCTGCTGTCGACCGAGGAGGTGAAGGTGCGCCGCCGCTACAGCCGCGAGGAGATCCTCGGATCGATGCGCCGGCTGATGGAGCCGCGGTCCGTCGCCGTCATCGGTGCCTCCAACGAGCAGGGCAAGATAGGCAATTCGGTGATGCGGAACCTCATCGACGGCGGGTTCGCGGGCGAGATCCACCCGGTGAACCCCAAGGCCGATGACATTCTCGGCCGCAAGGCGTACAAGAGTGTCACCGACGTTCCCGGTGAGGTGGATGTGGCGGTCTTCGCGATCCCCGCCAAGTTCGTGGCATCGGCGCTGAAGGAGGTGGGCCGCAAGGGCATCCCCAACGCCGTGCTCATCCCCTCCGGTTTCGCCGAGACGGGTGAACAGGCCCTCCAGGACGAGATCGTGGCGGTGGGCGAGGAGTACGGCGTACGGCTGCTCGGGCCGAACATCTACGGCTACTACTCGACGTGGCAGGACCTCTGCGCCACGTTCTGCACCCCGTACGACGTCAAGGGACCGGTGGCGCTCACCTCGCAGTCCGGTGGCATCGGGATGGCGATCCTCGGCTTCGCGCGGTCGACGAAGACGGGTGTCTCGGCGATCGTCGGGCTCGGCAACAAGTCGGACATCGACGAGGACGATCTGCTGACCTGGTTCGGCGAGGACCCCCGCACCACGTGCATCGCGATGCATCTGGAGGACCTCAAGGACGGCCGCGCGTTCGTGGAGGCGGCGCGGGCGACGGTGCCGAAGAAGCCCGTCGTGGTCCTCAAGGCCGGGCGGACGAGCGCGGGTGCCAGGGCGGCGGGTTCCCACACGGGAGCGCTGGCCGGTGACGACGCGGTGTACGACGACATCCTCCGTCAGGCGGGGGTCATCCGGGCACCCGGTCTGAACGACATGCTGGAGTACGCGCGGGCGTTGCCCGTCCTGCCGGCGCCGAAGGGCGACAACGTCGTGATCATCACGGGGGCGGGCGGTTCGGGGGTGCTCCTGTCGGACGCGATCGTCGACAACGGGCTCTCGCTGATGGAGATCCCGCCGGATCTGGACACGGCGTTCAAGGCGTTCATCCCGCCGTTCGGCGCCGCCGGGAACCCGATCGACATCACGGGCGGGGAGCCGCCGTCGACGTACGAGGCGACGATCCGGCTGGGCATGGAGGATCCGCGCATCCACGCCCTGGTGCTGGGCTACTGGCACACGATCGTCACTCCCCCGATGGTCTTCGCCGAGCTGACGGCCCGGGTGGTGGAGGAGTTCCGGGCGCGCGGGATCGAGAAGCCGGTGGTGGCGTCGCTGGCCGGCGACACCGAGGTCGAGGAGGCGTGCGCCTACCTGTTCGAGCGGGGCGTCGTCGCCTACCCGTACACGACGGAGCGGCCCGTCGCGGTGCTCGGCGCGAAGTACCGGTGGGCCAGGGCGGCAGGGCTGTTGGGTGGTGGCCGATGACCTGATGACGACGGCTCGAACCACGGGGTCTGCGGCCCACCGCTCGGCCGCGGACCCCGGCGCGAAGTGAGAACGGGCAGGGGGCGCTGGCCAGACTTCTTCCACGCAAGGGGTTCGATCTACATGACAACAACAGGCATCTCGACTTCCGTCCCCTACAGGGAGGTGACGGACGCCAACGGCCGGACCTACCGGGTTGGCGAGAGCGACATCGACATCATGGGCCGCAAGCGCAAGTGGATGGTCATCCTGCCGTGGGTCGGCATGATGGGCATCAGCTCCGCCGAGTACGCGTTCGCGTCGGCGGAGGACACGCTGCACCACGCGCACAACTGGAACAGCGGTCACATCTACTGGATGATGACCGTCTGGGTGTTCTTCCAGGCGGCGGTCGCGATGCCCGCGGGCAGGCTGCGGGAGACCGGCAGGCTGCCGGCCCGCTGGGCGATGATGCTCGGCGCGACGGGCACGCTCCTCGGCTACCTGTCACTGGCGTACGCGCCGCACGTGATCTTCGCGTACATCGGCTTCAGTGTGTTCTCCGGGATGGGCGCGGGCATGGTGTACGCCACCTGCGTCAACATGGTCGGCAAGTGGTACCCGGAGCGCCGGGGCGGCAAGACCGGCTTCGTCAACGGCGGTTTCGCCTACGGTTCGGTGCCGTTCGTCTTCCTCTTCACCGGCTTCATGGACATCACCAACTTCAGGTGGGTCCTGGTGTCGGTGGGTCTGTTCCTGGCCACGATGGTGGCGTGCGCCGGATTCTTCTTCAAGGACCCGCCGAAGAACTGGTGGCCGCAGAACATCGACCCGCTCAACCCGCCCGAGGACCCGCGGGCCCGCCGCTCGCTGGAGAAGAACCCGCCGGCCATCAAGCAGTACTCCCCGGGGGAGGCGTGGCGGACCGGCCGGGTGGCGCTGATGTGGGTCTGTCTGGCCTGTACCTCGGGTGTCAACATCTTCGGTATCGCCTTCCAGGTCGACATCGGCCAGGACGCGGGCTTCGCGGCCGGGATCGTGGCCACCGCCATGTCGCTCAAGGCCATCGTCAACGGCACCGGGCGTGGCGTCATCGGCTGGCTCTCCGACCTCTACGGCCGCAAGAAGTGCCTGATCTACGTCTGCGTCATCCTGGGGCTCGCCCAGTTCGGCATCATCTGGTCGGCCGACATGCAGAGCCTTCCGCTGTTCCTGCTCTTCTCCGCGATCTCCGGCTTCGGCGGCGGCGCCATCTTCCCGATGTTCGCCGCGATGACCGCGGACTACTTCGGTGAGAACAACAACGCCACCAACTACGGCATGGTCTACAGCTCCAAGCTCGTGTCCGGCCTCGGTGCGGGAATGGGCTTCCTGGTCGTCGACGCCTGGGGGCTCAACGGCGCCTTCGTCCTGGCGGGCAGCATCTCGTTCTTCGCGGGATTCCTCTCCCTGTTCCTCGCGGCACCCGGCCGCGACCGCAGAGGCAATCTGCTGGCGAAGCCGAGTCCGGGCCCGGTCGTCCGGGAGACCGACTGACCGCACATCCGCGGCACACGCGTGGGGCCCGGTTCCTGGAACCGGGCCCCACGCGTTGTGTGCCGTCGTGCGTCAGTCGCCGCAGCGGCCTTGGCGGAGCGAGTGGAGGTGCTCGCTGGACTTGCGGGCGAAGGCGAAGGACTCGACCGGGTTGTCGTGCTCGGTCTGCCAGTGGTGGTAGGTCCGGCCGAGTGGGGTCTCCCCTGGTCGAGCGGAGCCGAGACCTTGGGGATGCGTGCGGGTGGTGACCCGGCTCAGGAAGTTCTTGTAGTCGATGTCCCCGTCGCCGACGTCCGTCATGGTGTAGCCGTCGCGTACGGAGTCGTCGCGCGTGCCGTCCTTGACGTGGAAGAGGGGGTAGCGCTCGGGCTGCTTCAGTACGTAGTCGATGGGGTTGAAGGGCGCCGGCGTGCCGTCCACCCGCTTGCCGAAGCGGAACTGGGCGCAGAACGCCCAGTAGATGTCCATCTCCAGGTAGACCAGGTCGGGGTCGGTCTCGGCGAGGAGGACGTCGTAGAGGCGCACGCCGGGCTTGTCGGTGGCGAAGGAGAACTCCTCCGCGTGGTTGTGCTGGTAGAACTTCATGCCGCGCTTGCGGGCGGCGGCGCCGTAGGTGTTGAAGTCGTCGGCGGCGCGCTTCCAGCCGTCCACGGTGGAGCCGTAGCGGAAGGGACCGGACGCGGTGCCGATGTGCTTCAGGCCGAGGGCCTCGGCCTCGTCGAGGACCTTGGTGAGGTTCTGGGCGAAGGTGTAGGCGCCGGGGTTGTTGTCGTCGTAGTAGCCGACGTGGCTGCCGATGGGGTTCAGTCCGTGGTCCCGGGCCAGCCTCTTGAGCTGGGCGAGGGTGATCGCGCCGGCGGAGCCCTGGGTGTATCCGGCGAACTCGATCTCGTCGTAGCCGTACTTCTCGAGTTCGGCGAAGACGGGCGCGAAGCCGAGGGTGGAGACCTTGTCGCGGAGGCTGTAGAGCTGGATGCCGAGACGCCCCGGAGGCAGGACGGGGCGCCCCTTGCCCTTGCCGGGCGCGGCCTGGGGAACGGTCGCCTGGGCGGTGGCGCCGCCCAGGAGGGTGGCGGCCGTGGCTCCGGCGGCGACGCCCAGGACGTTGCGGCGGCTCAGCCTGCGCGCGAGCTCGGGGTCCTTGGGGGTGCGGCTGATGTTCACGAATCTCCCTGTGGGGTGCGGGCGGAACGGATTGTCAGTGCAGTCCGGCAAGCTGGAGCAGCAAGGACTTCACTTCGGTGGCCTGGACGCGGTCGCCGAAGGCGTGGGGGGTGGAGCAGAGGATGAGCGGACCTTCGTCGTCGCTCGTGGGAAGGCGGCCGTGGCTGCCGCGAATAGGTGAGGGGTCCAGGGGGACGACCGCCATGCGGTAGCGCATCCCGAGCTTCTTGCGTGCGACCGCCGACGCGGCCTTGACCCGGACGTAGGGGTCCTGGGGGTCCATGAAGAGCTCCACCGGGTCGTAGCCCGGTTTGCGGTGGATCTCGACGAGCTGCGCGAAGTCGGGCGCGCGGGCGTCGTCGAGCCAGTAGTAGTACGTGAACCAGGCGTCCTTCTCCGCGACGGCGACGAGCTCGCCGGAGCGGGGATGGTCCAGGTGGTGCGCCTTCTTGCCCTCGTCGTCGAGGAGTTCGGCGATGCCGGGCAGGTCCGCGAGGGCTTCCCTGGCAGCTTCGAGGTCCTCGGGCCTGCGTACGTAGACGTGGGCGAGCTGGTGGTCGGCGACGGCGAAGGCCCGGGAAGCCATCGGGTCGAGGTACTCCATGCCGTCCTGGGTGTGGACCTCCAGCAGCCCGGCGCGGCGCAGGGCGCGGTTGATGTCGACGGGCCGGTCGACACGGGTGATGCCGTACTCGGACAGGGCCACGACGGTGCGGCCCTGGGCCCGGGCGTCGTCGAGCAGGGGGGCCACGGCCCGGTCGAGGTCACAGGCGGCCCGGTGGGAGCGGGGGTCGTCGGGGCCGTAGCGCTGGAGGTCGTAGTCGAGGTGCGGGAGGTAGCAGAGGGCCAGGTCGGGGGTGCGCGTGGCGAGGATGTGGCGGGTGGCGTCGATGATCCACTGCGAGGAGACGAGGTCGGCGCCGGGGCCCCAGAAGTGGAAGAGGGGGAAGGTGCCGAGCTTCTCGGTGAGCTCGTCGTGGAGCGCGGGGGGCCGGGTGTAGCAGTCGGGTTCCTTGCGGCCGTCCGCGTAGTACACGGGGCGGGGGGTGATGGTCCAGTCCGTGTCGGCGCCCATCGCGTACCACCAGCAGATGTTGGCGACGGTGTAGCCGGGGTGGGCGCGCCGGGCGGCGTCCCAGAGCTTGTCGCCCTCGACGAGCCCGTTGTGCTGGCGCCACAGGAGGACGTCGCCGAGCTCGCGGAAGTACCAGCCGTTGGCGACGATGCCGTGTTCGGCGGGGGTGGTGCCGGTGAGGAAGGTGGACTGGGCGGCGCAGGTGACGGCGGGCAGGACGGTGGAGAGGGGTGCCTTCGATCCGGCCATGGCCCGGAGGTTCGGCATGTGCTCCAGCAGCTGCGGGGTGAGGCCGACGACATCGAGGACGAGGAGCGGGGTGGGGCGGGTGCCGGATTCCGGTGCGGTCATGGGAGCTCCTTCAGTCCGAGGTCGACGAGGAGGTCGCGGGCGAGGGTGAGTTCGGCGGCGATGCCGTCGGCGAGCTGGGTGCGGGTGCGCGGCCGCAGTTCGGCGGGGAGCGCGTGCCAGGTGTACGTCTCGACCTCAAGGTGCCGGGTGAGGGGCGCGGCCCCTCCGACGAGCCGGGTCAGTACGGACTGGAGTACGGGGAGTGTGGAGGTGAGCGGGGGCGCGGGCGGTGCGTGGAGGGGGACGTGGAAGTGGGAGCGCCAGGGGGTGCTGTCGGGGAGGACACCGCCGGTGACGGCCTCGCCGAGGTCGTCGGTGCCGCGCAGGCCGGACGCGGTGAGGGTGCGTGTCTGGTGGAGGAAGCGGGGTTCGGCGAAGGCGCCCAGGGCGGCGCGCACCTCGGGCAGGTGCGGGTGTTCGGCGTGCAGTGCCGCGGAGAGCTGTGCCTTGGCGACGGGGACGTCGGCGGCCCCCAGGGCGTCGAGTGCGGTGTCGGGGTCCTCGAAGGAGGTGGCGAGGTGGCAGGTGTCGACGCAGATGCCGATGCGGTCGTGACCGATGTCGGTGAGCGGGCCGATGGCGTCGGCGGTGGTCTCCACGGTGCAGCCGGGTTCGGGTTCGAGGCCGATCCTGATGGATTTGCCGGTCAGCTCGGCGAGGGCGTCGAGCCGTTGCGCGAGCGTGGTGAACGCCTGCCGCGCCGTTGCGGCGGCCGTGGGGTCGCCGGCGTAGGGGGTGCGCCAGGCGATGGGCAGGGTGGAGATGGTGCCGTCGGTGACATCGTCGGGGAGCAGGGCGGCGAGCAGCCTGGCCAGGTCGGTGGTGTGGGCGAGCCGCTCGGGGTCGGTCCAGTCCGGCCTGTAGACGCGGTACTTGACCTCCTGGGCACCGAACCCCTCGTAGGGGAAGCCGTTGAGGGTGACCACTTCGAGGCCTCGGTGGTCGAGCTCGGCACGCAGCGACCGCAGGGCCGCGGGGTCGTTGATCAGGGCGCGTGCGGCGTCCTTGGCGAGCCAGAGGCCGATGCCGATCCTGTCCCGGCCGAGCCGTCGGCGTACGGGCTCGCAGTGGTCGCGCAGCTGGGCGCGGACCCCTTCGAGGGTCTCGGCGGGGTGCACGTTGGTGCAGTACGAGAGGTGGACGGTGGAGCCGTCCGGGTGGCGGAAGCGCATGGTTCACTCCCCGCCGCGGAGGATGGAGTTGCCCTCGTGGAGGGGGGCGGGGGCGGTGGTGTCGAGCTGGAGTCGGCCGCTCTGTCCGTAGAAGGCGACGGGGTTGCGCCACAGCACCGTGTCGACGTCGTCCTCGTCGAATCCGGCCTTCAGCATGGCGTCCGCGACCTTGCGGGTCTTCAGCGGGTCGCTCTTCCCCCAGTCGGCGGCCGAGTTGACGAGAATCCTGTCGGTGCCGTAGTTCCGCAGAATCGTGATCATGCGGTCCTCGTCCATCTTGGTGTCCGGGTAGATGGAGAAGCCGGCCCAGCAGCCGCTGTCGAGGGCGTCCTTCACGGTCGTCTCGTTGAGGTGGTCGAGCAGGACGTGCTCCGGTGCGAGGTCCGATTCACGGACGACGTCGATGGTGCGGTGCAGGCCGGTGAGCTTGTCGCGGTGCGGGGTGTGGACGAGGGCGGGAAGGGCGTGGTCCGCGGCGAGCTGGAGCTGGGTGGTGAGGGCCGTGTCCTCGGCCGGGGTCATGGAGTCGTAGCCGATCTCGCCGACGGCGACGACCGAGTCCTTGACGAGATACCTGGGCAGGGCGTCCAGCACCGGGGTGCAGCGGGGGTCGTTCGCCTCCTTGGGGTTGAGGGCGAGCGTGCAGTGGTGGGCGATGCCGTACTGGGAGGCGCGGAAGGGCTCCCAGCCGAGGAGGGCGTCGAAGTAGTCGAAGAAGCTGGCGGGCGAGGTGCGGGGCTGGCCGAGCCAGAAGGAGGGTTCGACGAGGGCGCGTACGCCTGCGTCGTACATCGCCCGGTAGTCGTCCGTGGTGCGGGAGGTCATGTGGATGTGGGGATCGAAGATGCGCATCAGGACTCCTCCGTGGGGGCGGGGGCGGACGCCGGGGCGGTGAGGTCGAGGACGGTCCGAAGGTCCTCGGGCACGGGACGTCCCGCCGCGGTGCGTTCGGCGGCGAAGTCGCCCAGCATGCGGGCGAGTTCGGCGTCGCCGCGGGCTCGCTCGCCGAGCCGGCCGACGGCCTGGACGGGTACCTCGGTGAAGAGGCACTTGAGGACGGCGTGCCGCCAGCCGTGCGCGTCGAGGTGGGCCGCGCCGTACGGGCCGACGGCGGCGGCGACCAGCCGGGTGTCGTTGGTGCGCAGGGCGTCCTCGACGAGCGGGAGTGCGGTGGCGCCGAGGTCCAGCCGGTGCAGGGTGAGGAGGACGGCTCGGCGTTCGGCCGCGGTTCCCTGCTCGTAGAGCCTGGTCACGGCCGGCAGGCCCGCATGGGCGTCGACCAGCAGCAGGGCGCGTACGGAGTCGGCGTTCTCCAGCCCGCAGTGCCTGCCCGCGGAGGCGAACCGCAGCTCCCAGGGGGGCGATCCGCTGTCCGCGCCGGGGTGGGCCGCGGCGTGCGCGGCCTCGGCGAGCGCTTCGTCCAGCCATGCTCGGGCGGCTCCTGCGAGCCGGTCGTCGAGTTCCTTGCGGCTGATCAGCACGGTGCGGCTCCGTTCGTCGTCCGGGTGGCCCGGCGCAGGAAGTCGATGGAGCTGCGGGCGAGATCGGGGCCCGCGTGGGAGTGCCGGGGCAGTTCGACGACGGTCAGACCCGTGTATCCGGTGGCGTCGAGGGCTTCGAGCACCGGCGGGAAGTCGATCTCGCCGTCGCCGAACGGCAGGTGTTCGTGGACCCCGCGCCGCATGTCCTCGATCTGGACGTGCCGCAGCCAGGGGGCGGCCTCCTTGACGCAGTCGGCGGGCGGTGCGGGCTCCAGGCACTGGCAGTGGCCGATGTCGAGGGTGAGTCCGAGGGGTTCCGGATCGCCGAGGAGGGTGCGCAGCCGGTGGAATCCGGCGAGGTCGCCGAGGAGGTGGCCGGGTTCCGGTTCGATGGCGAGGGGGACGCCCGCGCGGGCGGCGGCGTCCAGGACGGGGGCGAGGGCGTCCGTCAGCCGCTGCCAGGCGGTGTCCGTGGTGGTGTCCGGCGGGGTGATGCCGCTGAAGCAGTGCACGGCGTGCGCACCGAGGTCGGCGGCCACCTCCACGGCGCGGACGAGCAGCCCGGTGCGTGCCGCGCGGCCCTCGGGGTCCGGGTCGAGGAGGGACGGCCCGTGCTTGCGCCGGGGGTCGAGGACATAGCGCGCGCCGGTCTCGACGGTGACGCCGAGCCCCAGTCCGGCCAGTCTGCGCGCCACCTGGCGGGTGCGGGAGGCGAGGTCGGGAGCGAGGGGGTCGAGGTGCATGTGGTCGAGGGTCAGCCCCACTCCGTCGTAGCCGAGGTCGGCGAGGAGGCCGAGGGCGTCGTCCAGCCGGAGGTCGGTCAGTCCGTTGGTGCCGTAGCCGAGGCGGAGGGTCATGTCGGGCTCACCTTCCGTGCGAGCGCGCGTGCGAGGGGGACGAGCCCGATGACGGCGAGCCCGCTGAGGGGCGCCCCCGACCGGGCGGCCAGCGCGGCCTGGAGCGGGATCATCGCCCGGATGCCGCCGCCGACGGCGCGCTGGGTGAGGGGCGGGGACGGGTTGAGCGCGGCATGGAGGAGGGGGATCCCGGCGGTGCGGAGGTAGGCGCCGGTGAAGGCGGGGAGCAGCAGCCGCTCGACGGCGGCGGGGTCAGCGGGCGGCGGACCCGCCGGCTGCCGGCGCGGGAGGACGCCTGCCGTCGGCTGCCCGCGCAGCACGGCGGCCCCCAGCGCGGCGACTCCGCCGAGCGCGGCCAGCGGGACGACCGTGGAGCCGCCCTGCGCCTCGTGCCGGGAGACGGCGGTGACGGCGTAGGTGTGCGCCCCGAGCACGAGCGCGGCGGGCAACGCGGCGCGGGGGGCGGCGTACGGGGTGCGGGGGGCGTGCGCCGCGCGGGGCACTCGCGCGGTGCCGGAAGCCCGCGCCCCGGACACCCGTGCGCCCCCCGGCTCCCGCACAGCAGTACCCGTGGCCGTGGCGCCGAGCAGCAGGTCCAGGGCGCGGGCCGTGGCCATGGCTGCCGGGCCCAGTCTCGTGTGCTTCAGGTGCAGGTCGTAGGCCCAGACGGTGGCGCCCAGGGCGGTCGCCACCGTCAGGGCGTGGCGGCCCGCGCGGGCGGCCAGGGCCAGGCCCGCCGCCGTGAGCGCGCCCGCCGCCGCCAGGGCGGCGCCCGGGGAGACGCGGCCCGAGGGGATCGGGCGGTGGGGGCGGTCGACGGCGTCCTCCTCGCGATCCGCCCAGTCGTTGAGGGCCATGCCCGCCTCGTAGAGACACAGGGACGCGCCGACCGCGAATGCCGTGCCCCGGCCGGGGCGCAGACCGGTGGCCGCCGCTCCGGCCAGCGCGTCGCCCGGCACGCTGAACAGGGCTGAGACCCGGAGCAGTTCCGCCCAGGCCCGCAGGCGCGCACGGGGGCGCGGCCTGTCCGGTACGGGCGCAGTCCCACCCGTACCGGACAGGCCGATCGAGGGCGCGGTGGCCGGGGGCCGGGCCGCGAGCAGCCGGGGTGGTCCGGTCACCGCCATGAGCAGCCGCAGCGGCTTCACCGGGCGGCCCGCAGGCGTCCGGCGAAGGCGAGCAGTGCCTCGTACTGCTCGGAGAGCGCGGACGCGCCTCCGTCCGGGTCCTTGAAGTAGAAGCCCAGTTCGGGCCGGGGCCCCGTGAGCCCGGTCTCGTGGGAGCGGGCCAGCAGCCGGGCCAGGTCCAGGACCAGGGGCGCGGCCAGTGCCGAGTCGCAGCCCTGCCAGATCGTCTGGAGGATCATCCGGGAGCCGAGGAAGCCGTCGAAGGCGATGTGGTCCCACGCCGTCTTCCAGTCCCCCATCGCCGGTACGTCGTCGATGTGGACCTCGCCCTCCGGGGCGGCCCCCAGCGTGTCGGCGAGTACGCGCTCCTTGCCCGCGTTCTTCGCCGCGGCCGCCGCCGGGTCGGCCAGCGCGGCACCGTCCCCGCCGCCCAGGAGGTTCGTGCCCGACCACGCCCGGACCGGCAGCGCGCGCTGGACGAACATCGGTGCGAGCACGGAGCGCAGGAGCGTCTGGCCCGTCTTGCCGTCGCGTCCGGCGTGGGGAAGTCCGCAGGAGTCGACGGCGTCCTGGAGGCGGGGGCTGCGCAGCCCGGTGGACGGGGTGAAGTTGGCGTACGGACAGCCGGCCCGGAGCGCCGCCGCCGCGTAGAGGGAGCTGGCGGGCAGCCGGGGATCGTCCTGGCCGGGTGCGGGTTCGGTCGAGGCGACGTTGACGACGACCGTGCGGGCCAGCTCGTTGCGCAGGGTGAAGTCGGCGATGTCGGCGGCGAAGGCGGTGATGAGCTCCTCGTCGGTGCGGGTGTCGCCGGGGAGCGGGCCGCCGGAGCGTATCTCCGCGTCGGCGGCGGCGAGTTCGGCTCCGACGGCGGACGGCAGCCCGTGCGGGAGCACTCCCCCGGCGGCGAGGGCCTCGGCCCGCTTGGGCAGCGGGCAGTCGAGGGTGTCGTGGCCGCCGAAGACGAGGGAGGTCAGCGGCGGAAGTCCGGTGTCGGTGAAGGGTGGCGTCTCGGTGACCATGCCGGTCGGCGGGTGGAGCCCTGCCGCGATGGCCGCGCACCCCGCGGTGGCGGTGGTGGCGACGGAGCCACGTGCTCCGATGAACCAGATTCCGGTACGAGCGGCGTGTGCGGTCACGGGCTGCCTCCCAGGGGGAATGAAGAGGGGTGGTGGACGGCGGGCGGGGAAGGCATGTGCTGTCCCCGCCCGCCGCCGGCGCAGGAGGTGGCCGCCCTACGTGGAGGGCAGCTCCTTCAGCTGGATGTCGCGGAAGGACACCTGGTCGACGGCCCCGTGGTTCTGGAGGCCGATGTAGCCGTTCTTGAGGCTTCGGACCGGGTCGGTGTTGGTGAAGTCGTTGATCTTGACTCCGTTGAGGAAGACCTGGAGCCGCTCGCCCTGGACCTTGATCTCGTAGCTGTTCCACTGGCCGGGCGGCCGGAGCACCTGGTCACGGGCCTTGATGTTGGCGGATTTGAAGGTGTACACGGCCCCGGTCGTGCGGTCGGCCGCGTCCGTTGCGTCGATCTGGACCTCGTAGCCGTTGTTGACCGCGGACCACGGGTCGTCGGACTCGGGGAAGCCGACGAAGATGCCGGAGTTGTCGTCACCCTCCATCTTCCAGTCGAGCTTCAGCGAATAGGACTTCAGCTCCTTGGCCTGGTAGGTCAGCAGGCCCATGCCGCCCTCGGTGCGCAGCTCACCGTCGACGACGGCGAACTTCCCGGGGCCGGCTTGCTTCCACCCTTCGAGGGTCTTGCCGTTGAAGATCGGCCGGTAGCCGGTGTCCGGCTTGCAGTTGGCCTTCACCTGGCCGGCGGCGTAGCGCAGTCCGCCCAGCAGGTGCTGACGGAAGGCCGGTTCGGCGTAGGACTCCTTGGTGTGGCCGAGGCCGGTGTAGAAGGAGCGCCCGCCCTGGTACGCCTGGCACCAGGAGATCGGGTGGTCGCCCTTCATGTTGCCGCCGGTATAGGTGGTCTCGTCCAGTGTGGCGAGGACCTGGGCCTTGTCCCGGGGGTTGGTGCGGTAGTTGTACCACTCGTCGGTACGGTCCCAGGCCTCGTCCAGGTGCGCGGTCGCCGGGTGGTCGTGGTTCTCCACACGGACGGTCGCGGGCTGGATCTGCGGGTGCGAGTGGAAGTAGGCCCCGACGAGCCCGCCGTAGAACTCCCAGTCGTACTCCGTGTCGGCCGCGGCGTGGACGCCCATGTAGCCGCCCCCGGTGGCGACGAAGTTCTCGAACGCCTTCTGCTGGTCGGCGTTGAGGACGTCACCGGTCGTCGAGAGGAAGACGACGGCGTCGTAGCGCGCCAGGTTGCTGGTGGTGAACTGGCCTGCCTCCTCGGTGGAGTCGACGGTGATGTTGGTGTCCTTGCCCAGTTCCTTCAGCGCGGCGATGCCCTCGGGGATCGAGTCGTGGCGGAAGCCGCCCGTCTTGGAGAAGACCAGGACGCGCTTGGCGGTCCTGTCCACCGGGGTGTTCGAGAGTTCGAAGTCGTCCACGTCGTACAGCGCTCCCGCTCCGCCCTTGAAGACCAGGAACAGCTTCGTCGCCTTCTTCGGCGCGCCGCGCAGCGGCACGTCGATGTCCTGGAACGCGTCCCAGCTCCCGGTCACCGGGACCGGCGCCGAGCCGAGGATCTTGCCGGTCGGTGAACCGGCCCGCACCTCCAGGAAGCCTCCCGCACCCGCCGATGAGGTACGGGCGGTGAGCTTGGTGGTGCCGTCCAGGATGTACGGCTCGAAGGAGATCCAGTCGTTGTTGTCGATGTCCCCGACGGTCCTGCCGCCGTGGGCGCTGGTCTTGCTCGGTGTGCTGATGCCGGAGGAGTCGTCGAAGTGCTCGGCCTGGCGGTGGCGGGGCTGGAGCTTCGCCCCGTCACGGCTGGTCAGCGCGGCCTGTCCGCCGCCCCCGCCGTCGGTGTACGAGGCCGAGATGCCTCCGTAGATGTTGGCGTTCGGGTCGTGGCCGCCCTCCATGGCGGTCTTGATGGTGCCCTCGCAGCCGTGCTCGGTCGTGATGTCGTGCCCGTGGCTGTCATGACCCAGGGTGAACTTGACCTCGACCTCGGTGCAGTCGATGGTGCCGTCCTCCGGGTCGGTCACGGTCACCTTGAAGGGGACCTCGTCGCCGAACTCGAACAGCTTGCCGTCCAGCGGGGCCTGGAGCACGACGGTGGGCGCGGTGTTGCCGACGGTCACGTGCACGCTCGCCGAGCCGGTGCGGCCCGTGGGGTCCTTCGCCGTCACGGTGGCGGTGTAGGTGCCGTTCTTCTTGTACGTGTACGTGGGGTTGGCGGCGGTGGACGTGCCGCCGTCCCCGAAGTCCCAGGAGTAGGTGAGGGCATCGCCGTCACCGTCGGCGGTGCCCGCCGAGGAGAACTTCACCTTGAGCGGTGCGACGCCGGAGGTCTTGTCCGAGGAGGCCTCGGCGATGGGAGAGCGGCCACCGGTGGCGTTCTCGATGCGGTACAGCGCCGAGTGCTCGTCGCCGCCGAACCAGGAGAGCCCGTAGTCCAGGACGTAGAGGGCGCCGTCGGGTCCGAAGGCCATGTCCATCACCTGCGTCCCGGTCCACGGGATGTCGTTGATGGACTGCACGGCACCGTCTGCGTCCTGCTCGACGCGCTTGATCCACTGCCGGCCGAACTCTCCGGCGAAGAAGTCCCCGTCGTACTCCTCGGGGAACTTCACGGGCGAGTCCAGGGCGGCGTCGTAGCGGTAGACGGGGCCGCCCATCGGGGACTCGGAGCCGGTGCCGAACTCGGGAACGGACGCGCCGTCGTACGGGATCCAGGCGGCCTGCGCGGGCGGCAGGTCGACCAGGCCGGTGTTGTACCGCGACTCGTTCTTCGGGGCGGCGCAGTCGAAGGCCGGACCGGACGTCTTGGTCGCGAAGTCGTAGTCGCGGAAGGGGTCGTTGTCGCCGGTGCAGAAGGGCCAGCCGAAGTTGCCGGGCTTCGTCACCCGGGCGAACTCGACCTGCCCGGCCGGCCCTCGGTTCGGGTCGGCGGCGCCGGCGTCGGGGCCGTAGTCACCGACGTACAGGACGCCGGTGGCCTTGTCCACGCTGAAGCGGAAGGGGTTGCGGAAGCCCATCGCGTAGACCTCGGGCCGCGTCTTGTCGGTGCCCGGGGCGAAGAGGTTCCCCTCGGGGACGGTGTACGAGCCGTCCTCGGCGACCTTGATGCGGAGGATCTTGCCACGGAGGTCGTTGGTGTTGCCCGAGGTGCGGCGGGCGTCGAAGGCGGGGTTGCGGTCGGCCCGGTCGTCCAGCGGCGAGTAGCCGTCGGAGGCGAAGGGGTTGGAGTCGTCGCCCGTCGAGAGGTAGAGGTTGCCCTGCGCGTCGAAGTCGATGTCGCCGCCCACGTGGCAGCACATGCCGCGGGTGGCCGGGATGTCGAGGACCTTCTTCTCGCTGGCGTTGTCGAGGGTGCCGTCCTCGTTGAGCACGAAGCGCGAGAGCCGGTTCACTCCGTCGAACTTCTCGAAGTCGGCGGCGGTGCCGTTCTCCGGGGCGTCGCCGGCGGGGGTGTCCAGTGGCGGCGCGTAGTACAGGTAGATGGCCCGGTTCTCCGCGAAGTCCGGGTCGACGCCGATGCCCTGGAGACCTTCCTCGTCGTGCGAGTAGACGGGGATGGTCCCGGAGATCCGGGTGTTGCCGGAGCTGTCCGTGATCCGCAGCTCACCGCTGCGCGCGGTGTGCAGCACGCTGCGGTCGGGGAGTACCGCGAGCGAGATGGGTTCGCCGGTCTCGGCGGCGCCCTTGGCGAGGGTGACCTGCTGGAAGTCCTCGGCGGCGTCCTGCGCGGCCGCGTCGGTCCGCGCCTCGGCGGTCGCGGCGGGCGAGGAGCCCAGGGTGAGGGTTGCGGCGGTGAGCAGTGCGCCGGTGAAGAGGGCGAGTGATTTTCGGGCGCGGAGCCGTCTGCTGCTGATGTGCACGTGCGTCCTCCGGAGTGTGCCGGTTGTCGGGCGGGTGCGTTCTGCCGTTCCGCGCGGGGACTGCCGCGCTCGCCTCCGGGACCTGTCGGTGCCCCGGTGACGCGAGTCATGTCGTGTACACGTCTGGGACGGTAGCCGTGTTCGTCCCTGCCGGAAAGCCCTTGCGCAGGGGGTCGGTCGAACTTTTACCCCGGCCAGGACAAAGCCGCCCGAGGGCATGCCGAACAGCCCCGGCGGCCCCGGAACCGGTGGTCAGGCGGGGGCCTGGGGGGCGGGGGCCCGCCCGGAGGCGGCGGACCCGCCCGGGAACCTGGGGCTCCGCCCCGAGGGTCCTGCGGCGCGGCCCCCGGGGTCCCGGGGGCCTCGCCCGGGGCTACTCGCCCCCGCCGAACGCCGCGTCGAACGACGCGCTCGGCGGGTCGAAGTCGAACCGCTTGAGCGAGGCCAGCGCCTCGGGCGCCCCCGTGAGCCGGTCCATGCCCGCGTCCTCCCACTCCACGGACACCGGTCCCGCGTACCCGATGGACCGCAGCATCCGGAAGACGTCCTCCCAGGGCACGTCACCGTGGCCCGCCGAGACGAAGTCCCAGCCGCGCCGTGGATCGCCCCACGGCAGGTGGGAGCCGAGGCGCCCGTTGCGGCCGTCGAGGCGCTTGCGGGCCTCCTTGCAGTCCACGTGGTAGATCCGGTCCCGGAAGTCGTACAGGAAGCCGACCGGATCGAGGTCCTGCCACACGAAGTGGCTCGGGTCGAAGTTCAGCCCGAACGCCGGCCGGTGGCCGACGGCCTCCAGCGCGCGATGCGTGGTCCAGTAGTCGTACGCGATCTCGCTGGGGTGCACCTCGTGGGCGAAGCGGACGCCCTCCGCGTCGAAGACGTCCAGGATCGGGTTCCACCGCTCCGCGAAGTCCTCGTAACCGCGCTCGATCATGTGCGGCGGCACCGGCGGGAACATGGCGACCAGGTGCCAGATGGAGGAACCGGTGAAGCCGATGACGGTGTCGACACCGAACGCGGCAGCCGCCCGCGCGGTGTTACTGATCTCGTCGGCGGCCCGACGGCGTACACCCTCGGGCTCCCCGTCCCCCCAGATCCGGCCGGGCAGGATTCCCTGGTGGCGTTCGTCGATCGGGCTGTCGCAGACCGCCTGGCCGACCAAGTGGTTGGAGATCGCCCAGCACTTGAGGCCGTACTTGTCGAGCAGCTGTCGCCGCCCGTCGAGATAGCCGGGGTCCGACAGGGCCTTGTCGACCTCGAAGTGATCTCCCCAGCAGGCGAGTTCGAGCCCGTCGTAGCCGAAGTCACGGGCGAGGCGGCAGACCTCCTCCAGGGGCAGGTCGGCCCACTGGCCGGTGAAGAGAGTGAAGGGACGGGGCATGAGCGCAACCTCCTAGAAGGGGACCGGGGTGAAGACGGAGTTCTTGGCGGCGCTCTCCTCCACGGCGGCGAGCACCCGCTGCACCTGGAGCCCGTCGGCGAACGACGGGACCGGGGCGCGACCTTCGGTGATCGTGCGCACCACGTCACGGGCCTGGTGGACGAAGGTGTGCTCGTAGCCCAGGCCGTGACCCGGCGGCCACCACGCCTCCAGGTACGGGTGCTCGGGCTCGGTGACCAGGATCCGGCGGAAGCCGGCGGAGGTGGCCGGTTCCGTGTGGTCGTGGAAGGAGAGCTCGTTGAGCCGCTCCAGGTCGAAGGCGACCGACCCCAGCTCCCCGTTGATCTCCAGGCAGAGGGCGTTCTTGCGGCCCGCGGCCATCCTGGTCGCCTCGAAGGAGGCGAGGGCGCCCGATGCCAGCCGCCCCGTGAACAGCGCGGCGTCGTCGACGGTGACCGCCCCCCGTGCGGTACCGTCCCCGGCGCCCGAGAGCCCGGTGGCCGGGCCCGCGAGCACGGGCCGTTCGCGTACGAACGTCTCGCTCATCGCCGACACCCCCACCAGCGGCTCTCCCGCCAGGTACTGGGCGAGGTCGACGATGTGCGCCCCGAGGTCCCCCAGTGCTCCGGAGCCGGCGTGTTCGCGCTGGAGCCGCCAGGTCAGCGGCGACTCGGGATCGACGAGCCAGTCCTGGAGATACGTGGCCCGCACATGGCGAAGGGTGCCGAGCCTCCCCTCCTCGATCAGGGCGCGGGCGTAGGTGAGGGCGGGCACCTTGCGGTAGTTGAAGCCCACGATCGCCACCTGGCCGCGGGCGGCGGCCCGCTCGGCGGCCTCCGCCATGGCTTCCGCCTCCGCGACCGTGTTGGCGAGCGGCTTCTCGCACAGCACGTGCTTGCCCGCCTCCAGGGCCGCGATGGCGATCTCCGCATGGCTGTCGCCGGGTGTGCAGATGTCGACCAGCTGCACGTCGTCCCGGGCGATCAGGGCGCGCCAGTCGGTCTCCGCCGCCGCCCAGCCGTGCCGGGCGGCGGCGGCCTCGACGGCCGTACGGTCGCGTCCGCAGATCGCGGCGAGAGCGGGTCTCACCGGCAGGTCGAAGACGTGTCCCGCTGTGCGCCACCCCTGCGAGTGGGCGGCGCCCATGAAGGCGTATCCGACCATGCCGACGCCGAGCGTCGCCTTGGGGGGCGGTGCTTCGGTCTCCTGCTCCGTCTCATCCCTACGGGCCATGCGGGCTTCCTCCTCATCGGTGGTTCGGTGTCGGCGGCGGTGCGGGATCAGCTGAAGCCGGTCGGCAGGTACTGGTCGATGTTGTCCTTGGTGACCACGGCCGAGTACAGGGTCAGCGAGGTCGGGATCTCCATCTCGGCGAGTCCCGCGACGCCCTTGTTCTGGCCGAGCGCACGGGCCAGGTCGATGGCGGAGGCGGCCATCGTGGGCGGGTAGAGCACGGTGGCCTTCAGCACGCTGTTGTCCGCCTTGATGGCGTCCATCGCGGACTTGGCTCCGGCACCGCCGACCATGATGAACTCGTCGCGTCCGGCCTGCTGGATGGCCCGGAGCGCGCCCACGCCCTGGTCGTCGTCGTGGTTCCAGAGCGCGTCGAACTGCTTCTGCGCCTGGAGGAGCTGCGCCATCTTCGCCTGGCCCGACTCCACGGTGAAGTCGGCGGCCTGGCGGGCCACCAGCTTGATGTTGGAGTAGTTCTTCAGGGCGTCCGCGAAGCCCTGGCTGCGCTGCTTGGTGAGCTCCAGGTTGTCGATGCCCGCGAGCTCGACGACCTTGGCGTTCGCCTTGTCCTTGAGCTGCTCGCCGATGTAGTGCCCGGCGTTGAGCCCCATGCCGTAGTTGTCGCCGCCGACCCAGCAGCGGTAGGCCTGGGGCGAGGCGAAGATGCGGTCCAGGTTGACGACGGGGATGCCGGCCTTCATGGCCTCGAGCCCGACCTGGGTGAGGGCCTTGCCGTCGGCGGGGAGGATGACGAGGACGTCGACCTTCTTGTTGATGAGGGTCTTGACCTGGCCGATCTGGGCGGCGGTGTCGTTGGATCCCTCGGTGATCTCCAGCGTCACCTCGGAGTACTTCTCGGCCCGCGACTTGGCGTTGACATTGATGGCGTTGAGCCATCCGTGGTCGGCCTGCGGTCCCGCGAATCCGATGGTGACGGGCGTGCCCGGCTTGTCGTCGGCGGCGGGCTGGTTGCTCTGTGCGGCCGACGCCTCCTTGGGCTCGTTGCTGGTACAGGCGGTGAGGAAGGCTCCCGCGGAGACGGCCGCGGTGCCGAAGAGCAGTCCTCTGCGGCTGGTTTCTGGCATGGCTGTCGAACCCTTCATCCGGTGTGGCGCATACGGAACAGCGGGTGGGTGATCGGTGCTCTGCTACGGAAGAGGTGCTCAGGTCTCCCCGCCGCGCAGCGTGCGCCGCTGGACGAGGACGGCGGCGACGATGATGGCGCCCTTGGCGATCTGCTGGACATCGCTCTGGAGGTTGTTCAGAGCGAAGATGTTGGTGATCGTGGTGAAGACCAGGACCCCGAGTACGGAGCCGACGATGGTGCCCCGGCCGCCGCTGAGGAGGGTGCCTCCGATGATCGCCGCGGCGATGGCGTCGAGCTCGTACAGGTTGCCGTTGGTGTTCTGGCCCGATCCCGACAGGATGACGAGCATGAAGGCGGCGATGCCGCAGCACAGGCCGGAGAGCAGGTACAGGTAGAGGCGCTGTCGGCGTACGTCGATGCCGGCGAGCCTGGCCGCCTCCGCGTTGCCTCCGACGGCGACCGTACGGCGCCCGAAGGTCGTCCGGTTCAGGATCAGCCAGCCGGCCACGGTGACCGCGGCGAAGACGAGGACCAGCGGCGGGATGCCCAGGACGTAGCTGTCGGGCAGTCCGAGGTCCAGGACCGACTGGACGGTGACGATCTGCGTCTTGCCGTCGGTGATCTGGAGGGCGAGGCCGCGCGCCGAGGCGAGCATGGCGAGCGTCGCGATGAAGGGGACCATGCCGCCGTAGGCGATGAGCAGCCCGTTGACGAGTCCGGCGGCGAGCCCGACGACCACCGCGGTGAAGAGGATGCCCGCGAAACCGTACTCCTGGGTGGCGAGGGTCGTGGCCCAGACGGAGGCGAGGGCGACCATCGCGCCGACGGAGAGGTCGATCCCGCCGCTGGTGATCACGAAGGTCATGCCGACGGTGACGACACCGATGACGGAGGACTGCGTAAGGATCAGCTGGAGGTTCCCGGTGTCCAGGAACGCGTCCGGTTCGGTGATGCCGCCGACGGCTATCAGGACGGCGAGGACACCGAGCAGCGACAGGTTGCGGACATCGGCGCGCAGGCCGAGTGCGCGCAGGCCACCGCCCTGCTTCGAGGACGGCGCGGCTGCGGGGCCGGTCACGGTCCCCTTCTCCGGCCCGTGGTGCTGCGCCGACGGTGCGGGCTGTGTCATGTCGTCGGGCTCCCTTCCATGACGAGGTCGAGGACACGGTGCTCGTCGAGTTCCCTGGCGTCGGCCGTGTGTACGACCCGGCCTTCCCGGAGCACCAGCACCCGGTCGGCGAGGCCCAGCACTTCGGGCACTTCACTGGAGACGAGCAGGACGGCGAGGCCTTCGTCGGCCAGCCGGCGGATCACGGCGTAGAGCTCGGCGCGGGCGCCGACGTCGACGCCGCGGGTGGGTTCGTCGAGCAGCAGGACCCGGCAGCCGCGCAGCAGCCAGCGGGCCAGGACCGCCTTCTGCTGGTTGCCGCCGGAGAGGGTACGGACGGCGGCGTCCGGGTTGTCGGGGCGCAGGGACAGCTCTTGGGTGGCTGCCCTCGCCGCCTTGCGCTCGGCCGTCCGGTCGAGCCAGCCCGCGCGGGCGAAGCGGGACAGGGAGGAGACCGAGACGTTGCGGGTGACGGATTCCGTCAACAGGAGTGCCTGCGCCTTGCGTTCCTCGGGCGCGAGGCCGATCCCGGCGGCCACGGCGGCGCGGACGCTGCCGGGGCGGAGCGGGGTGCCGTCGACGAGGACCTGGCCCCCGGTCGGCCTGCGGGCACCGTAGACGGTCTCCAGGATCTCGGAGCGTCCGGAGCCGACGAGTCCGGCGAGGCCGACGATCTCGCCGGGCCTGAGCTCCAGGTCCACGGGCTCGAACTCGCCCTCACGGCACAGTCCTTCGACCTTCAGTACGGGCTCGGCGGCGTCCCGCGCACCGGGCGCGGGGCGCTCGGGGAAGACGTACTCGACGTTGCGTCCGGTCATCAGGGCGACGACGTCACGGGTGGGCGTGGACTTGGCGGGGAGCCCGACGGCGACGGCGCGGCCGTCCTTGAGGACGGTGACCCGGTCGCCGATGCGGCGGATCTCCTCCAGCCGGTGCGAGATGTAGACGACGGCCACACCGTCGGCGGTGAGCCCGTCGACGATGCGGAAGAGGTTGTCGACCTCGTCCGGGTCCAGCGCGGCGGACGGCTCGTCCATGACGATGAGGCGTACGTCGTGGGAGAGCGCGCGGGCCATGGAGACGATCTGCTGGTGGGCGGCGGACAGTTCACCCACCGCACGGGCGGGGTCGATCTCCGGGTGCCCGAGGCGCTTCAGGAGCGCGGCGGCCCCGGTGCGGGCCTCGCGGGTGCGGACGACGAAGCCCGCGCTGGTGGGTTCGTGCCCGAGGAAGACGTTCTCGGCGACCGACAGGCCCTCGACCAGGTCGAGTTCCTGATAGATCGTGGCGATGCCCAGGCGCATCGCGGTGATCGGCGAGGAGAGCTGGACGGCGTCGCCGCGCCAGGTGATCGCGCCGCCGTCGGGCTGATGGGCCCCGGCCAGCACCTTGATGAGGGTGGACTTGCCCGCGCCGTTCTGGCCGAGGAGGCAGTGGACTTCGCCGGCCTGCACCTCCAGGTCCACGCCGTCGAGGGCGCGCACTCCGGGGAACGACTTGGTGATGCCGGACATCGTGAGCAGAGGTGGTTCTGGTGCCATGACGAATCCCCTCGGCGAATGGGGTCTCCCCTGCTCGGCGAGGGCCGAGAGGCTGGGGGAGGGCCGGTGAGCGGGCAGGGGGCAGTGCCGGCGGTGCCGTACTGCTGACGGAACTGCGAAGGTGGTACTGCGGTGCTCGTGCGGGTGCGGTGCGGTCCTGCGGGCGGAGCTGCGGTGCGGTGCGGTCCTGCGGGCGGAGCTGCGGTGCGGTGCGGTCCTGCGGGCGGAGGCGCTGTGCTCTGGCGGGTGCGGAGGAACTGCGGTGCGGTGCTGCGGGCGGAGCTGTGGTGGTGCTCTGGCGGATACGGCGGGCCGGTCAGCGAGGTGGTCGCGGAACGCCTGCCGTACGGCGCACCGGCCCGGACATCAGGCCGGTGAGAAGAGGTGGTCGCTGATGAGCCTGGCCGCGCCGGTCACCCCGGCGACGGGCCCCAGCTCGCCCAGGACGATGGGGAGATTTCCGGTGGCCAGCGGCAGGGACTGCCGGTAGACCTGGGTCCGGACGCTGGCCAGCAGATTGTGGCCGAGCCCGGTGACCCCGCCGCCGATCACGACGAGGCCCGGGTTGAAGAAGCTGACCAGCCCGGCGATGACCTGCCCGACCCGGTTCCCGCCTTCGCGGATCAGGTCGAGAGCCGTGGGATCACCGGCCGCCGCGGCTGCGGCGACATCGACGGCGGTGAGCCTGCCCGCCCCGTCCAGCCGGGACGCCAGCTCGGCCGACAGCCCGGCCCTGGCCGCGTCCTCGGCGTCGCGGGCGAGGGCGGCGCCGCTGAAGTGGGCCTCCAGGCAGCCCCGGTTGCCGCAGGCGCAGGCGCGGCCTTCGGGCTCCACCTGGATATGGCCGATGTCGCCCGCGCTGCCCGTCGTGCCGCGGTAGACCTCGCCGCCCACGACGATGCCGCAGCCGATACCCGTGCCGATCTTGACGCAGAGGAAGTCGCCCACGGAACGGGCGACACCCGCGTGCTGTTCCCCCAGTGCCATCAGGTTCACGTCGTTGTCGACCATGACGGGGCAGCCCAGTTCCTGGCTGAGCGCCTCGCGGACGGGGAAGCCGTCCCAGCCCGGCATGATCGGCGGCGCGACCGGCACGCCCTCGGGAAAGCGGACGGGTCCCGGTACGCCGATCCCCGCGCCGTCGAAGTGCTCGGCCAGCCCGGACGCCCGGAGCTTGGCCGCCATCGCCAGCACCTGCTCGAAGACGGCGACGGGTCCTTCCCGTACGTCCATGGGGTGGTTGAGGTGGCCGAGCACCTCCAACTCCGCGTTGGTGACGGCCACATCGATGGAGGTGGCGCCGATGTCCACGCCGAGGAAGCGCAGTTCGGGAGCGAGCCGGATGTTGTGGGAGCGGCGTCCGCCGCGGGACGCGGCGAGTCCGTCGGCCACGACGAGTCCGGTCTCCAGGAGCCGGTCCACCTCGACGGCTAGTTTGGAGCGCGAGAGATCGATTTGATCGCCCAGCTGTGCGCGGGAGTTGGGGCCGCCGTCACGCAACAGTCTGAGCAGTCGCGCCTGGTGCGTGTTCGCGGGTCGTGCCGTCATGCGTCTCACGCGTCCCTCCCCGCCACATCGGCCAGTCCGTCGGGCTTTCGAGGGGAACGTAGCAGCGGTTGACCTGAGTGGGAAGAAGTTGCGCATGAATCCGATCCAACTTTCTCCACACTCAGGACAAAGATGCGATCAGGAGGCTCCGCCGCGCGGGCCGAACGGATTCGGACACGAAAGAAGGCCGGGGTGGTCGGCCCCGGCCTTCGTTCGTCGGAAATTCAGGCGGAATCCAGGCGGAAGTCCGGCGGAAAACAGTTGGAGAACAGGCGGAGAACAGGCCCTGGTCAGTCCTTTTCGCGCCGGTGGTACGTCTGGCGGGTGTGCTCGGTGTGCGCCCGCATGATCTCGGTCGCCCGCTGCTCGTCCCTGGACGCGATCGCCGCGATCAGCTCGCGGTGCTCGATCCAGGACTGGGTCCCGCGCTGCCGGGCCACCGGTGTGTAGTACCAGCGGACCCGGCGGTCCACCTGTCCGGCGAGCTCGGACAGGACGACATTGCCCGCCAGTTCCATGACCTTGGCGTGGAACGCGGCGTTTGTCGCGACGGCGAGATCCACGTCGTCGGCGGCAACGGCCTGCTCCCCCTTGGAGCACAGCTCCTCCAGCGCCTCGATTCCCGGCCGCCCGGAGTGGGCGGCGGCGAGCCGGGCGGCCTCGGCCTCCAGCAGGGTGCGGACCGAGAGCAGCTGGTCCGCCTCCTCCTCCGTGGGCTCATGGACGAACGCGCCCTGGGCGGGGCGCAGATCGACCCAGCCCTCGGTGTTCAGCCGCTGGAGCGCCTCGCGCACCGGCTGCCGCGACACCCCCAGATGGCCGGCCAGCTCGCTCTCGACGAGGTGCTGGCCGGGGCTGAGGGCGCGCGTGGTGATCAGTTCGAGCAACGCCTCGTACACACGCTCGCGCAACGGTCCCGGCCGCTCCAGCTTCGGCACCGTTCCTTGCGGCAGTCCTGCGGACAACATCGCGGTCCCCCTCCGGGCGCCCGGGCAATTGCTTATCGCCTACAGTCTACCGAGCACAATGCCACGACGGGGGCCTCAGGGGCAGCGGATCACCTGACCCGCGTACGAAAGGTTTCCGCCGAAGCCGAAGAGCAGGGCCGGCGCACCGCTCTCGACCTCCCCCCGCTCGACCAGCTTGGACAGGGCCATCGGGATCGAGGCGGCCGATGTGTTGCCCGAGTCCACCACGTCCCGGGCGATGACGGCGTTGACCGCGCCGATCCTGCGGGCGACGGGTTCGATGATCCGCAGGTTGGCCTGGTGCAGCACCACGGCCGCGAGATCCTCGGGGGTGACCCCTGCCCGCTCGCAGACCTTCCGGGCGATCGGCGGCAGCTGCGTGGTGGCCCAGCGGTAGACCGACTGCCCTTCCTGCGCGAAGCGCGGGGGCGTGCCCTCGATCCGTACGGCGTTGCCCATCTCGGGCACCGATCCCCACAGGACCGGACCGATCCCGGGCGCCTCGCCGCCCGCCGGGTCGGCGACCACGACGGCGGCGCCCGCCCCGTCGCCCATCAGGACGCAGGAGGAGCGGTCGGTCCAGTCGACGATGTCGCCCATCTTGTCGGCCCCGATGACGAGGGCCCGGGTGGCGGCCCCGGCCCGGATCGCGTGGTCGGCGGTCGCCAGCGCGTGGGTGAATCCGGAGCAGACGACGTTGATGTCCATCACGGCCGGCGAGCCCAGCCCCAGCCGCGCGGCGACGCGGGCGGACATGCTAGGCGAGCGGTCGATCGCCGTGGAGGTGGCGACGAGGACCATGTCGATGTCGGCGGGCTGCAGTCCGGCCGCCGCAAGGGCCTTGGCGGCGGCGTGCGCCGCCAGTTCGTCCACGGGTTCGTCCGGGCCGCCCACGTGCCGGGTCTTGATGCCGACCCGGCTGGTGATCCACTCGTCGCTCGTGTCGACCATGGCCGCCAGGTCGTCGTTGGTGAGGACCTTGGCGGGCTGATAGTGGCCGAGCGCCACGACACGTGAGCCGGTCATGTACGGGTTCCCCTCGCTACGTTTGGCAGGAACTATCCAGTCTTGGTTGCTACCGATCGGTACAAGGGCACGTAACCCCACAGGAATACGGGCCCGAGGTTGGAGCGTCTCGAACAGCTCCCCGGGAACTCACGCGGACACTCCGGCGTCCCGCCGGAAAAGAAGCCGGAAACAGGAGCGGGAGCACACGCTGTCATGAGTATTGACCCTCCGCGAAGGCATACTGTAGACAATATTCTGTCGACTTGACACCCTCGCTCGGTCCTCTCACCGAACGGAGAGCCCCGTGAAAGTCGCAGTTGTCGGCGCCGGAGCCATCGGCGCCTATGTCGGGGCCGCGCTCCACCGCGCGGGCGCCGAGGTCCATCTCATCGCCCGGGGTCCGCACCTGGCGGCCATGCGCCGCGACGGTGTGCGCGTCATCAGCCCGCGCGGTGACTTCACCGCACGGCCCGCCGCCACCGACGATCCGTCGGACATCGGGCCCGTCGACTACGTCTTCCTCGGCCTCAAAGCCAACTCGTACGCACGGTCGGGACCGCTGGTCCACCCGCTGATGCACGAGGGCACCGCCGTGATCGCCGCTCAGAACGGCATCCCCTGGTGGTACTTCCACGGGCTGGCGGGCCCCTACACCGGGCGCAGACTCGACAGCGTCGACCCCGCGGGCTCGGTGAGCGCCACGCTGCCGCCCGAACGCGCCATCGGGTGCGTGGTCTACGCCGCCACCGAGATCGAGGCACCCGGTGTCGTACGCCATCTCGAAGGCACCCGGTTCTCCATCGGCGAGCCCGACCGCACGGTGTCCACACGCTGTCTGGACTTCAGCGAGGCCATGGTCGCCGGCGGGCTCAAGTGCCCGGTGGAGTCCGATCTGCGCAAAGACATCTGGATCAAACTGCTCGGCAACATCTCCTTCAACCCGATCAGCGCGCTGGCCCGGGCCACCATGGGCCAGATCTGCCGCCATCCGGACACCCGCGCACTCGTGGAGTCGATGATGCGCGAAACCCTCGATGTGGCGGCGGCTGTCGGCTGCCGTCCCGAGATCTCCGTGGAGCGGCGCATCGCGGGCGCGGAGCGCGTCGGCGACCACAAGACATCCACCCTCCAGGACCTGGAGAAGGGCAAACCCCTCGAACTCGACGTGCTGCTCGCGGCCGTCGTCGAGCTGGCCGAACTGGCCGGAACGCCCGTACCGACGCTGCGCGCCGTGCACGCGCTCGCGGATCTCCTCGCCACCACCTCCTCGGCCCCAGCAGGGAGCGCGCCATGACCAGCGACCGCACAGGCGGCCGGAACCGCAAGGGCCGGCAGCCGAAGACGTACGAACGCCTCACCCACCCCCTCGTCCGCTCCGAGGACGGCGTGCTGCGCCGTGCGACGTGGGACGAGGCCCTGACCCGGGCCGCCGCCGGATTCCGGCGGACCCGCGAGGCATTCGGACCCGATGCCTTCGCGATGCTCTCCTGCGCCCGGGCCACCAACGAGATGAACTACGTGGCGCAGAAGTTCACCCGGGTCGTGATGGGCACCAACAACGTCGACTCCTGCAACCGCACCTGCCACGCGCCGAGCGTCGCCGGGCTCTCGGCCGCCTTCGGCTCCGGCGGCGGCACCTCCTCGTACGCGGAGGTGGAGCACACCGACCTGATCGTGATGTGGGGCTCCAACGCCCGTTTCGCCCACCCGATCTTCTTCCAGCACGTGCTGAAGGGCATCCGCAACGGCGCCCGGATGCACGCCGTCGACCCGCGCCGCACCTCGACCGCCGAGTGGGCGGAGAGCTGGCTCGGCCTCAACGTCGGCACGGACATCCCGCTCGCCCACGCGATCGGCCGCGAGATCATCCACGCCGGGCTGGTCAACCAGGCCTTCGTGGACCGCGCGACCAGCGGGTACGAGGAGTACGCGGCGCTCGTCGAGCCCTGGACCCTGACCGCCGCCGAGAAGGTGACCGGGGTCCCCGCCGAGGCGATCCGGGAGCTGGCCCACGCCTACGCGACGGCCGAACGCGCGCAGCTGTGCTGGACCCTGGGCATCACCGAGCACCACAACGGCACCGACAACGTCCGCGCGCTGATCAACCTCTGCCTGCTCACCGGTCACGTCGGACGGTACGGCTCCGGGGTCCAGCCGCTGCGCGGCCAGAACAACGTGCAGGGCGGCGGCGACATGGGCGCCATCCCCAACAGGCTGCCCGGCTTCCAGGACATCCTCGACCCGCCCGTCCGGCAGAAGTTCGAGCGGTCCTGGGACACCGTCATCCAGCCGAGGTACGGAAAGACGCTCACCGAGATGTTCGAGGCCATGGAGACGGGCGAGCTGCGCGCGGTGTACTGCATCGGGGAGAACCCGGCGCAGTCGGAGGCGGACAGCGACCAGGCCGTGCGCCGGCTGAGGTCCCTCGACCACCTCGTCGTCCAGGACATCTTCCTGACGAGGACCGCCGAACTGGCCGATGTCGTCCTGCCCGCCACGGCCGCCTGGGCGGAGACGGACGGCACGACGACCAACAGCGAACGGCGGGTCCAGCGGGTGCGCGCCGCGCTCGTCCCGCCGGGCGAGGCCCGCGAGGACATCGACATCATCTGCGCGATGGCCGGACGGCTGGGCCACGACTGGAAGTTCGACGACGCCGAGGCCGTGTGGAACGAGCTGCGCTCGCTGTCGCCCGACCACTTCGGGATGACGTACGAGCGGCTCGCCGAGCACCAGGGGCTCCAGTGGCCCTGCCCCGACACGGAGAAGCTGCCCTCCAGCTTCCTGCACGCCCGGCTCTGGGAGACCGATCCGGCGCTCAGGGGCCGCGCGGCCCCGTTCGGCCTGGTGCAGCACGACCCGCCGGTCGATCTCACCGACGAGACCTATCCGCTGCGGCTGACGACGGGACGACGGCTCGACTCGTACAACACCGGTGTGCAGAGCGGGAGTTACGCATCCCCGCTGCGCCGGGGCGAGTACATCGAGCTCTGCCCGGAGGACGCGGAGTCCTACGGCGTCACGGTGGGCGAGGAGGTGCGGGTGTCGTCCAGGCGCGGCAGTGTCACCGCGCCGGTCTGGATCGATCCGGGACTGAGGCCGGGGCTCGCGTTCATGACGATGCACTTCCCGGACGAGGTCGACACCAACCAGCTGACCATCGAGGCGAACTGCCCGATCGCGGGCACCGCCGAGTTCAAGGCCTCCGCCGTACGGATAGAGAAGCTGGTGCCCGCATGGACCTGAGGTACACGGACGCCGTCCCCTCCGAGGCCGAACGGGACGCGGTGGACGCTCTGCTGGGTCCGCCGCCCTCCGGCTGGGAGGGTGCGGACGCGCGCACGGACGAGGATCTGCGCTGGGCGAGGGGCGGCGCCTCGGCGGCCAGGGACCGCCGTGACCAGCTGCTGCCCGCGCTCCACGCGGTGAACGACCGGGTGGGCTGGATCAGCGAGGGCGCGCTCGGCTACATCTGCCGGCGGCTGACGGTGCCCCCGGCGGAGGCGTACGGCGTGGCGACCTTCTACGCCATGTTCTCGGTGCGGCCCCGACCCGCGAAGGTCCTGCACGTCTGTACGGACCTGGCGTGCGCGGCGCGCGGCTCGGCGTCGGTGTGCGCGGACCTCACCGAGCGGCTCGGCGCGCCCGGCACCCCCGCCGAGGGCGCGGTCTGGCAGGAGAGCCCCTGCCTCGGCCTGTGCGAACGCGCCCCGGCGGCGCTCCTGTTGAGGGCCGGACCGGAACCCGGCCGGCCCTCGGAGGAGGCGCCGCGCACCGCGGCGGTCGTCGCTCCCGCCACCGCTCATGACCTCGTCGCGGCCGCCCGTACGCCGGAGGCCGCCCCGCCGGAACCCCCCGCCCCGGCGGCGGTCCCCCAGGCGGGCGACCCCTCCCTCGTGCTCCTGCGGCGCATCGGCGTCGTCGATCCCGCCTCGCTGGACGACTACCGCTCCACCGGTGGCTACACCGCTCTGCGCCGCGCGTTCGCGCTGGGCCCCGCGGGCGTGATCCGTGAGGTGCTGGACGCCGGGCTCGTCGGGCGGGGCGGCGCGGCCTTCCCCACCGGACGCAAGTGGCAGGCCACCGCGCAGCAGGCGGACGGCCCGCACTACCTGGTCTGCAACGCGGACGAGAGCGAGCCGGGCACCTTCAAGGACCGGGTGCTGATGGAGGGCGACCCGTATGCCCTGGTCGAGGCGATGACGATCGCCGGGTACGCGATCGGCGCCCACCAGGGCTACGTGTATCTGCGCGGGGAGTACCCCCGGGGGTACGAGCGGCTCGCCCACGCCCTGAGGAGCGCCCGCACCCGGGGGCTGCTCGGCCCGGACGTGCTCGGGCAGGGGTACGCCTTCGACATCGAGATCCGGCGCGGTGCCGGCGCCTACATCTGCGGCGAGGAGACCGCGATCTTCAACTCGATCGAGGGGCAGCGCGGGGAGCCGCGCTCCAAACCGCCCTTCCCCGTGGAGAAGGGGCTCTTCGGCAAGCCGACCGCCGTCAACAACGTCGAGACGCTGGTGAACGTACTGCCGATCCTGGAGCACGGCGCCGCCGCCTACGCCGCGACCGGCACGGAGACCTCCACCGGGACGAAGCTGTTCTGCGTCTCCGGGCAGGTGGACCGCCCCGGTATCTACGAACTGCCCTTCGGGGCGAACCTGCGGGATCTCCTCGAACTGGCGGGCCCGCCCGAGCGGTTGCGGGCCGTGCTCCTCGGGGGCGCGGCGGGCGGCTTCGTACGGCCCGACGAGCTGGACATCCCGCTCACCTTCGAGGGCACCCGCGCCGCAGGGACGACGCTCGGTTCGGGTGTGGTGCTGGTCCTGGACGACTCGGTGGAGCTCCCCCGGGTGCTGCTGCGGATCGCCGGGTTCTTCCGCGACGAGTCGTGCGGCCAGTGCGTGCCCTGCCGGGTGGGCACGGTCCGCCAGGAGGAGGCGCTGCACCGGATCGTCGACCGTACGGGGGCCGCGGCCGCCGAGGACATCGCGCTCATGAGGGAGGTCGGGCAGGCCATGCGGGACGCCTCGATCTGCGGTCTGGGCCAGACCGCGTGGAATGCCGTGGAGTCCGCCATCGACCGTCTGGGGGTCTACAAGTGACCGCTGTGCCGCTTCAGCCGCCGCGCCGTCTCGTCTCGTTCACGCTGGACGGCGCGGAGACCCGGGTCCCCGAGGGCTCGACGATCCTGGACGCCTGCCGGTCGGTGGGCAAGGACATCCCGACCCTGTGCCAGGGCGACACGCTGACCCCGAAGAACGCCTGCCGGGTGTGCGTGGTCGAGGTGGAGGGCTCCCGCACGCTCGCCCCCGCCTGCTCCCGGCGCGCCGAGCCGGGCATGACGGTCCGCACCGACACCGAGCGGGCCCGGCACAGCCGGAAGGTGGTGCTGGAGCTGCTGGCCTCGTCCACGGACCTGTCGACGACTCCCCGCGCCGCCGAGTGGATCAAGGAGTACGACGCGAAGCCCGGACGCTTCGGCGCGGAGGCCGCCAGGGTCAACGAACAGCCGAAGATCGACAACGACCTCTACGTCCGCGACTACGACAAGTGCATCCTCTGCTACAAGTGCGTGGACGCCTGCGGCGAGCAGTGGCAGAACACCTTCGCGATCGCGGTCTCGGGGCGCGGTTTCGACGCCCGCATCTCCACCGAGCACGATGCCGCGCTCCCCGATTCGGCCTGTGTCTTCTGCGGGAACTGCATCGAGGTGTGCCCGACCGGTGCGCTGTCGTTCAGCACAGAGTTCGGCATGCGGGAGGCGGGGACGTGGGACGAGCCCGCGCAGACGCAGACCACGACGGTATGCGCCTACTGCGGCGTGGGCTGCAACGTGACGCTCCACGTGCAGGACAACGAGATCGTCAAGGTCACCTCGCCGCACGACAACCCGGTGACCCATGGCAACCTCTGTATCAAGGGCCGTTTCGGCTTCCAACACGTACAGAATCGGGTTTAACGGCTATGGGACGGGTCACCGAGCGTCGCCGCACCATCCGCATCCGGGACGGGGCGGTCACGACCCGTCCCGACACCCTCGTCGCCGAGGAGCCTCTCGAGATCCGGCTGAACGGCAGGCCGCTCGCCATCACGATGCGGACCCCGGGCGACGACTTCGCGCTGGCGGCGGGCTTCCTGGTCAGCGAGGGCGTGATCGGTGAGGGCTCCGAGGTGCAGTCGATCGTGTACTGCGCCGGGGCGACGGCGGACGGCGTGAACACGTACAACGTGGTGGACGTGAAGCTCGCGCCGGGCGTCGTGGTCCCCGACATCACGCTGGAGCGCAATGTCTACACCACCTCGTCCTGCGGACTGTGCGGCAAGGCCAGCCTCGACGCCGTCCGCACCACCACCCGCCATCCCGTCGCCGACACTCCCCCGGTCCGGGTGACACCCGCGCTGCTCGCCGCTCTCCCCGACCGGCTGCGCGACGCGCAGCGGGTGTTCGACCGGACCGGGGGCCTGCACGCCGCGGCGCTGTTCTCGACGGAGGGCGAGCTGCTGGACATCCGGGAGGACGTCGGCCGGCACAACGCGGTCGACAAGCTCGTGGGGCGCGCCCTGACGGACGACCGGCTGCCGCTCTCGCAGGTGATCCTGCTGGTGTCCGGGCGTGCTTCCTTCGAGCTGGCGCAGAAGGCGGTGATGGCGGGGATTCCGGTGCTCGCGGCGGTCTCGGCGCCGTCGTCGCTGGCCGTGGACCTCGCGGCCGAGAGCGGACTGACCCTCGTCGGGTTCCTGCGGGGGCAGTCCATGAACGTGTACGCGGGTGACCACCGCATCGCCCTGGAGGCGGCGGTGGGCCAGGGCTGAGGCGGCCCCGCCCGCTGCACGGGGCAGGGGTCCGGCCGGCGGGGAGCGCCCCCTGCGCCGGCCGGGCCCTCTCCGGCGCGGCGCGCGTCAGGCGCCCATGGCACCATCCTTCACCGCGGAGACGAACGACGACCAGCCCTCCGCCGCGAAGGTGAGCGCGGGGCCTTGCGGGTTCTTGCTGTCACGGACGGGAATCACTCCCGTGAAGCCACCAGCAACCTCAAGACACTGGCCGCCGTCCTGGTTGCTGTAACTGCTCCTGTGCCAGATGGCAGCGGTCAGGTCGAGGGATCGCACGGTACTTCCTCCAGGATGCGCAGAATGAACTTCCGCGAGTCGGGTGGTGACAGAGCCAGGTCACGCACCGAATCGTACGCACGCTGCAGCCGTTCAACCGACGCAGTTTCCTCGACGAGTTCGCCCCTGTACCCGTTTTCGGCGTAGGCAACGGTACGCCCATCGGGCAGGCGTAAAAACATCACGTCAGCGTTGGTGAGGCCGTGCAATCCCGCACTGAACGGTGCCACCTGCACAGTTGCGTCGTCCCGCTCTCCCACCTCTCGCAGATACTCCAACTGCTGCCGCCACTGGCCCGGATCGCGCAGCGGTGTCCTCAACACCGCCTCCGACAGGATGGTCCGGAACTGCGGTGGGTCTTCAGCAGCCAGCAGTTCCCGTCGCCCCATCCGTGCCTCAACTTGCTGGTCCAAGGCATCCCCTCTGAGGCCGCCCGCCGAGAGAAGCTCCCGTGCGTACCCCGGCGTCTGCAACAGCCCCGGCAGCACGCTCACCGCGAAGTGCCACAGGCTCGTCGCCTCCGCCTCCAGCGCCATGTAGCGCTGGTACCGCTCCTTGAACTGTGATTGGTCGCTGATCGCGAGCTCCCACATGGCCAGCAGCAGCCCCGGAGTCCCGTAGTACTGGTCCAGCGCCTGCACGACCTCCGGGCCCGCCGACCG
The DNA here is from genome assembly GCF_053593715.1 of Streptomyces sp. NPDC002125. NCBI lineage: Bacteria > Bacillati > Actinomycetota > Actinomycetes > Kitasatosporales > Streptomycetaceae > Streptomyces > Streptomyces sp. NPDC002125. Next base: position 38,285 of record NZ_JBSFDD010000018.1, on the reverse strand, counting down.
TCTCGCCCTTCTCCATCTTCCCGAAGAGCGACCAGTCCCAGCCCAGTCGTTCGCCGAGCTGCCGCAGGCTGTCGCCGCGCTCGGTACGCAGATGCCGCAGCTCCTCCGCGAACCGTGCCCGTGGTTCCTTGCTGCGGCCTGTGACCGCCCGCCTCGTCGGCATCGCGCCCTCCGTGGAACGTGTGGAACGTGACTCATCCGCCGGGGAAGCACATCCCGCCCTCGGTGTGTCACGGCCCTGACCGGGTCATTCTCGTGACGAGCCCTTCACGCACCGTAGTTCGCGGGGCTCTGTCCAGGCGGAGAAATCCGCGAAAGAACCACCGAAGGAAGCCACCATGACACCGCCGCCGCAGAAGCCGCCCCTCCCCCGCAGGACGCCCAAGATCCAGGAGGCCGTGGATGCGCGCGACGCCCTGGCCGCGGCACTGAGCGGCGCGGGCATCCAGCTCCCGGCCATGGACGTGCGTACCCCGTGGCCGGACGTGGGGGACGGCGCGCGGCCGGCCCGTTACGCGCTCGTCCACCTCGGCGTCTGCTCGGCCCCCGTGGCGCACGCCCTCGCCGCAGTGATCAGGAACGGAACGTCAAGGTGACGGATGACGGCGCCCTCTGCGTCGGGACAGCCGTGCGGGACGGCGACAGCGGCCGGGTGGGCCTGGTGATGGGCCACGAGGGGCCCTACCTCCAGCTCCGCCCGCTCGGCGGCGGCCTGGAGTGGGACGCGGACCCAACCCGCCTACGGCCGCTCGGCCCGGCCGAGTTGCTGAGCGCCCGAGTCGCCGAGGCCAACGCCCGCAGCCGCACCGACCTCGGACTCGCCGGCATACGGGGCTCCTCGCATACCGACCGGGCCGAGGATGACACTCGATGACGGCACAGCGAAGCCCCTCCGGGGGCGCCAGCGACGAGCAGCCCGGGCGCGCTGTCCCGTTCCCAGGAGGGACCACCGTGGTCGGGGACCCGCCTGGTCTCGTGGTCGTACCGGCAACACGTCGGCCGAGGGCCCGGCCTGGCCTTCGCGGTGGCCCGACGGGCTCTACCATCCTGGCCATGGGGAACAGGGAGTGGAGAACGCTGATAGGCGTGGTGAGTGCCAGTGCATTGTGCTGGGGTGTGGCCGGCGCCGTGCACATGCGGTTCGTCTACCACAGCAATGGGGGACGTACCGGTGGGTGGAACCTTCCCGAGGGGGGCGGGTGGTACGAGTTCGCTATGACCGCTGGATTCATCGTGACGATGTACTCCGTCCCCGGTCTGCTGCGCCGCATCGAGTGGTGGCCGGCTATGAGCCTGAGTGTCGGCGCGGCGGTAGGAGTGGTGTCGGTACTGGCATTGGGGCAGGGGCGGCGGTATTGGGTCGCCGCCTCGGTCATGACGCTCATCGGGGTCGCAGCCCCTCTGGTGAACAGGCTCTGGGGCCGCCACCACCCGCTTCGGAGCTCCGCCGGAACGCCCGCAGATTGACCGTGCGGCCGGTTGAGCCCGTAGGAGCGGCACTCACCTGCCGGCGTCAGCCCACCGGTACGGGCTGCTGCGACGTCGCCTCGCCGTCCGCCAGCGGATCCCGGCTGCGGCGCTTCGCGATCACCGCGCAGACCATCAGCTGCATCTGGTGGAAGAGCATCAGGGGCAGCACCGCGAGGCTCGCGTGCGCCCCGAAGAGGACGCTGGCCATCGGCAGCCCTGCCGCCAGGCTCTTCTTCGACCCGGCGAACTGGATGGCGATGCGGTCCGCGCGCCCGAAGCCGAGCCGCTTCGCCCCGAACCAGCTGAGCGAGAGCATCAGGGCCAGGAGCACGGCCTCGGCGCCGAGCAGCGCGCCGAGCCTGGCCGGGGTGACCTGGTGCCAGATCCCCGCCACCATTCCCTCGCTGAAGGCCGTGTAGACGACGAGCAGGATCGAGCCGCGGTCGACGTAGCCGAGGACCTTGCGGTGGCGGCCGATGAAGCCTCCGACCCAGCGGCGCAGCAGCTGTCCCGCGAGGAAGGGCACCAGCAGCTGGAGGACGATCTTCACGAGGGAGTCCGCCGAGAACCCTCCCGCGCTGCCGCCGAGCAGTACGGCGGCGAGCAGCGGGGTGAGGACGATCCCGGCGATGCTGGAGAAGGAGCCCGCGCAGATGGCCGCCGGCACGTTGCCGCGGGCCATCGAGGTGAAGGCGATCGAGGACTGGATCGTCGAGGGCACCAGGCACAGGAAGAGGAAGCCGTCCTGGAGCTGCGGGGTCAGCACGTACGGCACCAGTCCGTGGCTGGCGAGTCCGAGCAGCGGGAACGCCACGAAGGTGCAGGCCAGAACGGTGAGGTGGAGCCGCCAGTGCTTCAGCCCGTCGAGCGCCTCGGCGGTCGAGAGCCGCGCCCCGTAGAGGAAGAAGAGCAGGGCCACCGCGCCGGTCGACGCGCCGCCCGCCACCTCGGCGCCGGTCCCCGACACGGGCAGCAGCGCCGCGAGCACCACCGTGCCGATCAGCGCGAGGATGTACGGGTCGACCGGCAGCCAGGACGGCAGCGAGGGGATTCGGCGGCTGGTGCGGCGACTCATGTGCTCCGTGCTCTCTCGGTGGAATCGTGCCCTCCCCATCGTGCTCCTGATCACCGCGATCGGGAATCCGGTACACCGCACTGACTGTCATCACGATTCGCGATAACCTCGCGCCATGTACGACCCCGTCCAGCTCCGCACCTTCCTGGCCGTCGCCCAGACCCTGAGCTTCACGCAGGCGGCGCGCAGGCTCGGCGTACGGCAGTCCACGGTCAGCCAGCACGTCCGCCGGCTGGAGTCCGAGGCGGGCCGGCAGCTGTTCAGCCGTGACACGCACCGGGTGGACCTCACGGAGGACGGCGAGGCCATGCTCGGCTTCGCCCGGACGATCCTCCAGGCCAACGAGCGGGCGGCGGCCTTCTTCACGGGCACCCGGCTGCGCGGCCGGCTGCGCTTCGGGGCGTCCGAGGACTTCGTCCTGACGCGGCTGCCGGAGATCCTGGAGTCCTTCCGGCGCGAGCACCCCGATGTCGAGCTGGAGCTCTCGGTGGAGCTGTCGGGCGCGCTGCACCGGCAGCTCGCGGCGGGCCGGCTCGATCTGGTGCTGGCCAAGCGCCGCACCGGGGACACCCACGGCGAGCTGGTCTGGCAGGACACGCTGACCTGGATCGGCGCCCCGCAGCTGCGGATCGACCCCGAGCGTCCGCTGCCGCTGATCGTCTACCCGCCCCCGGGCCTCACCCGGGCCCGTGCCCTGGACGTGCTGGAGGAGCACGGCAGGTCCTGGCGGTTCGCCTGCACGAGCGGGAGCCTGAGCGCGCTGGTCGCGGCGGCCCGCGCGGGCCTGGGCGTGATGGCCCACGCCCGGGGGCTCATCCCGCCGGGGCTCGTCCCGGTGTCGCCCAGGGCCGGGCTGCCCGAGCTCGGAGATGTGGATTTCGTGCTGCTGCACGGCCGGCGCAGGGACACGGCGCAGGAGGCGGCGGACGCCCTCGCGGCGGCGATCCTGGCGGGTGGGGACCGGCTCCACCGCGGTCCGGTGGTGCCCACGCACCCCGATCCGGGGTAAGCGCCGCGTACAGATTCGGTGGAGATTCCCGCCCGAGCTACTTACTCCGCGGTCAGAAGTCCGCCCGAGCCTTGCCCATCTGGCCCGATTTCTTCGGTTGGCCTGGCCGGATGCCACATTTTCGCGGGTGTCCGGAGCCTCCCGCGGGCTCGTCCGGTGAGGTAGCGTCGCGGCGCCGTGCGGAGCGCCACAAGGAGCAGCAATTGCGCGAGTTCACCGTCCCACCCATGGCCGCTGCCCCACAAGTCGGCGGTCTTGCCGATACTGTCTTCGACTTCGCGGAGGAAGACCCTCGCCGTACGGCCCTCGGCCGCAAGGACGAGCAGGGCCAGTGGCACGACGTGTCGGCGGCCTCCTTCCGCGACGAGGTGCTCGCGCTCGCCAAGGGGCTGATCGCGCACGGCATCCGCTTCGGCGACCGCGTCGCCCTGATGTCCCGTACGCGCTACGAGTGGACCCTCTTCGACTTCGCGCTCTGGACGGTCGGCGCCCAGTCCGTGCCCATCTATCCGACGTCGTCGGCCGAGCAGGTCCTGTGGATGCTCCACGACGCCGAGGTCGCGGCGGTCATGGTCGAGCACGAGGACCACGCCATGACGATCGGTTCGGTGATCGACCGGCTGCCGAACCTGCACCGGCTGTGGCAGCTGGACGCCGACGCGGTGACCGAGCTCGTCGCCGCAGGGGCCCTGGTCGACGACGAGGTCGTCCACCGGCACCGCCGCGCGGTGACCCCCGACTCGGTGGCGACCGTGATCTACACCTCCGGCACGACGGGGCGCCCCAAGGGCTGTGTGATCACCCACGCCAACTTCATGTTCGAGGCGGACACGATGGTGAGCCGCTGGCACCCCGTGTTCCTGACGAAACCCGGCGAGGAGGCGGCGACGCTGCTCTTCCTGCCGCTCGCGCACGTCTTCGGACGCATGGTGGAGATCGCGGCGCTGCGCGGCCGGGTGAAACTGGGGCACCAGCCGGAGCTGTCGGCGAAGGCGCTGATGCCGGACCTGGTGGCCTTCCGGCCCACCTTCATCCTGGCGGTGCCGTACATCTTCGAGAAGGTGTTCAACGGCGCGCGCCGCAAGGCGGAGTCGGAGGGGCGCGTCGGCGCGTTCGACAAGGCCGTCGAGATCGCGGTGAAGTACGCGGAGGCCATGGAGGAGCGCGCCTTCGGCACCGGCCCCGGGCCGTCCGCCGGGCTGCGGATGCAGCACCAGTTCTTCGACAAGGTCGTCTACCGCAAGGTCCGCGAGGCGATGGGCGGCCGGGTGCGGCACGCCATGTCGGGCGGCTCCGGCATGGACCGGCAGCTGGGGCTGTTCTTCGCGGGTGCGGGTGTCACGGTCTACGAGGGCTACGGACTCACCGAGACGACGGCTGCTGCCACGGCCAATCCGCCGGAGCGCACCCGCTACGGCACGGTCGGCCAGCCGATCCCCGGCTCCTCGGTGCACATCGCCAGGGACGGGGAGGTCTGGGTGCACGGCGCCAACGTGTTCTCCGGATACCTGGGCGACCCCAAGGCCACGGACTCCGTGCTGCACGACGGCTGGCTGGCCACCGGCGACCTGGGCTCGCTCGACGAGGACGGCTATCTGACCATCACCGGGCGCAAGAAGGAGATCCTGGTGACGTCCGGCGGCAAGAGCGTGGCGCCGTCGGGGCTCGAGGAGCGGGTGCGCGCGCATCCCCTGGTCGCGCAGTGCATCGTCGTCGGCAACGACCGGCCCTACATCGCGGCGCTGGTCACCGTGGACCACGAGTCGGTGGAGCACTGGCTCGCCATGCAGGGCCGTACGCCGATGCGCCCCGGAGAGCTGGTGCGCGACCCGGACCTGGAGATGGAGGTGCGCCGGGCGGTGGTGGCCGCGAACACGGCGGTGTCCCAGGCGGAGTCCATCCGTACGTTCCGCATCCTGGCGCACCAGTTCACGGAGGAGCACGGCCTGCTGACTCCGTCGCTCAAGCTGAAGCGGAAGGCGATCGAGACGGCGTACGCGGCCGAGGTCGACGCCCTCTACCGGTGAGTCCGGCGGAGCGCCGACGGGGCCCCCGTCCGGTTCACCGGATCGTGGCAGGTGGGAATGTCTGGGCGCCGCTGATCGTTGTCCCTGGGACGTATCAATCGACAACGTAAGGATCGACTGCTCGTGAGCCAGGTCCCCACCATCAAGCTCAACAACGGCCTCGAGATGCCGCAGCTCGGCTTCGGTGTCTGGCAGGTGCCGGACGACGAGGCCACGGCGGCCGTGTCCACGGCCCTTGAGGCCGGGTACCGCAGCATCGACACCGCCGCGATCTACGGGAACGAGTCGGGCACCGGCAAGGCGATCGCCGCCTCCGGTGTGGCCCGTGACGAGCTGTTCGTGACCACCAAGCTATGGAACAGCGAGCAGGGGTTCGACTCGACGCTGCGCGCGTTCGACGCGTCGCTGGACAAGCTGGGTCTGGACTACGTCGACCTCTACCTCATCCACTGGCCGGTGCCGGCCAAGGACGCCTACGTCGACACGTACAAGGCCTTCGAGCGGATTCTCGCCGACGGCCGCGCGAAGGCCATCGGTGTGTCCAACTTCCACCAGGAGCACCTGGAGCGCCTGCTGGGAGAGACCTCCGTGGTCCCCGCGGTCAACCAGATCGAGCTGCACCCGCAGCTCCAGCAGGCCGAGCTCCGCGCCCTGCACGCCGAGCACGGCATCGCCACCGAGGCCTGGTCGCCGCTGGGCTCGGGCAAGGGCCTCCTGGAGGTCCCCACGGTCGTCGCCGTCGCCCGCAAGCACGGCCGGACCCCGGCCCAGGCGGTGCTGCGCTGGCACCTCCAGACCGGAAACGTGGTGATCCCCAAGTCCGTGACGCCGTCCCGGATCGCGGAGAACATCGACGTCTTCGGCTTCGAGCTGGACGCCGACGACCTCGCCGCGTTCGCGGCCCTCGACGAGGGCAAGCGCCTCGGCGCCGACCCGGCCGAGTTCAACCTCGGCGCCTGATCACTCCGGGCACCACCGGCGCCCTCACCGCCTGTTCGCGGTGGGGGCGCCGCCGTGTCTCCGCCTCCCGTCAGCCCTCCAGGTCGAGTTCGGCGATGCGGGCCCGGGCCCGGGGGCTGTCGGCACGCCCCATGGCCCCCCACTGCTGCTCCAGCACGCCGGGGCCGAAGTTCTTCGATCCGCCCAGCGGCTCGGCAAGCGTCTGGGCGCGGGCCCCCTCCTCGATCAGCAGGATCGTGCGCGCCAGGTCGATCAGTCCCCCGCGTCCCCAGATGGTCGCGCCGCCGTTGGCCTCCAGGATTCCGGGTACCTCGGGGTCCGCGTCCAGCACCCGCACGATGAAGGCGTCCTCGGCCTCCCGGCGGTCGAGGTAGACCGGGATCTCCTCGGCGAGCGTGTCGCGCTGCACCGGCACGTAGCGCAGGGGCAGGGGGCGGTGCGTCTGGGCCCAGGCGGCGAGGTGCGGGGTGTGCACATGGGAGATCGCGTTGAGCCAGGGGTGGGCGGCGAAGACGGCGGCGTAACGCAGCCCGTCGCCCCAGGGGCGCAGCGCGTCGGGCCCGTCGAGGATGGAGGTCAGCACCACCTCGGGCGAGGTGCCCGGCCGCAGCGGGTCGGGGTGCTTGACCGCGGCGACCAGCTGATCGCCCGGGGCCCGGACCACGAAGCTCAGCGTCGCGCTCGCGGTGATGGTTCCGGTCTCGCGCAGGACCCGGAAGGCGGTCGTGGCGTCGTCGAGCAGCGTCGCGGAGAACGAGTCGACGTCGGTGGCGGCGCTCATCGGGCGGCCACCAGTTCACGGGCCCGCGCGAGGGGTTCACGCGCCACCCATCTGTCGAGGGCGAAGCCGTTCGCGGCGAATTCGTGGGACACGAGGAACTCCTTCTGTTGCTCCAGCAGGGTCAGCCGGTCGTCGGAGAGATCGGGATGGAGCGTGCGGTGGAAGTCACCGCGGTGGGCGGCGGCGACGCTCTCCGGTGCGCCGCCGGTCTCGTCGTGCAGCACGCGGAGAAGCTCGTCGCGGTGGCCGGCCGCCCAGTCGGCGGCACGCAGGGTCTCGGCCAGGAAGCGCGCCACGAGCCCGGGGTGTTCGTCCAGGGTCCTCTCGTGGACGGTGATCGGTCTGGGCGTGCCGTTGTTGACCCGGAAGGCGGGGTCGTCGTGGTCGTCGAGGTCGATGCCGATCACCGCCCCGGCCGCCGCCGCGTGGTCGAGCGCGGCGGAGCCCTTGGCGTAGACGGCGTCGACCTCCCCGCGCGCGAGGGCGTCGATGCCCGTCCACGGCCGGACCAGCGGGCCGTTGACGGTCCACCCCGGCTGGGTGTCCCGTGCGTCGGGCACCTCGGTGAACCGGACGGCGTCGAGGCCGAGCCCGGCGAGGGCGAGGGCACCGCGGAAGCCCTGGAGCGCCATGGCCCGCATGATGCCGTCGCCCGGCGGCGGGCCGTGCGCCGGAAGGGCGGCGCGTCGCCCCGCGAGGGCCTGAGGGGTGTCCAGGCCCTCCCCGGGCCGTACGAGGATCACCTGCCGTTCGTCGATCCAGGTCAGCCCGATGAGCCGGGTGGGCGCGCCCTTCGCCCGGGCGAGGAGGGCGGGAACGCTGCCCCCTTCCCGGAAGAGGCCCGGCAGTCCGTGGTCGAGATGGTGCCGTGCCAGCTCCGGGTCACCGTCCTGGAGGAGGGCGACCCGGATTCCGTCGGGCGCGAACGCGGCGTCGAGCAGACCGAGCCGGTGGGCCAGGCCGCTCGCCGTGGGTACGGGGCACCTGGTGAGCCGGATCGTGTCGATGGTCCCCGTGCCCGTCCCCGGGGGCCGGCCGGGCGCCGTCATCGCAGGCCGGCGGGGGCCGGGGAGGAGGGGAAGCGGGCGAGCAGATCGTCGTAACCGTCGTGTGTGAACGGCTCGGCCTGAAACTCGTGGTCGACGTCCAGGAGCGGCAGCACGTCCCGTCCGAACCGGAGCGCCTCGGTGGCGAGCGGCCACCCGGAGAGGATGAACGCCTCGGCGCCGTGCGCCGCGTACTCGTCGAGCCGCGCTGCCACCTGGGCCGGGGTGCCGACCAGCCAGGTGCCCGCTCCGGGGCCGAAGAAGTCGAACCCGAAGTTGCTGGGGCCGAGCCAGGTGTTGGGGGCGACGACGAGGTCCTCGACCTCCGGCAGCCGCCCGGCACGCAGCGCGTCCACGCAGCGCCGTACCCGGGGGTCGTCGGTCTCCACCTCCTTCTCCAGCCAGCCGGCACCGAGCTTGTAGGAGACCAGTTCCACCGCCTTGGCGTGCGAGGTCTGTTCCAGGAGCCACCGGGCGTACGCCCATGCCTCCTCCTCCGTGTCGCGGACGATCACCTGGAGCCTGGTGCCGTAGCCCAGCGTGCGGCCGTGCCCTGCGGCGATCTCGGCGACCTGCTGGAACCTGGCGCCCAGCCGGTCGGGCAGGTCCGCGAAGCTGAGGTAGAAGTCCACGGTCTTCGCGGCGTGTTCGACACCGGCCGGGGACGCCCCGGCGCCCCAGAGCGGGATGCGCTCCTGGACCGCCTCGGGGAAGAAGGTGAGCGGGATGTCGAACGTGCGGGGGGCCAGCCGGATGTGCTTGCCCTCGTAGCCCTCGGAGCTGCTGCGCCAGCGCCGCGAGAACGCCTCCCAGTACTCGGCGCTGTAGGCGTACCGCTCGTCGTGGGGAAGGAACATCCCGTACTCCGGGAGCCAGGAGTCGTGCCCGTTGACGACGTTGAAGAGCAGCCGGCCGCCGCTGAAGTTGTCGAGGGCCAGGGCGATGTCGACGAGCTTGGCGGGTGAGACCAGGCCCGGATACAGCGCCACCAGGAAGCGCATCCGGCGGGTGAGCGGTGTCAGCGCCGACGCGAGGGCGAGCGGTTCGTGCGGGCCGGTGGGCAGCAGGGCGCCGTAGAGCCCGACCCGGTCGATCACCTCGGCGATGGCCCGCAGCCGGGGCAGGTCGTTGCGCCAGACGCCGTGCTCCTCCCAGGGCACGGGGCCGTCGGCGGACTGGAGGTACCAGAGGATCTTCACGGTCATGGCTGCGGCTCCTTGGCCTCGTGTGCGCCTGCGTCTGTGGTCGTGTACGTGTCGTCCGTGAGCACGAGCCCGGCCGCACGCTCGGCGACGACCGCCGTGGGGGCCATGCTGTGGCCGCGGTTCAGGAGCGGGATCGCCGAGGCGTCGACGACCCGGAGGCCGTCGATCCCCCGGACCCGCAGATCGGCGCCGAGCACCGCGTCAGGGTCCCCGGGTGGTCCGAAGCGGGCGGTCCCGGCCGGATGGAACATGCCGCTGGCGGTGCGCCGCACGAAGGCGTCCACCTCGTCGTCGGTCGCGCCGTCGCGGAAACCGAGGTCGGCGGGGTCGGCGGCGTACGGGGCGAGTGCCCGGGTGCGCAGGAGTCGTTGGGCGAGCCGCGAGCCGGCCCTGAGCACCGCGAGGTCCTCGCCCGACGGGTCGCCCAGATAGCCGGGATCGATGAGCGGCGGCACCAGGGGGTCGGCGTCGGCGAGCCGTACGGTCCCCCGGCTGCGGGGCTGGAGCGCGATCACGCCGAGCGTCACACCGGGTCCACCGCCGCCCGCCGCCGGGGCGAGCACGATCTCGATGTCCGGGTCCTCCGCTCCCAGGCCGCTGCGCGCCAGCACGACCGCGCCCGCGCTCGCGCCGCCGGCACCCTCACCGTCCACGGGCCGGGAGTCCGGCGCGGCCCGGAAGGAGCCGCCGACGCAGATGTGGTCCTGGAGGTTCCGGCCCACCCCCGGCAGCGCGGCCACCACCGGGATTCCCAGGCTCGCGAGGTGGTCCTCGGGTCCGATTCCCGAGAGCAGCAGCAGGTGCGGTGTCCGTACGGCTCCGGCGGCGAGGAGCACTTCGCGGCGGGCGGTGGCCGTGGAGGGCGGGCCGCCGTCGCGGCGGTAGGTGACGCCGCGGGCGCGGCCGGCGGCGGTCTCGACCCGGGTTGCCTGCGCGCCGGTGACGACGCGCAGGTTCGGCCGCCGGCGGGCCGGTCCGAGGAACGCGTCCGCGAAGGTGACGCGCCGGCCGTCCCTGGCCGTCAGCCGGAGTGTGTCCACGCCCTCCGGCCGGACGGACAGATGATCGCCGCGTACGAGGCCGAGTTCACCGGCGGCGGCGAACACGGCCTGCTTCAGGGGGTGTTCGCCGCTCGCCTGGACGGGCAGCGGCCCCCGGCCCTCGCCCTCGTGCCTGCGGAAGGCGTCCAGCGCCGCGGCCCAGTCCCATCCGGGCCCGTAGGCCGCCCAGGCGTCGTAGTCCGCGGCGCCGCCCCTGAGCCAGAGCGACGCGTTGACGGCGGACGATCCGCCGACGGCCCGCCCGGCGTGCCAGCCCACGGTCCGCCCGCCGAGCCCGGACTGCGGCTCGGTGGTGTGGGCCCAGTCGGCCTCCGTGCCCAGGAGTTCGGCGGAGCGCTCCGGGTGCCGGGTCTGCGGGGTGTCGTCGAGCTCCTGCCCCGCCTCCAGCAGCAGCACGGTGGTCCGCGGATCGTCGGACAGCCTCGCGGCAACGATCGAACCCGCGACTCCGGCGCCAACTACCACGTAATCGTAGGCGTGTTGATCGTCCGAACCTTCGGCGGATGTCATGACTGCAGGCTGTGCCAGCTCCGGAGAGCTTGTCAAATAGTGAAGGCACATTTCACATTGCGGCAACCTTCGCCATGATGGAATCGGTAGCGCAGAACCGCCGACCCCCGTCCCCGGCAACCGGGGACGGCCGAAGGGACAGGACTTCGCATGGCACGCCAGGACGCACCGGACCCCCGGCAGACCCGCCCGGCGGGCGCCCAGACGGTGGAGCGGGCCTTCGAGGTACTCCAGTGCCTGAAGACCGCTCCGGGCCCCGTCGGCGTGTCCGACATCGCCCGGAGCCTCGGTCTGAACGTCAGCAGCGTCTACCGGATGGTCCGGGCGATGGAGCGCGCCGGATTCCTCGAACAGGACGCCACCACCCGCAGATACCGACTGGGCAGCGCGATAGCCGGGCTCAACCGCGTGCTGTTCCACCAGAGACGGTTCGACCTCGCCCGGCCCGAGTTGCGCAGGCTCGCCGGCGAGACGTCCGGGTCGGCGGTCCTGGCCCTGCGCGACGGGAACGAGACCCTGGTGGTCAGCGACCTGTCGGCCGACGGCGTGGAGCCGGACGATCCCAGGGCTCCGGTCGCCAACTCCGTCCCCCTGCACGCCTCCGCGTTCGGCAAGACCCTCCTGGCCTGGCCGGCGGGACAGGAGGCGGACCTCGAACCGCTCGCCCCCTTCGAGCGGTTCACCGACCGCACGATCACCACGGCCGAAGGACTGCGGGCCGAGCTGGAAGCCACCAGGCAGCGCGGCTACGCACTCTCGGACCGGGAGCTCTACCCGCTCCAGCTGACCGTGGCCGTACCGATCCTCCATCAGGACGGCGGCAGTTACCTCGCCCTCGGCGTCGGCACCACCTGGACGCGTGGCGCCGCCGCCAGGACGGCCGCGGTCGCGCGGCTGGTGCAGGAGAGTGCCCATCGCCTCCGCCCCCTGCTGGTCCCCGGCCACCCCGAACGGTGGTGAGGGGGTGCGCCGTTGGCGTTCACACACGCCGGATCACTTCGTTCCCGTGAACAGATCCCGAAGTGAGTTGACGTATCACCTCGGGCCCCACACCCTTGAGTTGATACATCAACTCACTGGATGAGGGAAGCAGCCATGCCCAGAATTGCCGTGATCGTAGGAAGCGTCCGCCCGGGTCGCGTCACCCGCGAGGTGGCCGAGTGGGTGCACACCGTCGCGTCCAAGCGTCCGGAGGCCGACTACGAGCTGGTCGACCTCTCCGACTTCGACCTGCCGGCTTACGACGAGGCGCTTCCGCCGCAGTACGGGAAGTACGAGAACGCGCACACCAAGCGCTGGGCCGCGAAGATCGGCGAGTTCGACGGCTTCGTCTTCGTCACGCCCGAGTACAACCACAGCGCGCCCGCCGCGCTGAAGAACGCGCTGGACTACATCTACGGAGAGTGGAACAACAAGGCCGCCGGCTTTGTGAGCATCGGTGCCGCGGGCGGCGTGCGCGCCGTGGAGCACCTGCGCCAGATCGCGTCGGAGCTGCAGATCGCCACGGTGCAGGCGCAGCTTCCGCTTCCGGTCTCGGTCGACTTCCCGAGCTACCCCTCGTTCTCCCCCTCGGAGACCCGTGAGGACGAGCTCGGCCGGGTTCTCGACCAGCTGGAGACCTGGGCGACCGCGCTGAAGGCCGTACGCGGATAACGGCGGACCGCCTGAATTCCGCCGTCGCGGAATGACCGTCCCCTCTCGCGCCAGTCGCGGGAGGGGACTCGTTCGTCTGCTTGCCCGGCGCCATTCTTAGGGGTTCCGGAAAGGATGCTCAGGGGAGGCGCCCGAGTCCTGCCGGTGAAGCATGGGACCATGAAATCATTGGTACTCGCCGGTGGTTCCGGCACCCGACTGCGTCCGATCACCCATACATCGGCGAAACAGCTCGTCCCGGTCGCCAACAAGCCCGTTCTCTTCTACGGACTCGAAGCCATCGCGGAAACGGGAATCACCGAGGTCGGCATCATCGTGGGTGAGACCGCCGACGAGATCGAGCGGGCGGTCGGGGACGGTTCCCGCTTCGGACTGGACGTCACGTACATCAGGCAGGAAGCCCCGCTGGGCCTCGCCCACGCCGTTCTCATCGCGCAGGAATTCCTCGGCGACGACGATTTCCTGATGTATCTGGGCGACAACTTCATCATCGGCGGGATCTCCGATCTCGTGGACCAGTTCCGCGAGGACCGTCCTGACGCCCAGGTGCTCCTCACCCGGGTCCCCGATCCCTCCGCCTTCGGTGTGGCCGAGCTCGACGCGTCGGGGAAGGTGGTGAAGCTGGAGGAGAAGCCCCGGCAGCCCCGGAGCGACCTGGCGCTCGTCGGCGTGTACCTCTTCACTCCGGTCATCCACCGTGCCGTCCGGGCCGTGAAGCCCTCGTGGCGCGGCGAGCTGGAGATCACCGACGCCATCCAGTGGCTGATCGACGAGCGGCTGCACGTCAGGTCCACGACGATCACGGGCTACTGGAAGGACACCGGCAACGTCGCGGACATGCTGGAGGCCAACCGCACCGTGCTGGAGACCCTGGTGCCCGGCAACGACGGCCTGACGGACGAGGCGACACAGATCATCGGGCGGGTGCGGATCGAGGCCGGCGCCGTGGTGCGCGGGTCCCGGATCGTCGGCCCCGCCGTGATCGGCGCGGGTACCGTCGTGGTCGACTCCTACCTCGGCCCCTTCACCTCCGTGTCCGAGAACTGCCATATCGAGGACAGCGAGATCGAGTTCTCGATCATCCTGGCCGATTCCTCGATCAGGGGCGTCCACCGTGTCGAGGCGTCCCTGGTGGGCCGGTCGGTCGAGGTGACTCCGGCCCCGAGAATCCGCGCCGCCCACCGGCTGGTGCTCGGCGACTACAGCAAGGTGCAGATCTCGTCATGACGACCAGAATCCTTGTGACGGGCGGCGCCGGCTTCATCGGCTCCCACCATGTGCGCACCCTCCTCGGCCCCGACGGGCCCCCGGGCGTCGAGGTCACCGTCCTCGACGCGCTCACGTACGCGGGAAACCTCGCCAATCTGGCACCGGTCCGCGCCCACCCGGGCTTCCGCTTCGTCCGGGGGGACATCAGGGACGGCGCACTCGTGGACCCGCTGGTCGCGGAGCACGACGAGGTGGTCCACTTCGCGGCCGAGTCCCATGTGGACCGGTCCATCGAGAGCGCGGGCGAGTTCGTCGCCACGAACGTCCTGGGCACCCAGACGCTCCTGGACGCGGCGCTCCGGGGCGGGCTGAGGACCTTCGTCCACATCTCGACCGACGAGGTGTACGGATCGCTGGCCGAGGGCTCGTGGCCGGAGGACGACCCGCTCCGGCCGAACTCGCCCTACGCGGCGTCCAAGGCCTCCGCCGAGCTCCTCGTGATGGCCTTCCACCGCACGCACGGGCTCGATGTCCGGGTGACCAGGTGCTCCAACAACTACGGCCACCACCACTATCCCGAGAAGCTCATCCCGCTCTTCATCACCAACCTCCTCGACGGGAAGCGGGTGCCGCTCTACGGGGACGGGCTCCATGTCCGGGACTGGCTGCACATCGACGACCACGTACGCGGCATCGAGCTGGTGCGCACCCAGGGCAGACCGGGCGGGATCTACAACATCGGCGGCGGCACGGAGCTCACCAACAAGGACCTGACCGGCCGGCTGCTCGCCGCCTGCGGGGCCGGCTGGGACCAGGTGGAGCATGTGGAGGACCGCAAGGGGCACGACCGGCGCTACTCGGTGGACTGGACGAGGATCCGGGACGAGCTGGGGTACGCACCCGAGGTGGCCTTCGACGAGGCGCTGGCCGAGACCGTCGCCTGGTACCGCGCGAACCGTGGCTGGTGGGAGCCGCTGAAGGCACGGGCGACGGCAGGGAGCCGCTGAGAGCGGAGGATACCGCTGAGGCCCGCCGCGGGCCCCCGCCACAGAAGGAAGGACGGGGGCCGGCCGCGGGCCTCAGCCGGTGGCTCCTGCGACGACCGGCGCCCGGGACCGCCGGCCCTCCCTCGTGATGCGCGGGTCGACCACCGGGTACAGCAGGTCGACCAGGAGGTTCACCACGGCGAAGACGGTGGCCCCGAGCAGCACCAGCGCCTGGACCAGCGGGAGGTCCTGGCCGCTGACGGCCTGGGTGGTGAGCCGGCCGAGCCCGTCGCGGGAGAACACCGTCTCGACGACCACCGATCCGGAGAGCATCCCGCCCACGAGCAGCCCGACCATCGTCAGCGTGGGCAGCACCGCGTTGCGCAGGGCGTGCCCCACATGGACGGCGGACCGGCTGAGGCCCTTCGCCCGCGCCGTGTCGACATAACCGGCCCGCAGCTCCGACTCCAGGCTCTTGCCCAGCAGCTGGGCGACGAGCGCCCCGGCGGGGAGCGCCAGTGTGACGGCGGGCAGGACGATGCTCCCGATCCCCTCGTTGCCGATCGCGGGGAAGACGTGCCACCGGAACGAGAACTGCTGCAGAAGCAGGAGTCCCACCCAGTACGACGGCAGGGAGACGCCGAGCGGCGGCAGGCTCATGAGCGTCTGCCGCAGCCACCTCCACCCGGTCAGCGACGCCCCCACCGCGAGTGCGGTGCCGAGCAGGACGCCGAGCCCCAGACCGGCGGCGGTGATCTGCGCGGTCTGGGGCAGGGCCTGCCCGATGAGGTGGGAGACCTCCTCCCGGCTCTGGATGGACTGGCCGAGGTCGCCCCGCAGGATGGCGCCGAGCCGGGTGACGTACTGCTCGGCGACGGGACGGTCGAACCCGAGGTCGGCGCGCATCGCGTCGAGCTGTTCCGGGGTGAGGCTGGAGTTGGGGCCGGCCATGACCGCCACCGGATCGCTGGGCAGGGCGAACAGCACCGCGAAGGAGATGGTGTACGCGGCCCAGATCACGAAGACCGCCTGTCCGGCCCGTGCCAGCAGATAGCGCGCCATCGGTTCAGCTGCTCCCGTCCAGTGGGCGGCTCGGGAGCTCGCGGCGGAGCACCGGGGCGATCTTGTCGAAGAAGAGCTCCAGGGTGGCGTCGTAGTCGGCGCGGTCGAGCACCTCGCCGTCGACGTGCACATGGAGGAGCTCGTGGCCGAACTGCTGGTGCTGGCCGAGGATCTTCTCGATGATCTGCTGGGGGCTGCCGACGAGGACCGAGCTGTGCTCGATCCACTCCTCCACCGTGTCGTACGTGATGGACCCGCCGTCGAAGGCACGGTTGACGGCGAGGCGCGCCTCGAAGACCGGCCGGTACTTCGCGACGGCCTCCTGCGAGGTGCGGGCGCCGAAGTATCCGGCGGTGCCGGCGCCGACCAGGGCCCGGCGG
Organism: Streptomyces sp. NPDC002125; assembly: GCF_053593715.1. Lineage (NCBI taxonomy): Bacteria > Bacillati > Actinomycetota > Actinomycetes > Kitasatosporales > Streptomycetaceae > Streptomyces > Streptomyces sp. NPDC002125. Next base: position 21,851 of record NZ_JBSFDD010000018.1, on the reverse strand, counting down.
GGGTCGTGCCCGTGTGCCTCGAAGCGTTCCCTGTAGTGGTGGATCAGCTTGGCGTAACGCTCGATCGGGCCGCTGCCGTTGGACGAGAAGAGCGGGTCCCCGTGGAGTGCGGCGAAGTCGGCCGAGCCGGTGCTGCTGCCGCTGCCGTGCCAGATGCGGATGTTCTTCTGGTACGGGCGCGGGAGCGGTTCGGCGTGGTCGAGGGAGCGGCCGAGCCGGCCCTTCCAGGTGACGTCGTCCTCGTTCCACAGGCGCCTGAAGAGCTCGTAGTTCTCCTGGAGCAGGTCCCACTGGTTCTCGCGGGTGACGCCGAAGAGCTTGCTGGAGCGCGGGTAGGCGCCCTTGGCGACGATGAGGTCGAGGCGTCCGCCGGAGAGGTTGTCGAGCGTGGAGTAGTCCTCGAACGCCCTCAGCGGGTCCAGCATGCCCAGGGTCGTCACCGCGGTGAAGAGCCGGATGGTGGAGGTCTTCGCGGCGATGTGGCTGAGGAGGACGGGCGGTGCGGACGACACGGCGGGCCGGTCGTGGCGTTCCCCGATCCCGTAGGCGTCGAACCCCCATTCCTCGGCGAGCAGGGCGTAGTCGACGAGCTCCTTCAGCTGGAGCGCGTCGGGCTTGTTCTGGTCGGGCAGGTGGGGAAGGAGAAGGAATTTCATGGGTTTTCCCGCTTGAGGTAGTTCTCGATCTCGTCGGCCGCCCGCGCGGGTCCGCCCGACTCGTGTGTGTGCTTGCGCAGTTCCTCCACGCGCCGGGCCACGTCCTCGTCGCGCGAGACGGCGAGCACGGCCTCGCGCAGGTCGGTGGCCTTGAGGTTCTCGGGCCCGACGACGGTGCCGATGCCCAGCTGTGTGACCCGTTCGGCGTAGGGCAGCACGTCGACGCCCTGGGGCACGACCACGACCGGGGTGCCGGTGTGGAGGGCCTCGGAGAGGCTTCCCGTGCCGCCGTGGGTGACGAAGGCCGCAGCGTGTTCGAGCACCTTCACATGGCGCACCCAGCGGTGGACCTCGACGTTGGGCGGCAGCGGGGCGAGCTGCTCGGGGTCCAGTCCGTTGCCCACGGAGATCACCGCGTGCAGGGGCTGGTCCCGGAACGCCTCGACCGCCGTACGGAAGAAGCCGAGGTGCTGGTTGTTGACGGTGCCGAGCGAGACGAGCACGGTCGGCAGTCCGTCGGCCGGGGGCTGCCAGTCGTCGAGGAAGCCCCGGTCGCCCAGGCTGGGGCCGATGAACACGAAGCGCTCGTCGAAGGTCTCGTGCGCGGGCTGGAACTCCTTCGGCACGAAGACGACGGTGAGCTCGTCCGGCTCCCGCTTCGTCCAGAGGAACTCGCCGATCCGGTCGGCGATGCCGTACTCGGCGAGGAGGTCGGTGATCTCCTCCACCGGGTCGGTCAGGGCGAAGTCGGGGGCGAGGGCGAAGATCCTGCCGAAGTACGAGTAGTGCTCGTTGGAGACGACGCTCGGTGCCAGGTGCACCGCGGGCAGCCCCCACACGGCGCGCAGCACGCGCCCCGCCTGGAAGGCCGCCTCGTCGTAGGCGATGAAATCGGGCCGCTCGTCTCCGTAGTGCGCCTCGACGGCCTTCAGGATGGCGACGTTCTCGCGGAAGAAGGCCTCGGTCGGGGTGATGGAGCTGTCGCCGGCGAGGCTCTCCAGAGGCTTCACCGATTCGTAGGCCAGCACCTCCGCGCCGGCGGCGCGCACCTTGTCGGCGAACTCCTCGATCGTCACATAGGTGATGTGGTGTCCGCGCCGGGCCAGTTCGGCGACGAGGGCGAGCTTCGGGAAGAGGTGGCCGTTGGACGGGATGTCGATGATCAGCGCTCGGGTGGTCATGGTGTCCTCCTTGGCTTCAGGTCCGGGGAAAGGCGATGACCTTCTCGGGTACGACACGGACGACGAGGCGCGCCTTGTCGTCCGGCGGCGCGTGGGTCTCGCCCAGGTAGGCGCGGGCCAGGTCGTCGGACAGCTCCTGCACGCCGTCGTCGGAGAGGTGCGCCACACCCCGTACCTCGGCGGACTCGTACGGGTTGGACGCGTCGAAGACCGAGACGCTGATACGGGGGTCGCGCCGAAGGTTGCGGGCCCTGAGGCCGGCCGCGGGGGCCACGAACAGCAGTGCGTCGCCGTCCCGCTTGACCCACACCACCGAGGACTGCGGGCTTCCGTCCGCGTTCACCGTGGAGATGACCGGGAAGTTGCGGCCGTCGAACAGTGCACGGGTCCGTGCGTCGAGTGTCACCGGCATGGCGGTGTCGTCTCCTTCTCGGGACAGGGGTTCAGGACAGCCAGACGGCGGTCAGCTGGTTCAGGCCGGCGCCCGCGCCGAGCGTCAGCCCGTGCACCTGCTTGCCGGTGGCCACCACCGTGGTCTGTTCGAACACCGGGAGGTACACGACCTGTTCGACGATGCGCCGCTGAGCGTCGGCGAGGACCTTGTTGCGGGCGGCGGGGTCACCCAGCGCGACCTGCTCCTGGAGCAGCGGCTCCAGCGTGCTGTCGTCGATCCGGTAGTAGTTCGGCGGGGCGCCCGAGAACGAGGTGCGCAGGACGTCGCCGTCCGCCTGGGTGCCGTTGGTCCAGAAGAAGTCGTACTTCTCCTTCTTGAGCCCGTCCAGGATCTGGAGGCCCGTCTGCTGGAGCAGTTGCAGGTCGACACCGGTCTTGGCCAGCTGTGCCTTGATCAGCTCCAGGGTCTTCTGGCTGGCGGTGTAACCGGGGAACCATCCGACGACGAGGGAGAGCTTCTTGCCGTTCTTCGTGCGCACCCCGTCACCGCTGCGCGTCCAGCCGGCGGCGTCGAGCAGTTCGCCCGCTGCCTTGGGGTCGTGCTTCACCACGGAGCCGAGGTCGGTGTAGCCGGGGGTGGTGGACGCGAGGACGCTGGTGGCCGGCAGGAAGTCGGGGGTCAGCACGGCGTCACGCACCTCGGTGCGGTCGACCGAGAGGGCGATGGCCTGACGGACCCGCACGTCGTCGAGCGGCTTGCGTGCCGAGATGGGCACGAGCCCCCAGACCAGGCCGGGGTTGGGCCGGGTGACGAGGTTGAGCCCGTTGTCGCGTACGGACTCGATGTCGCCCGGGGGCACGTCGCTGACCGCCTGGACCTGCCCGGACTCCAGGCTGCCGGTCCGGACGCTCGCCTCGGGGACCACCTTGAAGACGACCTTGTCGAGGTAGGCGCCGCCCTTGTGCTTCAGGCCCGAGGGGGACCAGTCGTACCCCTTGCGCTTGGACAGGGTCACCTGCGCGGGTGCGAAGGCGTCCAGCACGAAGGGCCCCGAGCCGATCACCTTGTCGACGCGCTTGTCCCAGGGGAGCGCGAGGGTGGCCGGTGCGACGATGGACAGCCCGGTCTGGGAAGCGGCGACCAGGAAGGGCGCGTTGGGGGTGTTGAAGGTCACCGTCACGGTCGAGGGATCCACGGCCTCCGCGCCCTTGAAGGCGGCGAGTACGGGGGCGATCGACGGGTTCACCTTCGCCTTGTTGCTGACCAGGTCGTCGAAGTTGGCCTTGACGACCTCGGCGGTCAGTGGGGTGCCGTCGGAGAAGGTGACGCCCTCGCGCAGGTGGAACGTGAAGGCGGTCGCGTCCTTGCTGACGTCCCACGACTCGGCGAGCCACGGCACGATCTTCCCGGTCTCCGGGTCCTGGCCCACCAGCGAGTCGAAGAGCTGACGGTTGACGTACACGGCACCGGTGTCGGTGAACGCGCGGGGGTTGGCGCTCTGCGGGGCCTGCGAAAGGGCGAGCGTGAGCGTCCCGCCCTTCCTGGGCGTGCCGTTCGCGGCGTCACCCTGCTCCTCGTCCGCCCCGCCGCAGGCGGTGAGCAGCACGGCGAGGCTCGTGGTCACCACGAGTGCGGAGCGCAGTCTTCGTACGTGGAAGCGCATGACGGGGTTGTCTCCTCGTTGATCTGGGAAGGTTCTGGGGGCCTTGCTCAGGGGCGTACGGCGGACGGCTGTCCGGCGTGCCCGAGCTGCCTGCGGCCGGGGATGGCGGCCAGCAGCGCTTCGGTGTACGGGTGGCCCGGACAAGCGAAGAGCTGCTCGGTGGGGCCGTCCTCGACGAGACGGCCCGCGCGCATGACGCCGACCCGGTGGGCGATCTGCCGCACCACGGCGAGGTCGTGGGAGATGAAGAGATAGCTCAGTCCGAGGCGGGCCTGGAGGTCCGCGAGCAGTTCCAGGATCTGGGCCTGCACGGACACGTCCAGGGCGGACACCGGCTCGTCGCAGACCACGAGGCCCGGGTCGAGGGAGAGCGCCCGGGCGATGGCGACGCGCTGCCGCTGCCCCCCGGACAGCTCCGCCGGCCGCCGGTCGAGCACCGAGGCGGGCAGTGCCACGAGGTCGATGAGCTCCGCGGCCCTGCGCCGGCGCTCGCGCCCTGTGCCCAGTCCGTACGACGCGGGCGGATCGGAGACGATCTGCCGGATGCTCAGCCTCGGGTTCAGGGAGGCGTACGGGTTCTGGTGGACGATCTGTATCCTCCGGCGCAGCGCGCGCAGTTCGCGTCCGCGGTGGGCCGTGACGTCCTCGCCGTCCACGTGCACCCGGCCCTGGGTCGGGGAGGTGAGCCGCATCAGCATGCGGGCCACGGTCGACTTGCCGGAGCCGGACTCGCCGACGAGGGCGTAGGTCTCGCCGGGTTCGATGGTCAGGCTGACGTCGTCGACGGCGCGCAGGACGGCGCGGTCCCCGGCGGACCGGGGCAGCCGGTACTCCTTCACCAGGCCTTCGGCGCTCACCCGCACCGCGCCCGGTGCACCGGCGGCGGGCGGAGCGGAGGGCGCCGGGCGGTGGGGGCCGCGGCCCGGGACGGCTTCGACCAGGGCCCTGGTGTAGGGGTGGCGGGGCGCGGTGACGACCTGCCCGGGCTCTCCGTCCTCGACGATCTCGCCCTGCGACATGACGATGACCCGGTCGCTCCGCTCGGCCGCCACCCCGAGGTCGTGCGTGATGAGCAGCATGCTCGTGCCCGCCGCGCTGGTCAGCGACTGGATGTGGTCGAGGATGCGGCGCTGCACGACGACGTCGAGGGCGCTGGTGGGCTCGTCGGCGACGATCAGCCTGGGCCGTGCGGCGATGGCGATGGCGATCAGGACGCGCTGGCGCAGACCGCCGGAGAGCTCGTGCGGATACTGCCCGGCCCGCCACTGGGGGTCGGGTATCCCGGCGTCGGCGAGGAGGTCCAGCACGGCGGCGGGCGCTCCCCGCCGGTCCGTGACACCGTGCGTGACGAGCGCCTCGGCGACCTGCCGGCCGATCCGGTGCACGGGGTTCAGCGCGGTGCCCGGGTCCTGCGGGATCAGGGCGATCTCGCTGCCGCGCAGGGTGCGCAGCCGCCGTTCGCCGAGCCGGGTCAGTTCCTGGCCGTCGAAGCGGATGCTGCCGCCGCCGATCTCGGCCGCGGGCGGGAGCAGACCGAGCACGGCGTGGGCCGTGGTGGACTTCCCCGATCCCGACTCGCCCACGACGGCGAGGGTCTCGCCCGGCGCGACGGTGAAGCTGACGGACCTGACGGCGTCGACGAGGCTGCGGCGCGAGCGGTAGCGGACCACCAGGTCACGGACGTCCAGCAGTGGTGCGGTCTTCTGGTGCGGCACTTCGGCGGTGCTCATCAGGCCGCCCTCCGCTCGCTGTCGAGTGCACGTGCCAGCCGGTTGGTGGCGACGACGGTGGCGGCCACGGCCAGGCCGGGGAAGGTGGTGAGCCACCAGGCGACGCGGAGCGAGTCGCGGCCTTCGGAGACCAGCGCGCCCCATTCGGGGGTCGGCGGCTGGACTCCGTATCCGAGGAAGCTGAGCGCGGACACCGCGAGGATCGCGGTGCCGAACTCCAGGGCGGCGAGCGCCCAGACCGGTCCCAGGGTGTTGGGCAGCACGTGGCGGAGCAGGACCCGTGGCCAGCGGGCACCGCCCGCGGCCGCCGCCTCGACGTACAGGCTCTCGCGGACCTTGAGCACCTCGGCCCGCATGATGCGGGCGCAGACGGCGATGCTGGTGAGGCCGACCGCGATGGCGGCGTTACGGGTGCCGGGGCCCAGCGCGACGATCAGCACCAGGGAGAGCAGCAGTCCGGGGATCGACAGCAGCATGTCGACGAGCCGCATGATCACGGTGTCGGTGACGCCCCTGAGGAAGCCGGCCAGCAGTCCGAGCACCGCGCCCGCAGTGAGGCCGATGACGGTGGCGATCAGGGCCGACAGCAGCGACACGCCCGCTCCGTGCACCAGACGCGCGAACAGGTCCCGGCCGAGCTGGTCGGTGCCGAGCGGGTGCTCGGCGGAGGGGCCGAGCAGCCGGTCGGGGGTGTCCACCGCGAGCGGGTCGCGCGAGGTGAACAGTTCGGGTGCCAGTGCCGCCGTGACCGCCGCGAGCAGCCAGAGCACCGCGACCGCGAGGCCCGGCCGGAGCACGGGCACGGGCCTCGCCGCCGGCCACCGGAGGCGGCGCCGGGGCCCGGCCGCCTCGGGACGCTCCGCCTGCCCGGTGTCCGGGGCGGGAGCGGTGCCCTCCGGCCCGGTCACCGTGCTCGGCGGGGAATCGGGTAGCAGTCTCACGGCCTCTCCAGATGTGCGGACTTACGCAATTCGCTGTCGTTCGCAATACGCCCGGCAGCTCGGAATGGCCGCGCTCGGTGAATCGCAGAGAACTCTTGTCGGGACGACCCTGTACGAGAATGTGGGGGCCGACCCCCCTACATCACCCCCTGTCCCCACCCTGACCTCGTGAGGAAAGGTGTCGGACGTGTTTCAGGAGTGTCATCCCCGTCCCGCGGTGAACTCCCGTATCGAGGTGGCGACGTAATCGATCATTTCGGCCGTCAGCCCCGGATAGATGCCGATCCAGAACGTGCGCTCGGTGATGATGTCGCTGTTCCGCAGATCGCCGACGACCCTGAATTCGACGTCCTGATAGGCGGGTTGTCTGGCGAGGTTCCCGGAGAAGAGCATGCGGGTGCCGATCTTCCGGGATTCGAGGTAGGAGATGATCTCGCCCCGGTCGAAGGGCGCGTCCTCCTCGACCGTCAGCACGAAGCCGAACCAGCTGGGGTCGCTGCCGGGCGTCGCCTCGGGCAGCCGGAGTCCGCGGACGCCGTCGAGTCCCTCCTTGAGCCGCTTCCAGTTGCGCCGGCGGGCGGCGCCGAACTCGGGCAGTTTGGCCAGCTGCGTCAGGCCGAGCGCCGCCTGGAGGTCGGTGGTCTTGAGGTTGTAACCGACGCGGGAGAACGTGTACTTGTGGTCGTATCCGGCGGGCAGCCTGCCGAGCTGGTGGCCGAAGCGCTTGTGGCAGGTGTCGCTGGCGGCGGGCGGGCACCAGCAGTCGCGTCCCCAGTCCCGCAGGGACTCGATCACCTTGGCGAGGGCCACCCGGTCGGTCACCACACAGCCGCCCTCCCCCATCGTGAGATGGTGCGCCGGGTAGAAGCTCGAAGTGGCCACGTCACCGAAGCCGCCCGTGGGCCTGCCCCCGTAGAAGGAGCCGACCGCGTCGCAGTTGTCCTCGATGAAGAACAGGCCGTGGTCGTCGGCGATCTGCCGGATCTCGGCGGCGGGGAACGGGTTGCCGAGCGCGTGGGCGATCATGATCGCTCTGGTGCGGGGGCCGACGGCCTCGGCGACCCGCTCGGCGGTGGTGTTGTAGGTCGCCAGCGACACGTCGACCATGACCGGGATCATGCCGTTCTGCACGATCGGGTTGACGGTGGTCGGGAATCCGGCGGCGACGGTGATGACCTCGTCGCCGGCCCGCAGCCGCCGCTTGCCGAGCTCCTTCTGGGTGAGCGCGGTCAGCGCCAGGAGGTTGGCCGAGGAACCGGAGTTGGTCAGATGTGCCTTGCGTCTGCCGAGCAGCGCCGCGAACTCCCGCTCGAACTGCTGCGCGGCCGGCCCCGCCGCGATCCGCATGTGCAGGGCGGCTTCCACCAGCGCCACCCGGTCGTCCTCGTCGAACACCGCGCCGGACGGGAGGATCGGCGTCTCGCCGGGCACGAACCTCTTCTCGGCCTCCTGTTCGCGGTGGAGCTTCCTGACCAGTTCCAGTATCGGGTCGATCCCGCTGTCTCCCATCAGGACCCCACCGGCTCACGTACGGGCGAGGGGTTCAGGAGCGCCCGCTCCCGGACCCGGTCGACGAGGCCGGCCTGTGAGAGGACGGACTCTCCCTCCAGACCGGACGGCGCACCGTGGCGCACCCGTGCGACGAACGCCTCGGTGACGCGTTCGAACTGGTCCTCGGCGGGCAAAGTGATCTCCTCGACATGGTCCTGCCGTTCGATCCGGATGACGGCGCCATGGGTGGGTGGTGGTGTGTAGGCCCATGAGGCGGAGATCCGCCCGGCGCTCCCCCACAGCACGTAGGCGGACCGGTAGCCGTGTTCCATGCCCCAGGTCAGATGGCCGGAGACGCCCGAGGGGTTCACCACCAGCGCGGACCCTCCCAGGTCGACGCCCAGAGTGTGGTCCACGTGGAGCGACGCCCCGAGCACCTCCAGCTCGTCGCCCAGATACAGGAGCGCGGTGCGCACCGGGTAGACGCCGATGTCCGTGAGGGCTCCGCCGCCCACGTCCGGCCGGTAGCGGATGTCGTCCCCGCCCTTGGCCGGGAAGCCGAACTCCGCTGTGAGGGTGCGCAGTTCCCCGATGACGCCGTCGGCCACGAGTGCCCTGATCCGGGCGTGCTGGGAGTGGCACAGGAACATGAAGCTCTCCAGGAGGACGAGCCCCCGGGACTCGGCGAGTGCCACGAGTGCCGCGGCCTCCTCGCGGGTCGCGGCCAGGGGCTTCTCCGAGAGCACGTGCTTTCCCGCGAGCAGCGCCCGCTCGATCCATTCGGCGTGCAGCAGCGCGGGCAGCGGGACGTACACGGCGTCGACGTCGTCGCGGGCCAGCAGTTCGTCGTAGCCGGTCACGGGGGCGCCGCCGAAGCGCTCGGTGAAGAGGCGGGCCTTGTCCCCGCTCCTGCTGGCGATCGCGGTGACGTCCACGTCCGGATTCCGCACGAGCGCGGGCAGCATGCGCCGCCAGGCTATTCCGGCGCATCCGATCACACCGATTCTCAGTGGCCTCGGATTCTCGCGGGGATTCGAAAGGCTCCCCTCCGAAGAATGCGGCATTGCCTGACCTCCATCGGGCCGACCGGCCTCAGCACCGGGGCATAATTCGATTCGCTGAATTCGGCTCGACGGTAGGCATCACACCCTCCACCGTCAACCCCCTGCCCCTCGCCGGAGAACCCGCCCGCACCCCCCTACTCGCCCCCTGAGTATGCGCGCCCCATGGCCGGAGAAATTCTTTGCCGCCATAGTGGTCCCCACTATCGCGCGATACAGGGAGGCTGCTCGATGTCCGGAATCGTGTCAACTCTGGCGGCGGAACAGAGAACTGCCGAACGCATCGCGGAATCCGCAGTCCGCATCGACGGTGTATTCCCTTTCACGGAGATACGGGACTGGTTCGCGGAACGCCGACTCACGGACGTGGCACGGGTGGAGCGGATCGCGCTGGACGATCTGGTCCGGTGGCGCACCGATGACGCCACGGGGAACATCGTCCACGAGAGCGGCAGGTTCTTCAGTCTGGAAGGGCTCGCGGCCGAGGTGCCCGGCGGGGAGGTGCCGGCCTGGACCCAGCCCGTCATCCATCAGCCGGAGATCGGCATCCTGGGAATTCTCGCGAAGGAGTTCGACGGCGTACTGCATTTCCTCATGCAGGCCAAGAACGAGCCCGGAAACGTCCATGGCGTGGAACTGTCCCCCACGGTCCAGGCCACCCGGAGCAACTACACACGGGTCCACCGGGGGAATTTCGTACCGTACGTCGAATACTTTCAGCAGCAGGACCCGAAGAAGGTTCTCGCCGATGTCCTCCAGTCCGAGCAGGGCGCCTGGTTCTTCCAGAAACGTAATCGCAACATCATTGTCGAGACCGACGAAGAGGTGGAACTCCGCGACGGCTTCCGATGGCTGACCCTGGGGCAGATACACCGCCTGCTCGCGGGCGACGCGGTGATCAATATGGACTCGCGGACCGTTCTGTCGTGCCTGCCGTTCTCAGGTGTCGGACTCGCCGACAATTTCTCCTTTCCGGGCCAGGAATTCCGTCGGTCCGTCATCCGCTCCAGCAGCGCCGACCGCTCCGGGCTGCACGGGGTGGGCGAGATCCTGAGCTGGATCACCGAGACCCGGACCCGCCACGAGGTGTCCGCCCGCCGGATTCCGCTGCGGGAGGTGACGGGCTGGACCCGGCGCCCGGACGCCGTGGTCCACGACTCCGGGCTGTTCTTCAAGGTCATCGGCATCGAGGTCGAGACGGAGGGCCGGGAGGTCACGGGCTGGACCCAGCCGGTGGTGGAGCCGGTCGGCACCGGCATCAACGCGTTCCTCGTCAAGCGGGTGGACGGTGTCCTGCACGCCCTGGTCAACGCCCGGGTCCAGCCGGGCTTCCTCGACGTCATCGAGCTGGCACCGACGGTGCAGTGCACCCCGGACAACTACACATGGCTGCCGCCGGGGGCGCGACCGCGCTTCCTGGACGACGTGCTGGACGCCCGCCCCGACCGCATCCGTTTCGAGAGCCTGCTGTCGGAGGAGGGCGGGCGCTTCTTCCACGCCCGCAACCGCTATCTCGTCATCGAGACCGACGCGGACCACGCACCCGACCCCGGCCCGGACTTCCGGTGGCTGACGCTGCACCAGCTAGTCGGGCTCCTGCGGCACAGCCATTACGTCAACGTGGAGGCACGCAGCCTGATCGCCTGCCTGCACAGCCTGACCGGCACTCCCGCCACCGTCTGAACCGGCCGGCGGACCGGCGGCTGTCCGGCCGCGCGGGAGCGGCGCTCCACGCCCGGATGCCTGATGGGCGCTGCCTGTCCGGCCGCACGCGGGCAGCGTCACGGCCGGACGGCTCGTCCCTCCTGAGCGGTCGATCCTGATGGGTCGATCCTGAGCGGTCGATCCCAGGGGGTCGCTCCCGGCCGGTCAGTGGTGGTGCGCGGTGTGGGGCATGCGGTCGAGCACCTCGCGCGGCGCCACGACGAAGGGCCGCATCATGCCCTCGTCCTCGTGCTCCAGGATGTGGCAGTGGTACACGAAGCGGCCCGTGGCACGGGTGAACTGACCAGCCACGCTGATGAGTTCGTGCTCCTCGACGCGGATGGTGTCCTTCCACCCCTGTTCCTCCTCGCCGAGCACCCCCGCCCTGTCGTAGTCCGCGCTCCAGGTGACCACGTCCGACCCGGACTCCGCGGCGCTGGTGACCGTGTAGACGTGCCGGTTCAGCGCCTGGAATCCGAGCAGATGGACGTGCATGGGGTGACCCGGTCCGGCCAGGTGGAGGAAGTTCCACACCTCCCAGCCGCTGCTCTCCACGAAGAATCCGACCTTGTCGTCGAACGCCGTGGCGGCCTTGCGGAACCTGTGGACCGCTCCCTGGGCGTCCGTGACCTCGACGATCCGGTCGCCGTCGGCGGGTTCGTACCCCGCCGCGACCTCCTCCAGTTCCCACATCTCCGGGTGCCCGAGCGCCGTGCCGTCGGCGGTGGAGAGCGCGATCCACCGGGCGGTGTGGTCGGCGGGCAGGCCGGCGCGGGTCAGCCGGGTGAACGAGGGGGAGGTGGTGGCGGGCAGCGTGAAGGGGTTGTCGACCGTCGTGGCACCGACCCGGAACTGCATGACCTCCGGGCCGAGCGGGGACGGGCCGTTGGCATTGGTGTTGAGCAGCCGGAGGCGTTTGCCGCGGAACTGCGAGAAGTCGATGAGCACATCGGCGCGTTCCGCCGTGCCGAGCGTCAGGGCGTCGAGTGTGACCGGTTCGGGCAGCAGCCCCTGGTCGCTGCCGATCTGCACCAGTGCCCCGGTGACGGCGGTCGTCGTGCCGTCGGCGTTCTCCGTGTGGAGCTCCAGGGTGTACGGACGGGTGTTGGCGGCGTTGAGCACCCGGAACCGGTACCAGCGCGGCGTCACCTCCAGATACGGCCATATCACCCCGTTGACGAGGTTGTACGGGCCGATGAACGGAAGGTTGAGCCGCGCGGGGGCCGAGGCGGTGCCGGTGTCCAGAAACCCGATCTTGTGCAGCAGCCGGCCGTTGGGTACGCCGTCTGCGTCGGTGTCCAGATTCCGGTCGTTGATGACCAGTGGTATCTCGTACGCCCCGGAGGGGAGGTTGAGTGCCGTCTCCTCCGAGTCCCGGACCAGCAGTGTCCCGGCGAGGCCCGCGTACACGTTGAACGCGGTGATGTTCATGGCGTGGTCGTGATACCAGAGGCCCGCCGAGCTCTGGATGTTCGGGTACTCGGACAGCTGCGCGTCGCCGGGCGACACGCCGTTCTCCGTCCAGCCGTCGTTGTTGCCTCCGGTGACCCCGCCGTGCAGATGGACGACCGTCCACGACGGCAGTGCGGCGACCGAGGCGTCCGGCTGCGCGCTGCCGCGGCCGGGGCCGAGGATGGAGTCGAGGCCGGTGAAGGGCACCTGGACCCCGGTCACGGGGAAGTCGCCGGTGATCTCGTTGAGCCACGCCACACGCTGCCGCTTCTCGCTGCGCACCTCGATGGTGGGCCCCGGGACGGAGCCCTCGTACGCCCACACCGGGGTCGGCGGGAGCTGCGAGTGCAGAAGAACGGTGGTGGCCTTCTGGCGGATGGTCAGCAGACTGCCGACCGCGGGTGTGAGCACGGGCGGGATACGGAGCGAGTCGGCGAACTTGGTCAGATCGGTCGAGGTGGCACGCGGGACCCCGGTCGCGACGGGACCTCCGCTGCCGGGTCTTCTCTCTCCCGGCACGCTCGATGCCGATGGTCCCCGGCTGCTCAGCAGCGCGGCACCACCTCCTACTCCCGCGACGGTGGCTGCTGCGGACCCCACGATGAACTGGCGGCGACTGGGCATACGAGGCTCCTCGGTCGGCGTCGCCGGGTGTCGGCGACGGAGCCGATCGTCAGCACGGTGCAGGCGAATCTCAAGGGAAGAAGTGGGTCTTAGGGGTATTCGGGCGAGTTGACCCAGGGATCGGATCCAGCCATCCCTGAGGCACCCCCCTCACCGTCACCCGGGACCCCAGTAGGCAGGGCGTGGGTGACCGGTTCCCGGGCAGTTGGCGGCTCCCGCCCATGATGGGAACGGTTGGTCACGAACATGACGTCCTGGGGGATCGAGTGGCTTCGCTGGTGGAACGAGACGCACATATACGTCGCCTGGACCATCTGCTCACCAACTGTTTCGCCCACCGGGGGCATGCCGTACTGCTGGAGGGGCCGGTCGCCGGAGGCAAGACGGAACTGCTGCGGACCTTCGCGGCGAAAGCGACGGAGGCCGGGGCCCGCTTCCTCGGAGCCAGCTGCTCCGCCGCGGAGCGCGCGCTGCCGTTCGGGGTCGTGAACCAGCTGTTCCGGGGCACCGTCTGGCCCGCGGAGCAGAGCGGGCGGATCGACGCGCTGCTGGACTCCCTCCGGTCGGGCGACTTCGGCGACGGATCCGCCACCGGCCTCCCGGCCCCGGAACTGGTGCGGGCCTGCCATGAACTCGCGGCCGTCGTCCTCGGCCTCGCCGCCGAGGCCCCGCTCCTGATCGGGGTGGATGATCTGCGCGACGCCGACGTGCCGTCGCTGGAGTTCCTGCTCCATCTGGTCCGGCGCATCGGGCAGGCGCGCATCCTGCTCGTACTCACCGATCAGACGACGCCCTGGCCGCTGAACCGCAGGTTCCGCGGCGAGCTGTCCCGGCCGCCGTACGCCGAGCGGCTGTGCGTGGACCCGCTCTCCCCGTCCGGAGCGGCCCGGCTCCTCGCCGACGCGCTCGGCGAGGAGACAGCGCGGGAGGTGGGTGAGGCGTTCCTCGGCGCCTCGGGCGGCAGTCCGCTGCTGCTCCACGCCCTGGTCGACGACCACCGCCGCCACGGCGAGGCTCCCCTCGCGCAGGGGTACGGACTGGCCCTGGTGAGCGCGCTCCAGCGCGCCGATCCGGGCCTGCTCCAGGCGGCCCGGGCGCTGGCGGTGCTCGGCCCGGACGCCACGCCCGCCGAGATCGGCCGGCTCATGGCCGGTGAGGCGGCCGACGCGGACCGCGCGGGGGTGGCGCTGCGCGCCCTCACCGCCGCCGGGTTCCTCGACGGCAGCCGTCTGCGGCACCCCGTCGCCGTCACCTCCGTACTCGACGATCTGCCGCCGCAGGAGCGGGCCGATCTCCACCGGCGGGCAGCACACCTGCTCTACGACCGGGGGGCGGGGGCGCTGGAGGTGGCCCGCCATCTCATCGAGGCCGGTCACACACAGGTCCCGTGGGCCGAGACGGTCCTGTCCGAGGCCGCCGAACACGCGCTCCTGGACGATCGTCCGGATCTCGCCGTCGAGTGCCTGAAGCCCGCGCACCAGGCCGCCGCCGACGAGCGTTCCCGCTCCGCGCTCAGGGCACGGCTGGCGCAGGCCGAGTGGCAGCTCAGCCCGTCGTCCGCCGCCCGGCACCTGTCACCGCTGACCGCGGCGGTCGGCGCGGGCCACCTCAGCCTGTCGGACGGGCTCGTACTCATCCGCCAACTGCTGTGGCACGGACGCGGGGAGGAGGCCGCCGACGTACTCGGCCGGCTGCGGGCACGGGCGAGCGCGGCCCGGCCGGTGAATCTCGCCGAGGCCGGGGCGCTGCGCGACATCGAGGTGTGGCTCGCCTGGACGCACCCCACGCTGGCGCGCGGGCGACGGACCCCGGTGCTCCCGGCCGACCTGCGCTACGGCGTGGTGACTCCGGGCACCGACCCTCAGCTCCAGGCCGCGGCCTCGCTGTCGGACGCGCTGTCCCGCGGCCGGGCGCGGGAGGCGGCCGACCACGCCGAGCAGGTGCTGCGCGATCTGCCGCTCCACCGCAGGAGCCCCTGGGCCGAGGAAGCCGCCATGATCGCCGTACGGGTGCTGATCCAGGTGGACCGGCTGAGCGCGGCGGCCTCCTGGTGCGACCGGCTCCTGGAGACGACCGATGCCCGCAACGCGACCACGGCCCGGGCGGTGCTGTCGGCGGCTCGCGCCGATGTGGCCGTGCACCAGGGGGATCTCGCCGCTGCCCGGCGGCACGCCAGGAGCGCCCTGGAGCTGCTGACGCCCCGGTCCTGGGGGGTCGCCGTCGGGCTGCCGCTGAGCACGCTGATCCTGGCGGCGACCCGGACGGGCGAGCACGAGGAGGCGGCGAGGCAGCTCACCCACTCCGTCGGCGACACGATGTTCCAGAGCCGGTTCGGGCTGCAGTACCTGTACGCGCGCGGCCACCACTTCCTCGCCACCAACCACAGCCATGCCGCACTCGCCGACTTCCTGTCCTGCGGTGAACTCCTGCGCGACTGGGGGCTGGACGCGGCCGGTCTGCTGCCGTGGCGCACCAACGCCGCCGAGGCGTGGCTGCGCCTGGACAACAAGGACCAGGCCAGGCGGCTCATCCACGAGCAGTTGGCCCGCCCGGGCGCGGGCACGTCCCGCACCCGCGGTCCCGCGCTGCGCCTGCTCGCGGTCGCCGGACCGCCCGGCCGCCGGCTGCCGCTGCTCACCGAGGCCATCGATCTGGCCGAGGCGTCCGGCGACCGCTTCGAGCAGGTCAGGGTACTGGCCGAGCTGAGCCGGGCCCATCGCGCCAACAACGACAAGCGGCGCGCGCGGCTGCTGCTGCGGCAGGCGCTGCATGTCGCCAACATGTGCGAGATGAAGCCGCTCGCCCAGGAACTGCTCTCGGTCTCCGCCGACCTGGGCGGCGCCGAGTCCATGGCGGACGGCCTGGAGGGCATCGCGTCGCTCACGGACTCCGAGCGGCGGGTCGCCTCGTTGGCCGTGCTCGGCTACACCAACCGCGAGATCGGGGTGAAGCTGTACATCACCGCGAGCACCGTCGAACAGCACCTCACCCGGGTCTACCGGAAACTCAAGATCCGGCGCCGCAAGGACCTCCCGGCCGATCTCTGGGCCAACCTCCGGAAGACGGGATGAGACCCATGACGATGTCGCTCGGCGAACGCGACGCGAACGGTTCGCTCACCGAAGCCCTGGCCCGCCCCGCGGCCCAGCAGCCCGAATGGCCGGACCCCGAGGCAGCGCGTGAGACGGCACGGACGCTGAGCCGGCTGCCTCCCACGGTGCTGCCGTCGGAGGTCGATCTCCTCTCCGCCCGGCTGGAGAAGGTCGCGCGGGGAGAGGCGTTCCTCGTCCAGGGGGGCGACTGCGCCGAGACCTTCGACGGGAACACCGACGAGCATGTGCTCGGCAACCTCCGCACGCTGATGTGTGTGGCCGGGATCCTCTCCGCATCCACCGGACTTCCGATGGTGTCCGTGGGACGGATCGCGGGCCAGTTCGCCAAGCCCCGGTCCAGTCCCTTCGGCTCCGACGGTCTGCCCTCGTACCGTGGGGACATCATCAACTCCCCTGTGCCCACCGCCCTTTCCCGTACGCCCGACCCTCGGCGGATGCTGGACGCCCATGCCGTCGCGGCGGAGGCGATGGAGATCGTCAGGGCCGAGGCCAAGCAGTCCGGTTCGGAGATCTTCACGAGCCACGAGGCACTGCTGCTGGACTACGAGAGGGCACTGACCCGGGTCGGCCCCTCGACCGCCGGGGTACCGTTCCCGGGCGGAGGCGGCGTGCCCGGCGGGGTGGCTTTCCCGGGTGGAGGTGCGGCCGGCGGGGTGCCGTTCTCGAACGGAGGTCTCAACGGAGGTCTCTACGGCCTGTCCGGGCATTTCCTGTGGATCGGTGAGCGGACGCGCGACCCGGACGGGGCGCACATCGCCTTCGCCGAGCACATAGCCAACCCGATCGGCCTGAAGATCGGCCCCTCGGCCACCCCCGAGCAGGTCACGGCGTACGTCGAACGGCTCGACCCCGACCGGCGGCCCGGCCGGCTCACGCTGATCAGCAGGATGGGCTCCAAGCACGTCCGCGACGCCCTTCCTCCGATCGTCGAGAAGGTGACTGCGTCGGGACACCAGGTCATCTGGCAGTGCGACCCGATGCACGGCAACACCCACCAGTCCCCCACCGGCTACAAGACGCGTCACTTCCATCGCATCCTGGACGAGGTGTACGGCTTCTTCCAGGTGCACCGGGCCCTCGGGACGCACCCCGGCGGACTGCACCTGGAGCTGACCGGTGACGACGTCACCGAGTGCCTGGGCGGCGCGCAGGAGATCCGCGACGAACAGCTGGCGCTGCGCTACGAGACGGCCTGCGACCCCAGGCTCAACGCCCGCCAGTCCCTGGAACTCGCCGGGCACGTCTCGCGGCTGCTGAGCGGGACCGCGGGCGCGCCGCCGTTCGGCCGATGAGGAGGTCCTTCGGCCGGTGGAGGCACTCCACCGGCCGAAGGAGGCGGTCCGTCAGCAGACGGAGGCGGACGGTCAGCCGATGAGGGCCCCGGCGCGGAGCCGGGAGCGGAGGTCGTCGACGAGCGCCACGAGCCCTCGCGCGTCCCTGGCCGCGCCGAACACGTAGAAGTCGGGACGCACCAGGAGGGCGACGGCGTCCCCGCCCGCCTCGGCCAGGTAGGGCAGGTAGACGGCGTCCACGTCGGTCACGACGCCGGACTCCGTCACCTGTCCTGCCGGGGCATCTCCGGCTGGGCCCAGGTGAACCGTGCGGGTGCCGATGCCGTGGAGGAACTCCAGTCGTTCGGCGTCCAGCAGATCGCCCGGCTCCACCGTGGTGATCAGGGCGAAGCCTCGGCCGACGACATCGTCGAAGAGCCCGGTGGACCCAGCTCGCCGTACCTGCCCCTGGGGCACGAGTTCCCCGGCCGGTGCGGTGGGCGGCCCGCCGGCGGGAGCGTGCACGACCCCGGTGGTCAGCGCCTGGACGGCGGACCTCGGCTGAGCCGCTCCGATGCCCCGCTCCCTGACCGCGATCATCACCGTGTCCCGGTCGCGGGCGGCCACCGGATCGGTCTCGCAGATGACCCGGCCCAGGTCCATCGACATCTTGAGCGCGTGCCGGACGTGCTCCCTCCGCTCCGACGTGTAGGTGTCCAGCAGGGCGTCGCCCGCGGTACCGCGCAGTACGAGGTCGAGCTTCCAGGCCAGATTGGCCGCGTCCCGGAACCCCGAGCACATCCCCTGCCCGGCGAACGGCGGCATGAGGTGGGCGGCGTCCCCGGCCAGCAGCACCCTGCCGACCCGCCAGTCGTCGACGTACCGCGCCTGGAAGGTGTACACCGCGTGCCGTTCCAAGGTGGCGTTGCCAGGGGCGATCCCGAACAGCCCGAGCAGCCGCCAGGCGTTCTCCGTCGTGCCGAACTCCGCCGACGGCTCGCCCGGAAGCCTCATGAACTCCCAGCGCCGGTGTCCCGGGCCCGCCGACACCGCGGTCCGGGGGCGGGCGGGGTCGCAGATCTGAAGGTTGTTGGGCACGAAGTCACGGGGCTCATCGAGCTTGACGTCGCAGGTCAGCCAGTCGTTGAAGAAGCCGAAGTCGGTCGCGGTGACCCCGACGGCATCCCGTACGAAGCTGTTGGCGCCGTCGCAGCCCACCACCCAGCCGGCGGAGACGAGTCGCTCGCCCTGAGGGCTCTCGACGGTCAGCTCCACCCGGTCGCCCCGGTCCTCCAGCCCCGTCACCCTGTGCCCGCGCAGCACACGCAGATTCGGCAGGGCCTCGCCGCGGGCGGCCAGCGCGGCTTCGAGGCCGGGCTGGTACATCGAGGTCGAGTCGGGCCAGCCCGACCTGCCCGATGCGGCGACGTCGACGTGGAAGAGCGTCTGCCCCTCGGCGTTCGTCCAGACGTAGTCCCTCGACGGTTCGGCGAGCTCACTCATCGAGTCGCCGATCCCGGCGGCGGCGAGGATCCGGGCGGATTCCCCGTCGAAGGAGACGGCACGGGGCATCGGATAGGGCGCGGGCCAGCGCTCGAGGACGGTGACGTTCCATCCGCGCGAGGCCAGGAGCAGCGCGGTGACCTGGCCCACAGGTCCGTAACCGACGACGGCGACATCGGTCGTGACGACGCTCATCGCTCGGTCTCCCGCGTGGCCGCCGTGCTCCCGGTGCTCCCGGTGCCCCCGGCGCCTGCGGTGCTTGAGGTGCTTGACGTGGCTGAGGTGGCTGAGGTGCGCAGGATGTCCGCCAGGACGGCCGCGTGATCGTCCGCGCCGATCACGCCCCGCACCGTGTCATGGCCGCCGTCGACGGTCAGCAGGCGCTTCCCGATCAGAATCCGCTGCCCGGTGTCGAAGGCGCGGCCCCGGACGACCGTCCCCGCGCCCATGAGCTGCCGGGCGAAGGCGTCGAGATCCTCGGAAGGCGCCAGCCACTCCGACAGCTCGCGCGGCCGGGGCTTGAAGCGGTACACCGCCTGCCAGCCGCCGGCCTGCCCCTTGCGCTGCACCACGTGGTAGCCGTCGCGGATGACGATCCTGAACTGGTTGCCGTACTGATGGGTGATCTGATGGGGCACCACGGGCAGCGGCTCCAGATACGACGGACCGACGAACCCCACGTCGACGAGCCAGAGGCGACCGTCGAGTTTCGCATAGTTGAAGACGTGCTCCAGGTCAGGACCGAACGAGTCGTCGACCTGCCGGATGCCCGCCGCGAGCACCCCGGCCTCGAAGCCGAGGCGCTGGAGCAGCACCCGGAAGAGTCCGTTCAGCTCGTAGCACACACCGCCGCGGCCACCGATGACGATCTCGTCGAAGACCGCATCGACGTCGATGTCCACCTCCGCCCACAGGGAGGTTCCCCGAGCGGTGTTGAGGGAGCTGTCGTAGGGAAAGGCGACCAGATGCCGCTTGTGGAGCTCCCTCAGCGTCTCCACCGTCGGCTCGACAGGACCGTCGTAGTCCAGCGCCTCAAGATAGGTCGCGATCGTCAACACCGCGCTCAGCCCTTCTCGTTCAGGAGTACGTGCAGATGACCGGCGAGCTCACCGGGGGTGGGGTGGTCGAAGATCAGCATCGCCGGGAGCTCCAGTCCCGTGACCGCCGAGATCCGGTTGCGGAACTGGACCGCCGTCAGCGAGATGAATCCGACCTCGAAGAAGACGCTCCCCGCCTCGACGGCATCCGGCGTCTCGTGCCCCAGCACGGCTGCGGCCTCGGACCGTACGACGTCCAGGATCAGCTGCCGCTGCTCCTCCTCGGGGAGTTCGGCCAGCTTGTGGGCCAGAGCCGCTCCGGGAACCTCCTCTGCTGCGGGCACCTCTGTTCCGACATCTCCGGACACGATCTGTGGCCCCTTTCGGCCGGACTTCAGCCAGTAGTGCTGGTGTTGGAAGGCGTACGTGGGCAACTGGACCCGTGTGCCGTCGTGTTCGCCCAGCGCAGGTGCCCAGTCGACGTGTATGCCGCGTACGTGGAGTTCGGCTGCGGACTTCAGGAATCGGTCGAGGTCACCGTCGTCGCGGCGCAGGGTGCCGGTGACCACGGAGGGGGCTTCACTGTGCTCGTCCAGGATCTCCTGGACGCTGTGCGCGAGTACCGGATGCGAGCTGACCTCGACGAACGCCCGGAAACCCTCAGCAACCAGCGCTTCCACGGCTCCGGCGAAGCCGACCGTGCTGCGCAGGTTCCGGAACCAGTAACCAGCATCCAGCTCCGGACCATCCAGCCACCGACCCTCGACCGAGGAGAAGAACGGCACCTTCGCCTTGCCTGGCCGCAGGCCGTCCAGAACCCTCGACAACTCAGCCTGGATCAGCTCGACATGAGAGGTGTGCGAGGCGTAGTCCACCGGAATGCGACGCACCCGCACACCCCGGGACTCCAGCTCCCCGAACAACCGCTCCAGCGCATCCACATCACCTGCGACCACCACCGACGACGGGCCATTGACCGCAGCCAACTCCACGCCCTCAAGGAGGCGTTCGCGCACCACGGATGCGGGCAGGCCGACCGAGACCATGCCTCCACGCCCCGCAAGACCGTCCGCGATCGCACGACTACGCAGGACCACGACCCGCGCCGCGTCTTCCAGCGACAGCGCACCCGCGACATGAGCCGCCGCGATCTCCCCCTGCGAATGCCCCAGCACCGCATCCGGACGTACACCAAAGGACTCCCACACCCGGGCCAGGGACACCATCACCGCGAACGAAACGGGCTGCACCACATCCACCCGGCCCAACGACACCGCGCCCTCGACACCCCGCACCACATCCAGGGCCGACCAACCACTCACCGACTCCAACACACCACTGACCAGCGAAAACGCATCCGCAAACACCGGGGACGACTCCAGCAGCGCCGCACCCATCCCCACCCACTGCGAACCCTGACCAGGGAACACGAACACCGTCCGGCCATCTACATCCGCACGACCCGACACCACCGAACCGGCGACTTCACCATGCGCCAGCGCAGCCAAGCCGGCCAGGTCACCGGACAGAACCACCGCACGGTGGGCGAAGGTGCCCCGTGTCGTCGCCAGCGCGTGCCCGACAGCGGCGGAACTCACGTCCTGGCTCTCCCCCGCCAACGATTGCAGACGCGCCGCCTGCCCCTTCAGCGCTTCCTCGGAGGCCGCGGAGAGCACCCACGGCACGACGGCCGACGAGGCAGGCCGCCCCTCTTCCAGCGGTGAACCCTCCACCGGCGGCGCCTGCTCCACAATGACGTGGGCGTTCGTGCCACTGACACCGAATGCGGACACCCCTGCCCGCCGGGGGCGGTCCACCTCGGGCCAGGGCTGGGCCTCGGTCAGCAGTTTCACCGAGCCCGCGTCCCAGTCGATCTTCGAGGACGGCTCATCCACATGCAACGTCCGAGGAAGCACACCCTCCCGGATCGCATGGACCATCTTGATGATCCCCGCAGCACCAGCAGCAGCCTGCGTATGCCCGATGTTCGACTTCAACGACCCCAACCACAACGGACGACCAGGCAACCG
>NZ_JBSFDD010000017.1:51900-177639 GCF_053593715.1 Streptomyces sp. NPDC002125 | reverse complement strand
CGAGGGCTGGGGCATGGGCAGCTACTGCTACTACAACGTCGACCCCACCATCCGCCAGCACCACGGCTTCCAGGCACCCGTGAAACCCGGAGTGACGTTCCACGACCTGCTCGTCGTCTCGCTCGGCGGCAACGGGCAGTACGAACACGTCATCAACGACACCGGCTCCCCCACGGCCGGTGACACGACCGTCCCGTCCCAGGTGGTGTCCTTCCCGTAGGGCCCATCGGCCGGCTCAGGCCCGGCCCCCGGCCCCGCGGATCACGCGGGGCCGGGCGTCTCAGAGCACGCAGAACACATGGCCTTCGGGGTCGGCCATCTCGACGTGATCGGGCCGGCCCCCCAGCTCGTGCTCCCGGACGACCGTCGCGCCGGCGGCCGTCAGCTTCTCCACCGCCTCGGTCACCCGCGGCCACCGGATCTCCCACGGGGTCTCGCGGCCGCCGCCCACCCGCACGTCGATGTGGAGCCGGTTCTTGACCGTCCGGGGCTCCGGGACCTTCATGAAGGACAGGGTCGGACCCACGCCGTCCGGGTCGGAGAGATAGGCGCCGTCGTCCCACTCCTCCTCCGGCACGTCGTGGTGGACGAACCACTCCTCCCAGCTGCCGAACCCGGCGGGCGGGGGCGTCTCGACGTATCCCAGGGCCAGCGCCCAGAAGGTCGCCAGCGCCTTCGGGTGCGCGCAGTCGATCGTCAGACTCCATCTCGTGGACATGGAACCCTCTCCTCCCGGACCGGTCTCGTGGACGGCCCCGCGCCGTCCGGGCGCTCCGGGGCCGTACGACTCCGCCCCCGCCCGGAGAGCCGGGCAGGGGCGGGTTGTACGGGTGCCGCGGGGGCTGTCAGCCCTCGCCGTTGAGCTCGATCGCGACGGTGCGCTCGGCGGGGGTCTTGCCGAGCAGCGCGCCCTGCATGGCGTGGGCCACGTCGTCGGGGCTGACCGGGTACTGCTTCCCGTCGCCCTTCGTGATCATGATGCCGTCGAAGACGCCGTCCAGCAGGGTCTCGATCGCCTTCTTGTCGTAGACCGCGACGAGCTTGCCGTCGATCGGCTTCATGGACAGGATCTGCGGCAGCGACCTCGCGGGCCCGAAGTCGATCTGCTTCTGCCCGGCCTTGATGGTCACCAGACCGGACATCGCCGGCTGGGCGAACTCCTTCATCGCCCGGTCGAGTTCGGCCTTGGTGATGGTGGGTTCGGTTGCGGCGACCGGCAGTTCGACGACGGTCGGCTCACCGGTCTGGACCTGCGCGCGATAGGCGTCGCGTACGGAGATCATCGACCGGTTGACGTCCAGCGACTTGCCCGGCTTGCCGGGGACGGCGACGGCCTTGTTCGGCTCGAACTTGATCGTGCCGTCGTTGGCGGAGCCGGAGACGCCCGCCAGCTCGGTCAGCGCGACCCCGAGCTTCTCCTCGTCGACCGGGATCACCGGGTCGGCGGAGCGCGCCCCGCCGAACAGGGAACCGATCACGGAGACCGGGTTGTAGTCGCTGCCCGCGGCGCCGCGCACGGTCTCCTCGCTGTCCAGGGTCAGACCGGCCTTCTCCGGGGAGAGCTTCTCCTCCTTGCCGTCGACGGACAGCTGGAGAGGCGCCTGGGCGCGCTTGCCGAGGGCGGCCTCCAGTTTGGTGACCGCCTCCTCCTTCGTGCCGCCGCCGATGTCGACGCCGAGCACCGTGGTGCCCTTCGGGACCTCGGAGTGGTTCATCAGCAGTCCCGCGCCGTAGGCGACGCCGAACAGCACGAACGCGGCGACGCCCAGCAGGACCAGCTTGGAGCGGCCCTTCTTGGCGGGCGGCGCGGGCTGCGGAGCCGGCCTCGGGGCGGGCGCGGGCGCCGCGGGGCCACCCGGGTCGGCGGGTCCGCCGCCCAGGGGGCCCTCGGGACGCAGTCCGCCGGGCCCGCCGGGGAAGGGCGAGCGGGAGTCCGAGGGGATGACGGGGATGCCGCTGGTGAGCGTGTCACCGGAGACATGACCGCCCGGGCCGTTGCCGGGGCCGGGCGCCGGGGCCTGCGGCGTCAGGATCGCGGTGTCGTCGGACATCCGGGGCGGTACGCCGCCGGGGCCGCCCGGCCGGGGGCCCGTCGGGCCGCCGGGGAGGGCGTCGAGGTTCGGCGTCAGCGCGGAACTGCCGGTGGCCGGGCCGGTGGTGGGCCCGGAGGGACCGGGTCCGCCGGGCTGGCGCATGCCGGGGTTCGGCGTGGACAGCGGACCGCCGGGGCCGCCCGCACCGAGTCCGTCCAGGGCGCTGCCGCCCTGGCGGGCACCGGGCTGCGCCCCCTCCGGGAAGTACGGGGAGTCCGCGCGGGGCGGCGGCGTGGGTCCGGAACCGGGCGCCCCGGAAGGCCCGCCCGACGAGGGGACGCCGGCGGACGGGCCGCTGGAGCCCTGGCCCTGGTTCGGCCCGGGCGCGCCCGGAGCCGGGGCCGCGCCCGCGGCCGGAGCCTTGCGCGGGGCGAACCAGTCGCTTCCGCTCTTCTCCCTGGCCGGCTTCTCGGCCGGGGGCTCGGCGGCCGGGCCGCCGTCACGTGCCTCCGGGCCGGGGCCGCCGGGTGCACCGCCGGGCGAGGACGCGGGAGCGCCCGGCCTCGGGGTGCTGCCGGTCCGCTCGGCGGCGGGGCCGCCCGAGCCGTCGGTGTCACTCATCGGCGTACGCATGACGACGGGCGGGATCGGACGCGAGCCCGGAATGTTGATCCGGATGCGCGTCGTCAGCGTCGTCTCTGTTCTGGGCTCCTCGGGCTGAGGCGGATCCGCAGGCTCCGGAGTCTCATCCGGCCCGTCCTGAGACGGGTGCAGCGACGGATACTGGCGTGATCCGTACGGCGGCGTACCCGACGGGTACGCGGCTCCGCCGCGCCCCTGGGGCCCGGAGGACGAACTGTCAGTTTCACGACTCAAAGCAGGTTCTCCCGATTGGCTCCGCCGCCCGTACTTCCCCCATGCCGCAGGCCAGGGGACGGCTCGGCGCGCGCACCACCATACTGGCCGCCGCCGAAAGACTCTCCGCGACCGGGGGAATCAAGGATGCACCCACCGCTGCGCGGAGGGGCGACCGGGAGCGGACATACCACATCACGTGCCAGGTCGACCGGTGTCGTTGGCCGGATCAGGCAGCCGCGACATCGTGGCACACATCACAGCGACGGCCATCCCTCCGAGCATGAAGAGCGCGAGGCCGATCTCCTCGGCGAAGACGAAGTCGCCCTCGGGACGCCCGCCGAGCAGGATGATGACGGCGATGAACCAGCCCACCGCCGGTACGAGCGCGCCGAGCTGTGTGCGGGTCAGCACCCGGCCGCCGTAGAACACCCCGGCCGACGCGGCCAGCGCGAGCAGCAACCCGCCCGGAAACAGGGCCGCCTGGACGAGGGTGCCCGTGAACCCGACCGCCGCGCCCAGCACCGCGAGGCCGGCGTACAGGGGGATGCGCCGGGGGTTCGGGGGCGCGGCAAGCCCGGTGGGCGCGGGGCTCCTGGGCGGGGCGTTGGTGCGCGGCGACTGCGACGAGGCGCGCGGCCTCTGCCTGCTGCTCATGTCTGTGCTCCCGGTGCGAGGGCCGCGTCCGCCAGGCCCGCGAAGAGGTCGTGCTCCCGCAGACCATGGTCCACGCCGCTGTCGCCTCGCACCAATTGGTAGTACTCGGTGGTGAAGACGGGCTGCCCGAGGTCGTTCGAAAGAGCGAAGAACGGGCCGTCCACGGCGATCTGGGTGGCGTGCGCCCGCATGGCCGCGGTCTTGGCCGCGGCGTACGCGGAACCGTCGATCTCGGCGGTGATCTCCGAGTCGTCCACCACACCGGGTACGTCGTCGATCGCGGCGATCCCCGGGAAGGCGTCGGGGGCGGTCTCCCGCAGCCGGGCGAAGCCCTCCTCGGCGACGGAGCGGGGCACCCGGTTCCAGTAGATCTTGGCGACGGTGTGCGGGGCGCCGTCCCCGTACGCGGGATCGGCGGCCAGGTCCGCGGCGCGCATCGCGACGCGGTGCGCCTGGATGTGGTCGGGGTGGCCGTATCCGCCGTCGGGGTCGTAGGTGACGAGGACCTGGGGCCGCAGGGCCCTGATCACTCCGACGAGGTGGCCCGCCGCCTCGTCGAGGCGGGCGTCCCAGAAGGCGCCGGGCCTGTGGTTCTGCTCGGTGCCCATCATTCCGGAGTCGCGGTACCTGCCGGGGCCGCCCAGGAAGCGGTGGTCGCTCACGCCGAGCTCCCGCATGGCCGCCGCGAGTTCGCCGACGCGGTGGGCGCCCAGGCCGCCCTCACGGTCCTCGGCGAGATGCGCCAGGCCGGGCGGGATGACCTCGCCCTCCTCGCCGAGGGTGCAGGTCACCAGGGCGACGTGGGCGCCCTCGGCCGCGTACCTGGCCATGGTGGCGCCGTTGTTGATCGACTCGTCGTCGGGGTGCGCGTGCACCAGGAGCAGACGGCGGGCGGGAAGGTCCTTCATGGGACCACCCTACGAGCAGCCCGCCCCCCGCACGGACCGCCCCACGGTGTCCCGGCCTGCCGGCACACCTGTCAGAACTTGATGCCCCCGATCATTCCTGCCACGTTCGACGTCACCTCCGAGATGGTCGGGGCGATCGACGAGCTCGCGAGATAGAACCCGAGCAACATGCAGACCACCGCGTGTCCGCCCTTCAGTCCGGATTTCCGGATCAGCAGGAAGACGACGATCGCCAGCAGCACCACCGCCGAAATCGAGAGTGCCACGGCGGTTCACCTCCATCAGTACGGTCGGGACAGGCAGCACACATGGAGCCAGCAGGTTCATACCCACCGAGCGCTACGGATCATAACTATCCGTGCCGACGCATTGATCGGGGCACAGCAGCACGAGGGGCGCACGGACCGCCCGTCGAGAGCTAGGTTCGGTGCCATGACCTCGCAGAAGCTGTCTTTTCCACGCCAGCACGCCCGGACCCAGCGGTTCACTCTCGGCGCACCTCGCGCGTTCACCGTCTCGAGGGACGGGACGCGGGTGATCTTCCTCCGCTCGTCGTCGGGCACCGACCGGACGAACCGGCTCATGGTGCTCGACACCCTGACCGGTGAGGAGCGGGTCGCCGCCGATCCCGCCGTGCTGCTGGGGGGTTCGACGGAGAAGCTGTCCCCCCAGGAGCGCGCGCGGCGCGAGCGGACCAGGGAGGGATCGGCGGGAATCGTCGGCTACGCGGTCGACGAGGCGGCCGAGTTGGCCGCTTTCGCGCTCTCCGGCAAGGTGTACGTCGCGGAGTTGAGGGCGGGCACGGCCCGCGCGCTGCCGGTACCGGGCCCGGTCATCGACCCGCGCCCCTCCCCCGACGGCCGGCACATCGCCTATGTCTCCCGGGGCGCGCTCCGCGTGGTGGGTGCGGACGGCGCGGGCGACCGGCCGGTCGCCGAGCCGGAGGACGCGCAGGTCACCTACGGGCTGGCCGAGTTCGTCGCGGCCGAGGAGATGGGCCGCTACCGGGGTTTCTGGTGGTCGCCCGACTCGGAGCGCCTGCTCGTCGCCCGCGCCGACGACAGCGCCGTACAGCGGTGGTGGATCGCCGATCCCGCGAACCCCGGGAGCAAGCCGGCCGAGGTGGGCTATCCGGCGGCAGGGACGGCCAACGCCGAGGTGCGGCTCTTCGTGACGGATCTGGAGGGGGCTCGCACCGAGGTCGTCTGGGACCGCGCGCGCTTCCCCTACCTGGCCCGGGTGCACTGGTCGTCGCACGGCGCGCCGCTCCTCCTGGTGCAGGCCCGCGACCAGCGCAGCCAGCTGCATCTGGCCGTCGACACGGAGAGCGGTGCGACGCGGACCGTACATGTGGACGAGGACGAGATCTGGCTTGATCTTTTCGCCGGCGTGCCCGCATGGGCGCCGGACGGGCGTCTCGTCCGGGTCGCCGACGAGGGGGGCGCGCGTGTGCTCTCGGTCGGCGACCGCCCGCTGACCGGTGACCAGTTGCACATCCAGGCGGTGCTGGACATCGGGGAGTCGGACATCCTGGTGCAGGCCACGGCGGGCGAGGGCGCGGCCGATCCCGAGACGGGGCAGAGCCATGTCTACCGGGTCAACGAGCTGGGCGTCGAGCGCGTCAGCGAGGGTGCCGGGGTGCACTCCGCGGTGCGCTCGGGCGAGGTGACGGTGCTGGTCTCGGCGACCCTGGAGCAGCCGGGAGCGGCCGTACAGGTCCTGCGGGACGGCAAGCGGATCGCCACCGTGGCCGATCTCGCCCAGGAGCCGACCCTGCGGGCACGGGTCCAGCTGGCCGAGGGGGGCGCACGGCGCATCCCGTGCGCCGTGCTGCTCCCCTCCGGCTACAAGGAATCGGACGGCCCTCTTCCGGTGCTGATGGACCCCTACGGCGGTCCGCACGGCCGGCGGGTCGTCGCCGCGCACAATCCGCACCTCACGTCACAGTGGTTCGCCGACCACGGTTTCGCCGTGATCGTCGCGGACGGCCGGGGCGCGCCCGGCCGCTCGCCGGGCTGGGAGAAGGCGGTCAGGGACGACTTCACCCTGACCCTCGACGACCAGGTCGAGGCGCTGCACGCGCTGGCCGGGCGCTTCCCGCTGGACCTCTCGAAGGTGGCGATGCGCGGCTGGTCGTACGGCGGGTACCTCTCGGCGCTCGCGGTGCTGCGGCGCCCGGACGTCTTCCACGCGGCCGTGGTCGGCGCGCCGGTGACGGACTGGCGGCTGTACGACACCCACTACACCGAGCGCTATCTCGGTGACCCCGCCGCGCAGCCCGAGGTGTACGCCCGCAGCTCCCTGGTGACGGACGAGGGGCTGTCCGAGCCGGCCGGCGAGGTGCGGCCGATGATGATCGTCCACGGTCTGGCCGACGACAACGTGGTGGTCGCCCACGCGCTGAGGCTCTCGTCGGCGCTGCTGTCCGCCGGGCGCCCGCACGAGGTGCTGCCGCTGAGCGGGGTGACGCACATGACCCCGCAGGAGCAGGTGGCCGAGAATCTGCTGCTGCTCCAGGTGGACTTCCTCAAGCGGTCCCTGGGGCTGGCCCGGGGGTAGCCGGGGCCCTCACCAGCTGGGCGGCCGGGAGCTGGGCGGCGGCGGGGCGGCGGGCCCGCCGCCGCCACCCGGGTAGCCGTAGCCGGGGGTGCCGCCCTGCGGATAGCCGTAACCGGGTGTCCCGCTCTGCGGATAGCCGTAACCGGGGGTGCCGGTCCGCGGGTAGCCGTACCCCTGGGAGCCGGACTGCGGATAGCCGTAGCCGCCGTACCCCTGGTCCTCTCCGTCGGGCACCTCGAAGCCCCTGCGTGCCAGGACGAGCAGGGTCAGGAGCCCGGCGAGGGCGAACAGGAACCAGGTGAGGGCGAGGAGCTGGTACTCCACGTCGAGTTCGCCGAAGTGGTCCAGCATCCGCTCGTGAACGGCCTGGGCGATCCCGGCGCCGCCCGAGACCAGCAGGAAGCCGGCGGCGATCATGCCGAGCGGGCGTGAGTGGACGGCCCGGAAGAGCGCCGTCCACGCCACCACCAGGCAGACGGCAGCGAGCGCCAGGCTCTCCCAGCCGGGCGGCGCCTCGACCAGTCCGACCTGGATGGCGTCTCCGCCGATGAACCAGTCCGGGTAGACGTCCGCGCTCAGGGTGACGAACTGCCGGACCTCCCAGGCGATCAGGACCGCCCCGGAGACACCGAGCAGGAGGAAGGTGGTGACACCGGCTCCCTGGCCCGGCCTGGTGGGCCGCCGCTCGTAGGAGTCCTCGGGCTGTCTGCGGCCCGCGGCGCCGGTGATGATCAGCGCGAGGGCCGCGGCGAGAACGGCGAAGGTCCCGACGAGGGCGCGGGTGCGCAGCTCGTCGCTGAAGCGTCCGTCCATCCAGGACGCACCGATGGTCCAGACGCCGGGCAGCCGCATCACGAGGGTGACCACACCGGTGGTGACCAGCACGGACGCGGCGATCGACGAGCGGAGCGCGGCGATGAGGGCGAGGACGCCGACGACGAGCAGCACCGGGTCGGCCTGCGTCGTGGCGGGGCGCACCTTCAACCGGGTGTCCACGAAGCCCGCCCAGTGGCGCAGCAGCTCGGCGGGATCGCCGACGGCCCGCAGATCACGCACGATCCAGGCCGCGGTGACGGCCACGAGCACGGCGCAGAGCACCGCCCCGGTGATTCTGGCTCCCCGTGTGAGTATCACCCCAGCGATACTCCCCGGCGGTCCGCCGATGGACAAGGGGACCTCTGGGGGCTGCGGGGAACGGGTAACCGGCCGGGGCGACGTGATGAACGCCCCGGCCGGTTCACGGCACCCGCACGGCCGTACGTTGTCCATGGTGAGGCGTTCGTATATCGGAGCCGAGACGGTCAAGTTGCCTCTGTGTTAACGAAGATGAGGCTCATTTATCACTCTTTGTCGCCTGTCTCACCCGCGTTCGGGGGTGCGGGCGGGGACGGCGGAGCGTCCTGGGGCTCCGTCGTCCCCGCCGGCCCCTCCTTGGGCACCACCGTCTTCTCCTCGGCGAAGTGACACGCCGAATCGTGCCGGGCGGGTGTCTCCGCGCCCCGGAAGACCGCCGGCACCGCCAGCAGCGGGACCTCCAGCTCGCACCGCTCCTGCGCCTTCCAGCAGCGGGTGCGGAAGCGGCAGCCGGACGGGATGTTCGCGGGGGACGGCACGTCGCCATGCAGGATGATCCGCTCGCGGTGCTCACGGGCCGTCGGGTCGGGCACCGGGACGGCGGACAGCAGCGCCTGGGTGTAGGGGTGCGTGGGGTGGTCGTAGATCTGCTCGTCCGTGCCGATCTCGACGATCCGGCCGAGGTACATGACGCCGACCCGGTCGGAGATGTGCCGGACGATCGACAGGTCGTGCGCGATGAACAGGAAGCTCAGGCTGAACTCGGCCTGGAGCCGGTCCAGCAGGTTGACCACCTGGGCCTGGACCGACACGTCGAGCGCCGAGACCGGTTCGTCGGCGACGATGATCTCGGGGTTGAGGGCGAGGCCGCGGGCGATGCCGATGCGCTGGCGCTGGCCGCCGGAGAACTGGTGCGGATAGCGGTTGATGTACTCCGGGTTCAGACCGACGACGTCGAGCAGGTCCTGCACCTTCTGCCTGCGGTTCCCCTTGGGCGCCACCTCGGGGTGGATCTCGTACGGCTCCCCGATGATGTCGCCGACCGTCATACGCGGGTTGAGCGAGGTGTACGGGTCCTGGAACACCATCTGGATGTTGCGGCGTACGGCCTTCAGCGCGCGGCCGGACAGCTTGGTGACGTCCTCGCCCTTGTAGCGGATCACTCCCCCGGTGGGCGGTTCCAGGTGCACCAGCATCTTGGCGACGGTCGACTTGCCGCAGCCGGACTCCCCCACGATGCCGAGCGTCTCGCCCGCCGCCAGGTCGAAGTCCACGCCGTCGACGGCCCTGACCGCGCCGACCTGCTTCTTGAAGAGGATGCCCCGGGTGAGCGGATAGTGCTTGACCAGGCCGCGCACCTCCAGGATCGGGTCGCCCTCCGCGTACGGCCGCGTGCGGTCCGCCTCCCGCGCCTCGGAGAGCAGCGTGGAGCCACCTGGGCCGTTCCCGCGTTCCGCGTCCTCAGCGTGCATCGAGCGTCTCCTTCCAGAAGTGGCAGGCGCTCCGGCGCTCCTCGTCCACGGTGTAGAGCGGCGGCACGTCCGTGCGGCACACGGCCTGGGCCATCGGGCAGCGCGGGTGGAAGGCGCAGCCGGGCGGGATGTGCAGCAGGTTGGGCGGCAGGCCCTTGATCGCGTAGAGCTCCTGACCCTTCTGGTCCAGCCTCGGGATCGAGCGGAGCAGGCCCTTGGTGTACGGGTGGGCGGGGGCCTTGTAGATCTCGTGGACCGGGGCGGTCTCGACGATCCGGCCCGCGTACATCACGGCGATCTTGTCGGCGACGTCCGCGACGACACCGAGGTCGTGCGTGATCAGGATCAGACCCATGTTGAGCTCGCGCTGGAGCTCCGCGAGCAGGTCCATGACCTGGGCCTGGACGGTCACGTCGAGCGCCGTGGTGGGCTCGTCCGCGATGATCAGGTCGGGCTCCAGGGCCAGCGCCATCGCGATCATGATGCGCTGGCGCATACCGCCGGAGAACTGGTGGGGGAAGTTGCCGACCCGTTCGCGTGCGGCGGGGATGCGCACCCGGTCCATCAGCTCGATGGCCTTGGCCTTGGCGTCGCCCCGGGACATCCCGCGGTGGACGACGAACATCTCGCCGAGCTGCTCCCCCACGCTCAGCACCGGGTTCAGCGAGGACAGCGCGTCCTGGAAGATCATGGCCATCTCCTGGCCCCGGACCTTGCGGCGCTCCTCGGGCTTGAGTTTCAGCAGGTCGCGGCCCTGGAAGAGGATCTCGCCACCGCTGATCTTGCCCGGAGGGGTGTCGAGGATGCCCATGATCGCCTGTGCGGTGACGGACTTGCCCGAACCGGACTCGCCGAGCACGGCGAGCGTCTCGCCTTCGGCCACCGAGTAGTTGACCCCGTTGACGGCCTTGGCGACGCCGTCCCGGGTGTGGAACTCCACGTGCAGATCGCGCACTTCGAGCAACATGGCAGCGGACTCCTCAGCGCAGCTTGGGGTCGAGGGCGTCGCGCACCGCGTCGCCGAGCATGATGAAGGCGAGCACGGTGACGGCCAGTGCTCCGGCGGGCCAGAGAAGCATGTGCGGCGCGTTGCGGACGTACTGGGAGGCGGCCGAGATGTCGATGCCCCAGGAGACCGCCGGCGGCTTCAGGCCGACACCGAGGTACGAGAGGGTCGCCTCCAGCGAGATGTACGTCCCCAGGGCGATGGTCGCGACGACGATCACCGGCGCGATGGCGTTGGGCATGATGTGGCGGAGCATCATCCGGGTGTTGGAGGCGCCCAGCGCCCTGGCCGCCTGGACGTAGTCGTTCTGTTTGGCGGTGATGACGGAGCCGCGGGCGATACGGGCGATCTGGGGCCAGCCCAGCAGCACGATGAAGCCGATCACCGGCCAGACCGTGGAGCTGGTGACGACGGACAGGAAGACCAGTCCGCCGAGGACCACCGGGATGCCGAAGAAGACGTCCGTGATGCGGGAGAGCACGGCGTCCCAGCCCTTGCCGAAGAACCCGGCGAGTCCGCCGAGCACGCCGCCGAGCAGCGAGACCCCGAGGGTGGACAGGACGCCGACGGTCACCGACGTACGGGCGCCGTAGACGGTGCGGGTGTAGACGTCGCAGCCCTGGCCGTCGAAGCCGAAGGGGTGCCCCGGCTGGGACCCCTCCTGGGCCTTGGCGAGGTCGCAGT
The DNA here is from genome assembly GCF_053593715.1 of Streptomyces sp. NPDC002125. Lineage (NCBI taxonomy): Bacteria > Bacillati > Actinomycetota > Actinomycetes > Kitasatosporales > Streptomycetaceae > Streptomyces > Streptomyces sp. NPDC002125. Next base: position 166,391 of record NZ_JBSFDD010000017.1, on the reverse strand, counting down.
CGAGCGGGTCCTGGTCCGCGATCAGGGACGGCCAGATCGAGATGATCACCAGGAACAGGATGATCAGCCCGGAGATGATGAAGACCGGGTTGCGGCGCAGATCGCGCCAGGCGTCGGACCAGAGGCTGCGCGGCTTGCCGGCCGGGCCGGTGCCCTCGGGACCGCCGGGCGTCTTCTCCAGCGTGACGCCCTCGTCCATCGCGAGGTCCATGCCTCCGCCCGCGCCCGCCCCCGAGATCGCCCCGCTGCCCGTCGTCTCGTCCCACGGCTTCTGCTCAGGCATAGCGGATCCTCGGGTCGAGTACGGCGTACAGGAGGTCGACGATCAGGTTGGCCGCCAGGAAGACGAGGACCAGGACGGTGACGAATCCGACGACGGTCTGGGAGTTCTGGCGCAGGATGCCCTGGTAGAGCTGGTAGCCGACTCCATGGATGTTGAAGATGCGCTCGGTGACGATCGCCCCGCCCATCAGGGCGCCCACGTCCGTGCCGATGAAGGTGACGACGGGGATCAGGGAGTTGCGCAGCAGATGCCGCACCACCACCCGTCGTCTGGGGAGGCCCTTGGCCACGGCGGTACGGACGTAGTCGGCGCGGGCGTTCTCCGCGATCGAGGTCCGGGTGAGCCGGGTGACGTAGGCCAGTGAGACGGAGGCCAGGACGAGGCCGGGCACGATGAGTTCGTCGACCGGGGCCTCGGAGGAGACGGAGGGCTTGATGATGCCCCACTCCACGCCCAGGAGGAGCTGGAGCAGCAGGCCGGTGACGAACGTGGGGACGGCGATGACCACCAGGGTCAGGATGAGCACCACGGTGTCGACGGGCCGTCCGCGGCGCAGTCCGGTGACCACACCGAGGCTGATGCCGATGACGATCTCGAAGACGATCGCGACGATGGTGAGCCGGATGGTGATGGGGAAGGCCGTGGCCATCAGCTCGGTGACCTTCTGCCCGTTGAACGCGGTGCCGAAGTCGCCGGTGAAGATGTTGCCCATGTAGGTCAGGTACTGCTGCCAGACCGGCTTGTCGAGGCCGAACTCGGTGCGCAGCTGGGCGGCGGTCGCGGGGTCGCACTGGCGGTCGCCGCAGAGGCCCGCGATGGGGTCGCCCATCACGTTCACCATGAGGAAGATCAACAGCGTGGTGCCGAAGAAGACCGGGATCATCTGCAGCAACCGCCGGATCACATAACGTCCCATGAGGGGCTCCGGGGGTTCGGGGGTGTCCTTCCGGGGCGACCGGGAGGGCACCTCTCAGGCGAACGGGCAAAGGGACCGGAAAGCCGCGTGGCCGGTGCGGTACGCCGCACCGGCCACCGGCTTCAACGGGTCACTTGACCTTGATCTGGTCGTACACCGGGACGCTGAAGGGGTTCAGCGAGACGTTCTCGACCCTGTCCGAGTAGCCGGCGCTGCCGTTCTGGTACCAGAGCGGAATGACGGGCATCTGCTCGACGAGGACCTTCTCCGCGTCCTGGAAGGTGGAGACGGCCTGGGCCTTGTCGCTCTCGGCGTTGGCCTTGTCGACCAGGTCGTCGAACTTCTGGTCGCTCCACTTGCCGTCGTTGGACGGGGCGTTGGTGTAGTAGAGCGGCTGGAGGAAGTTCTGGATCAGCGGGTAGTCCATCTGCCAGCCGGCGCGCCAGGCACCGGTCAGCTTCTGGGTGGAGACCTGGCTGCGGAAGTCGGCGAAGGTGCCGACCGGGCCGCCCACACAGGCCTTGTTGTTGCCCATGACGTTGTTGATGCTGTTGCAGACCGCGTCGACCCACTCCTTGTGGGAGCCGGTGTCGGCGTTGTACGAGATCTTCAGCTGGCCGCCGGGGATGCCGCCGCCCTCCTCGATCAGCTTCTTGGCCTGGGCCTTGTCGTACTCGCAGGGGGAGCCGCAGAGGCCCTTCTTGAAGCCGCCCTCCTCGCCGAGGACCGGGGAGGTCCAGTCGGAGGCGGGGGTGCGGGTCTTCTGGAAGATCTGGTCGGTGATCTGCTCGCGGTTGATCGCCATGGACAGGCCCTGGCGGACCTTGATGGCGCCCGGGGTGTCCCATGCCTTCTCGTAGAAGGGGAAGGCGAGCGTCTGGATGATGCCGGCCGGGGTGTTGATGTAGCGGTCGCCGAGGTCCGCCTCGACGTTCTTGAGCTGCGAGGCGGGCACGTCGTCGACCAGGTCGAGGTTGCCCGCGGTCAGGTCGGTGTAGGCGGTGTTGTTGTCGGTGTAGACCTTGAGGTCGATGCCGCCGTTCTGCGCCTTGTCGTCGCCGGGGTAGTCGTCCCACCTGCGCAGGTTCATCGACGAGCCCTTGGCGTACTGGTCGATGGTGTAGGGCCCGTTGCCGATCGGCTTGGAGAGCCAGGCGTCGTGGTCGTCGTAGAAGGCCTGGGGCAGCGGCACGAAGGCCGCGTAGCCGAGGGTGTCGGGCCAGAGCGAGAACTTCTGCGACAGCTTGACCGTGAAGGTCGTGTCGTCGACGACCTTCAGACCGGAGAGCTTCTCGGCGCTGGCGGAGCCCGACTCGGGGTGGACCTTGTCATAACCGTCGATGTACTGGAAGAAGTAGGCGTTCTTCTGGTTGTTCTTCAGCGCGGCGCCGTAGTTCCACGCGTCCACGAAGGACTTCGCCGTGATCTTCTCACCGTTGCTGAAGGTCCAGTTGTCCTTGATCGTGACGGTGAAGTTCTGCGAGTCCGTGCTGTCGATCTTCTCGGCGATCTCGTTCTCGGCCTCGCCGGTCTTCGGGTTGTAGCGCACCAGGCCCCTGAAGACCATGTCGAGCACCTTGCCACCCTGCACCTCGTTGGTGTTCGCGGGCTCCAGGGGGTTCTGCGGGTCACCCCAGGACGAGCTCACGATCCCGTCGGCGCCACCGCCACCGCCCCCGTCGTCCCCTCCGCCGCATGCCGTGGCCGTCAGGGCGACAGCGACGGCGCATGCGGCCCACCTGGCCTGTGTGGCTCCGCGCATGAAGTGCCTCCTAGGGTTCCCTTGAGTGGCTCAATGCCTCATATCACCTCATATGACACTTCGTCGCATGTTGGCCTACGCCGTACGCCGTACGTGGCCCGGGAACGCGAAAACGCCCGGCCCCTCGGGGGGAGGGCCGGGCGTCCTCGTCGGACCGGTCAGGTGCTACGCCGCGTGCACGACGTCCTTCTCCTCGGCGAAGTGGCAGGCCGACTCGTGCGCGGCCGGCGTGTCCGAGGCCTTGAAGCGCTCGGGGATCGCCAGCAGCGGCACCTCGGTGGCGCACTTCTCCTGGGCCTTCCAGCACCGCGTGCGGAAGCGGCAGCCCGACGGCGGGTTCGCCGGCGACGGGACGTCACCGGAGAGGATGATCCGCTCGCGGCCCTCACGGGCGTCGGGGTCCGGCACCGGGACAGCCGACAGCAGCGCCTGGGTGTAGGGGTGCGTCGGGTGGTCGTAGATCTGCGTGTCCGTACCGATCTCGGCCATCTTGCCGAGGTACATGACGCCGACCCGGTCGGAGATGTGCCGGACGATCGACAGGTCGTGCGCGATGAAGAGGTACGAGAGGTTGAACTCGTCCTGGAGCTTCTCCATCAGGTTGATGACCTGCGCCTGCACCGACACGTCGAGCGCGGAGACCGGCTCGTCGCAGATGATGATCTCCGGGTTGAGCGCGAGGCCGCGGGCGATGCCGATGCGCTGGCGCTGGCCGCCGGAGAACTGGTGCGGATAGCGGTTGATGTACTCCGGGTTCAGACCGACGACGTCCAGGAGGTCCTGCACCTTGCGGCGCCGCTCGCCCTTCGGGGCCACCTCGGGGTGGATCTCGAAGGTCTCCCCGATGATGTCGCCGACCGTCATGCGCGGGTTGAGCGAGGTGTACGGGTCCTGGAACACCATCTGGATGTTGCGGCGTACGGCCTTCAGCGCGCGGCCGGACAGCTTGGTGATGTCCTGGCCCTTGTAGAAGACCTCACCCGCGGTGGCCCGCTCCAGCGTCATCAGGAGCTTGGCGACCGTGGACTTGCCACAGCCGGACTCGCCCACGATGCCGAGGGTCTCGCCCTGGTACAGGTCGAACGAGATCCCGTCGACGGCCTTGACCGCGCCGACCTGCTTCTTGAACAGGATGCCCTGGGTCAGCGGGAAGTGCTTGACCAGGTTGCGCACCTGGAGGATCGGCTCCCCCTGCGACACCGGCGCCTCGATGGCGGCGACGGCCTCCGATTCGGTGGCGGCGTTGACCGTCGCCACCTCGGTGACGTTCGGGGTGGCGTCCACGGACTCCTTCTCGAGGTCAGCCATGGATCGTCTCCTTCCAGAAGTGGCACGCACTGCCGCGGCCGACGAGCTCGCTGCCGTCCTGCTCGGTGACCGGGCGCAGCGCCGGGATCTCCGTACGGCAGATGTCCTGCGCCATCCCGCAGCGCGGGTTGAAGGCGCAGCCGGAGGGCACGTGCAGCAGGTTGGGCGGCAGGCCCTTGATCGCGTAGAGCTCCTGGCCCTTCTGGTCCAGGCGCGGGATCGACTCCAGCAAACCCTTGGTGTACGGGTGCGCGGGGCGCTTGTAGATCTCGTGGACCGGGGCGGTCTCGACGATCCGGCCGGCGTACATCACGGCGATCTTGTCCGCGACGTCGGCGACGACACCGAGGTCGTGCGTGATCAGGATCAGACCCATGTTGAAGTCGCGCTGGAGCTCCGCGAGCAGGTCCATGACCTGGGCCTGGACGGTCACGTCGAGCGCCGTGGTGGGCTCGTCCGCGATGATCAGGTCGGGCTCCAGGGCCAGCGCCATCGCGATCATGATGCGCTGGCGCATACCGCCGGAGAACTGGTGCGGGTAGTCGTTGACCCGCTCCTTCGCCGCCGGGATGCGCACGCGGTCCATCAGCGCGATCGCCTTGGCCTTGGCGTCCTTCTTGGACAGGCCCTGGTGGACGCGGAACATCTCGCCGAGCTGGTAGCCCACGGAGAGCACCGGGTTCAGCGAGGACAGCGCGTCCTGGAAGATCATCGCGATCTTCCGGCCGCGGATCTGCCGGCGCTCCTCGCCCGACATCTTGAGCATGTCCTGGCCGCGGAAGAGGATCTCCCCCTTCGGGATGCGGCCGGGGGGCATGTCCAGGATGCCCATGATCGCCTGCGCGGTCACGGACTTCCCGGAGCCGGACTCGCCGAGCACGGCGAGGGTCTCGCCCGCGCTGACGCTGTAGTTGACTCCGTTGACGGCCTTGGCGATGCCGTCGCGGGTGTGGAACTCCACGTGCAGGTCACGGACTTCGAGCAGCGGGCCGCTCTCGTCGTTCGAACCACGCGGAGCAGGAACATCCGCCGTCTTGTCGATGATGGTCATGTACGCCTCCCTCAGCGCAGCTTGGGGTCGAGGGCGTTGCGTACCGCATCGCCGAGCATGATGAACGCCAGGACGGTGATCGACACCATGACCGACGGGATGATCAGCACGAACGCGGCGTTACGCAGCTGCTCCTGGCCGGAGGAGATGTCGACACCCCACGACACGGTCGGCTCGGCGAGACCGATGCCCAGGAAGGACAGGGTGGCCTCGGCCGAGATGTAGCCGCCGAGCGCGATGGTCGCGACGACGATCACCGGGGCGATCGCGTTGGGCAGGATGTGCCGGAGCAGGATGCGGGTGGTCGAGGCGCCGAGCGCCTTGGCCGCCATCACGTAGTCCGCCTGCTTGATCGTCAGGACGGAGCCGCGCGCGACACGGGCGATCTGGGTCCAGCCGAGGAAGGCCAGGGCCAGGATGACGACCCAGATCTTGCGCTCCTCGAACGAGGTCAGGACGACCATCGCGCCGAGGATGAAGGGCACGCCGAAGAAGATGTCGGTGACCCGGGACAGGATCGTGTCGATCCAGCCGCCGAAGTAACCGGCGAGCATGCCGACGACGGTGCCGAGGATCGTGACCAGGGCGGTGACGACGACGGCGACGGTGATCGAGGCCCGTGCGCCGTAGACGACACGCGCGTAGATCGAACGCCCCTGGATGTCGTACCCGAACCAGTCCTCCTGGAAGAAGTTCCCCCACTTGGGCTTCTGCAGGTAGTGGTGGGCCAGGTCCGCGTAGCGCGGGTCGGCGCCGGTGAACAGGCCGGGTGCTATCGCCATCACCAGGAGGAAGACGATGAGGATCGCCGAGACGACGAACAGCGGGCTGCGCCGCAGGTCGTGCCAGGCGTCCGACCAGAGGCTGCGCGGCTTGCCGACCGGGGCGGCGGCAGCGGGTGCGGCCACGGCCTCGGTCTTCTCCGCGGTGGTTTCCTTGAGCGTCTCAGGCATAACGGATCCTCGGGTCCAGGACCGCGTAGAGCAGGTCGACGACCAGGCTGGCGACGAGATAGACGATGACGATCAGCGTCACGATGCCGACGACGGTGGCGCCTTCGCGGTGCCGGAGCGCGTCGAAGACGTTGTAGCCGACACCCTTGACGTTGAAGATGCCCTCGGTGACGACGGCGCCGCCCAGCAGGGCACCGAGGTCGGTACCGAGGAAGGTGACGACGGGGATCAGCGAGTTGCGCATCAGGTGGACCCCGATGATGCGGCGGCGCGGCAGCCCCTTGGCCACGGCGGTGCGCATGTAGTCGGAGCGCAGGTTCTCGGCGACCGAGGTGCGGGTCAGTCGTGCCACATAGGCGAGCGACAAGGACCCGAGCACGACGGCGGGCAGGATCAGCTCGTTGGAGGTCGCTTCCAGACTGACGTTGGGCTCGACCCAGCCGAGCTGGAAGGCGAAGAAGTACTGGCCGAGGAAGCCGAGTACGAACGAGGGCACCGAGATGAGCAGGAGCGTCAGCACGAGCAGACCGCGGTCGCGAAGGGTGTCGGCCTTCAGACCCGCGAAGATGCCCATGGAGATACCGACGACGACCGTGAAGATGAAGGCAAACAGGGCCAGCCGGACCGTGATCGGGAACGCTTCCGAGATGATGTCGGCGACGGGCCGACCGCTGGCGATCTGCGTACCGAAGTCACCCTGGAACAGGTTGACGAGGTAGTTCCAGTACTGGTGCCAGAGCGGCAGGTCGAGCCCGAGCTCCTTCTTCATTGCGGCGATCTGCGTGGGGTCCACGGTCTGTTCACCCGCGAGTGCGCGCACGGGATCGCCGGGCAGCGCGTACATCATGGCGAAGACCAGCAAGGTTGACCCGAGGAAGACCGGGATCATCTGGAGCAGTCGCCGCGCGACGTAACGCCCCATGTTTGCCTCCGATAGGGGATAAAGCAGCCCAGGGGCCGCTCTCCCGATAGGAAGAGCGGCCCCCGGGACCTACTGCCTGGTGTGGGCGGCTGATGGCCGAGTGGGGGCCCTCAGGCGTGTGTTACTTGACGACCGTGACTTCGGTGATGTTGTAGTCACCGTGGAAGTCGATGGTCACGTTGTCGACCGACTTCGAGTAGCCACCGTTGGTCTTGTACTCCCAGAGCGGGATCGCCGGCATCTTGGCGAGGACGAGCTTCTCGGCGTCCTGGTAAGCCTTGATCGACTCGTCCAGGGAGGCCGCGTTGTCGCCCTTCTTGAAGGCCGCGTCGACCTCCTTGTCGGAGAACCGGCCGTTGTTGGCCTCGGCGGTGGTGCCGTACAGCTCCCGCATGAAGTTGACGTTCAGCGGGTAGTCGGCGACCCAGCCACCGCGGTACATCGACTTGACCTGGTCGTTGTCACGCGCCTCCAGGTCGGTCTGGAAGTCCGGCTTGGCGTCCGGGACGCAGTCGACCCCGGTCGAGTTGCGGATGGACTCGCAGACCGCGGTCACCCACTCCTTGTGGCCACCGTCGGCGTTGTACTGGATCCAGATCTTGTTGCCCGGAACGCCGCCGCCCTCGGTGACGAGCGCCTTCGCCTTGGCCGCGTCGAACTTGAACACGTCGGTGCCCAGGTCCTGGTTACCGGCGACGCCCGGAGGCGTGAAGCTGGTGGCGGGCTTGCGGGTGCCGTTGAGCACGGTCTTGGTGATCGTGTCACGGTCGATCGCCATCGACAGACCCTGGAGGACCTTCGGGTCGATGTCCTTGAAGGTCTTCGAGTAGAAGGTCGGGACCAGCGACTGGATGGCCGCGTACGGCTCGTCGATCGCGCGGTCGCCGAGGTCCTGCTTGTACTTCGGCAGGTCCTTCGGGCCGACCTGGCGGATCATGTCCAGGTTGCCGGAGAGGAGGTCCTGGTACGCGGCCTCGACGGTCGCGTAGTTCTTGAAGAGGACACCCTTGTTCTTGGCCTTGTTCGGGCCCTGGTAGTCAGGGTTGGCCTTGACCTGGATGAGCTTCTTGTGGTCCCACTTCTCGAAGATGTAGGGACCGTTGCCGACCGGCGCCTGGCCGAACGCCTTGGTGTCCTTGTAGAACACCTCGGGCAGCGGGGCGAAGGTGGTGTAGCCGAGCTTGTACTCGTAGTACGGAACCGGCTTGTTGAGCTCGATCGTGAAGGTGGTGTCGTCGACCGCCTTCAGGCCGGACATCTCCGTGGCCTTCGGGTCACCCTTCTCGGGGTGGACGTCCGCGTAGCCCTTGATGTCCTCGAACCAGAACGCGTTCTGCTGGGCGTTCTTGACGTTCGCGTACCAGTTCCAGGCCTTGATGTAGGACTCGGAAGTGACCGGGGTGCCGTCGTGGAACTTCCAGCCGGCCTTGAGCTTGACCGTCCACGTCTTGTTGTCCGTCGACTTCACGGACTCGGCGTTCGTGTAGACGATGTTGCCCTCGGCATCGAAGTCGAGCAGCTGGGTGAAGATCGACTGGATGACGTAGCTGCCGAGCGACTCGTTCGTGTCGGCCGGGATCAGCGGCTTCTGCGGCTCGCCGACGTCGATGGAGACGTAGCCCGCGGGCTTGCCCTTCTCCGTCGAAGCAGCCTTGTCCTCGTTGTCGCTGTCGCCCCCGCCACAGGCAGTCGCGGCCAGGGCGATGATTGCCGCTCCCGCGACCCACTTGGCGCTCTTGGCACCGCGCATGGGTTTCCTCCTCATGAGTCCACTTTTGACTACAAGAGGGGCACTGGAGTGATCGACCGACACCCCTGACGGCGATCGTTTCAGTGCCCCGAGTGTGCTCGTGAGTCCGCACTCCCCACAGTGCGACGACCCATTGACCCGAGCTCAATGGAGCCAACTATTAAGGAACACCGGGCTGTAAACCACACTTAAAGGGTCTCGGTTTGACAACATCGAGAAGGGCTGGTTGCCCGAAATCCGGACAAAGTGATCCCAGACAGACACCCCCGAAACGGACCGTTAACACATGTTCCGGAGAGCGACGCACGATATCCGGACACCTCGGTCAGGAAAACGGGTTGACGAAAGGCCCGGACCCCCACAGTGTCTGCGGGGGTCCGGGCCTCATGTCAATGACTCGTTCCGACGGTTCGCCGACCGGTTTCGGACGGCTCCGGCAGGTGTCAGCCGTTCTTGGCGCGCGAGGCCGAACGGCCGCGCTGCTTGGCGTCCAGGACGACCTTGCGGATACGGACGGTCTCCGGGGTCACCTCGATGCACTCGTCCTCGCGGCAGAACTCCAGGGACTGCTCCAGCGACAGCTTGCGGGCGGGCACCACGTTCTCCGTGGTGTCCGCGGACGCCGCACGCATGTTGGTGAGCTTCTTCTCCTTGGTGATGTTCACGTCCATGTCGTCGGCGCGGGAGTTCTCGCCGATGATCATGCCCTCGTAGACCTCGGTGCCGGCCTCGGTGAAGATGACGCCGCGCTCCTGGAGGTTGACCATCGCGAACGGCGTGACCGTGCCCGAACGGTCGGCCACCAGCGAGCCGTTGTGACGGGTGCGCAGCTCGCCGAACCACGGCTCGTGGCCCTCGAAGATGGAGTGCGCGATGCCGGTGCCACGGGTCTGCGTCAGGAACTCCGTACGGAAGCCGATGAGGCCGCGGGAGGGCACGATCCACTCCATGCGGACCCAGCCCGAACCGTGGTTCGTCATCGTCTCCATGCGGCCCTTGCGGGTCGCCATCAGCTGCGTGATGGCGCCGAGGTGCTCCTCGGGCGAGTCGATGGTCATGCGCTCGATCGGCTCGTGCGTCTTGCCGTCGATCTGCTTGGTGACGACCTCGGGCTTGCCGACCGTCAGCTCGAAGCCCTCACGGCGCATCTGCTCGACGAGGATCGCCAGCGCGAGCTCACCACGGCCCTGGACCTCCCAGGCGTCCGGGCGCTCGGTGTCGAGGACACGGAGCGAGACGTTACCGATCAGCTCGCGGTCCAGACGGTCCTTCACCTGACGGGCGGTGACCTTGTGGCCCTTGCCGCCCTTGCCGACGAGGGGCGAGGTGTTCGTACCGATCGTCATCGAGATGGCGGGCTCGTCGACCGTGATCAGCGGGAGCGCGATCGGGTTCTCGGGGTCGGCCAGGGTCTCGCCGATCATGATGTCCGGGAAACCGGCGACGGCGCAGATGTCACCCGGGCCCGCCTTCTCGGCCGGCTTGCGGGTGAGCGCCTCGGTCATCAGGAGCTCGGTGATGCGCACGTTGGAGATCGTGCCGTCGCGCTTGATCCAGGCGACCGTCTGGCCCTTGCGCAGCTCGCCCTGCTCGACGCGGCAGAGCGCGATACGGCCGAGGAAGTTGTCGGCGTCCAGGTTGGTGACGTGGGCCTGCAGCGGGGCGGCCTCGTCGTACTCCGGCGCGGGGACCGTGGAGAGGATGGTCGTGAAGAAGGGCTCCAGGTTGTCGCTGTCCGCGGGGACGGTGCCGTCCTCCGGCTTGGTCAGCGACGCGACGCCGTCACGGGCGCAGGCGTAGACGATCGGGAACTCGATCTGGTCCTCGTCGGCGTCCAGGTCCAGGAAGAGGTCGTAGGTCTCGTCGATGACCTCGGCGATCCGGGAGTCCGGCCGGTCCGTCTTGTTGATGCAGAGGATGACCGGCAGCTTGGCCGTCAGCGCCTTGCGCAGGACGAAGCGGGTCTGGGGCAGCGGGCCCTCGGAGGCGTCGACCAGCAGGACGACCGCGTCCACCATCGACAGACCACGCTCGACCTCGCCGCCGAAGTCGGCGTGGCCGGGGGTGTCGATGATGTTGATCGTGATCGGGTCCCCGCCGTCCTTGGGGTGATACTTCACCGCCGTGTTCTTGGCGAGGATCGTGATGCCCTTCTCACGCTCCAGGTCGTTCGAGTCCATCATGCGTTCGTCGAGGTTCTCGGCGGCGTGCGCGGCGAAGGCGCCGGCCTGCTTGAGCATGGCGTCGACCAGGGTGGTCTTGCCGTGGTCGACGTGGGCGACGATGGCTACGTTACGGATGTCGTGGCGCGTGGGCATGGGTGGCTTGCGCTTCTCTCGGATCGTGGGATCAGGCGTCTCAGTCGGTCTCGAGTCCTCGTACGCCCGCCGGGCGGCACGCCACGGCTAGTCCAATGGTACGGGCCCGACGAGTCCGGGGCTTCCCGGCCCGATCCACGGGGCCTGGCTTCAGCCACTATTCAGCCGATATTCAGCCGGTATTACGTCATCATCCGGCCGGAGAGCGGACGGACGGCAAGGGGTGTGAGAAGACGAGCAGCCCGGGTCTGGGCGGACACCACCTTGCCCGCCGGTGGTTCCGGCGGGCAAGGGAATTGAGCTGTATCTGAGCTTCGAATGTGGCTTTGACCTGCTACTTCTTACGATTCGCGGGGGAACCTGCCGCTTGTCGGGCGGTGTATCCGATGTCCTCGTACCGGGGAGCGGCGAAGCCGAAGGCGCCGACGTTCGCGAGCTTCTTGTCGACGGCGACCAGCTGTGGCCTCTGATACAGCGGAATCGATCCGGCAGCCGCCCAGATCCGGGCGTCGGCCTGCTTCAGGAGGTCCCGGGACTTCGTGGCGTCGAGCTCGGAGACGGCACGGTCGAAGAGCTGGTCGATGTGGTCCGAACCGACCCGGGTGTAGTTCTGCTCGACGAGCAGCGAGCCGTCGGTGGCGGGCTCCGGCTTGGCGAAGATCGGACGGCCGTCGGTCGCCGGGTAGGCGGTGGCGGGCCAGGAGTACAGCGCCATGTCGTAGTCCCCGGACGCGATGTGGTCCTTGAAGTAGCTCTCGTCGGAGACCTTCGTGATCTGCGTGCCGATCCCGATGGAGTCCAGCATCTCGACGATCTTCTCCCCGACGCTGCGCAGCGGCTGCGATCCCGGCCCCGACGGCAGGACGAAGCGCAGGGTCAGCGGCTTGCCGGCCTTGCCGATGCGGGTCTTCGCCGCCGCGGGGGCGGGCGCGGCGGTGCCTGCGGGGGCGTAGGCGCCGGCGGCGCCGCCCGTGCGCTTGTCCTGGGCATTCACCTCGCCGTCACCGGCGGGCAGGTCACCCGGCTTCTCGTCGCCGACGACGTACGTCCCCTCGTCCCGCGAGGCCGCGTCGTCCTTCTCCCCGGCCTTCCCCTCCTTCTCCGTCTTCTCCTTCTCCGTCTTCTCCTTCTCCGTCTTCTCGGCCTTCTCCCTCGTCTTCTCCCCGGCCCCGGCCTTCTCGTCGGCCTTCTTCTTCTCCGCCTCGCTGCCCGCCTTGGTGTCCTCGGTCCTGCGGACGGCTCCGGCCGGAGTCCATCCCGCGTCGGCCAGCAGGGCCTGCGCCTCCTTGGCGTCCCGGTCGCCGAGCGCTCCACTGCCGTCCTTGTACGCGGGCTGCCCGGCCAGGGCCAGGTGGCTCCCGGGCGGCTCGGCGGACAGGCCGAGCGGCTTCAGCACGATGTCGGCGAGCTCCTGCCGGTCCAGCGTGCGGGCGATGGCGCGGCGCACCCGGTCGTCGGAGAGGGCCCCGGACTCGCCGTTCAGCGCGAGCTGCGTGTAGGCGGGCTCCAGTGACTTGCGTACGTCGAAACCGCGCAGCGTCTTCTGCTCGGCCGCGTACACCGCGATCGCTTCCTGGTTCTTCTCCCGGGCGGCCCGCGCCGTCTCCGCGGCCTCCTCGTCCGAGCCGTTGGCCAGGGCCCAGGAGCGCAGGGCGGCGGCCGGGGTGATGTCGGCTCCGGGGCCGTGGGCGGGCGGCCCGGCGCTCCCGCCGCGGTAGCGGGCCGCGAGGGCGATGCGGCCGGCGGTCGCGGTGTCGATGTCGGCGACGTCCACCGTGCCCGCGGTCAGCGCGTCCGCCCGCTTGCCGGGCTCGACGGCACGGAACACCAGGGATTCGAGCTTGGCCTCGTTCCCCCACCAGCGCGGGTTCCGGTCGAGGACGACGGTCCCCTTGGCCTTGTTCACACTGCGCAGCCGGAAGGGCCCTGCCGTGTTCTTGAGGGTGGCCCTCGCGCCGTCGTTGAAGGTGCCGGGCGAACCGGTCACCTCCTTCGGGTAGAGCGGCGAGAAGAGCGAGCGCCAGTCGGCGTACGGCTTCGAGAAGGTGACCCGGACCTGGAGGTCGTCCTTGCCGCGTTCGATCTTCTCGATCCGCTCGTAGCCCGCGTTGCGCGCGGTCCAGAACGCCGAGTCCTTGCCGCTCAGCGCGCGCCACTGGGCGACGAAGTCGGGGGCGCCGATCTCGCGGCCGTCGCTCCACACGGCCTGCTGGTTGAGCTTGTAGAGGACGACCTGCTTGGGCTCCTGCTCGATGACCTTGGCGGACTCCAGGTAGTCGGGGTTGAGCCTGGGCTCACCCCTGGCGTCCATCGGGAAGAGGGAGGGCAGCACGGCACCGGCGACACGCGCGGTCGCCCCGTCGGCGTCGGCCTGGAAGGCGTTGAGGGTGGCGGGCACCGCGTCGATCGCCCAGGTGAGCGTGGAGCCCTCCGCCACCCGGTCCCGGGCGGCCGGGGAGATGTCCTGCGGGACGGCCACCGGGGCGGGGCCCTCGTTGTCCGAGGTGCAGCCCGCCAGTACCGGGATCGTGAGCACACCTGTCGCCAGGAGCGCGACCGAGCGGCGCTTTCGGGCCGTCCCGCGCGGGACGCCGACGTGGGCCATGGCTGATACCTCCGGGGCCGGCCCGGTCCACCCCGTACCGGAATGGACCGGATGATGCGTTCTGGTGGCATTTGCAGTTGATCACACTGATTCGCTGATCCACTGAACGCACTTTCACGCGCGGGCGGAGGCAGACGCGGCCGGTGGGGCCGCCGACGTCACCCGTGCGGCCCCCGTCCGGCCCCGGCCGGGAGGTCAGCCCAGCAGCTTCACGATCGCGTCGGTGGTGTCGGTCTCGCCGAGCCTCGGGAAGATCTTCTCGACGCTGTTGCGGTGGGCCTCGCCGTCCATGTCGGTGACGGCGTCCGTGGCGACCGTGACGTGGTAGCCGTGCTCGTGGGCGGCGCGGGCGGTGGACTCGACGCCGATGCTGGTGGCGATGCCGGTCAGCACGACCTGGGTGATGGACCGGCGGCGGAGTTCGAGGTCGAGCGCGGTGCCGTGGAAGGCGCCCCACTGCTGCTTGGTGATGACGGTGTCGCCGTCGAGCGGGCCGAGCTCGGGCACGATCTCGGCCCAGTCGGCGGCGGGCTCCCGGGACGGGACGCGGCTCTCGTTGCGGCCGGGGGCGCCGCCGGTCACACGGACCAGGAAGACCGGGAGGCCCTTGGCCCGGAAGGCGTCGGCGAGGGTGGCCGAGCGGGCGATGACGCCGTCCGCCGGGTGGGCCGTCGGCAGGGCGACGATGCCCTTCTGCAGGTCGACGACGACGAGCGCGGTGCGGGGGTCGAGGACGGTGGCAGTCATGTGCGTACTCCTTGGGGTGGTGCTGTGCGGGTGCGTGCGCGTGGCGCCGGGTCAGGCCCGGTCGGCCAGGGCGCGGTCGGTGAGGGTCAGGACGGTCAGCAGGACACCGAGGACGACGGCCACGGCCGCCATGAGGTGGAGTCCCGCGTCGCTCGCCGCGTCGGCGTAGGCGAGGGCGATCAGGCTGGAGGCGGTGATGGCGCCGATGTACTGCGCGGTGCGCTGGAGCCCGGCGGCGGCCCCGATGCTCTCGGGGGACGCGTAGGCCTGGACGGCCGCCTGGTTGCTGGTGCCGACGAGCCCCTGCGGGGCGCCGAAGCAGGCCCCGGCGACGAGCAGTACGGCGAGCGGGGTGTCGCCGGAGAGGAAGCAGAGGATTCCCGCGCCGGCGGTGAGCAGGACGCACGCGACGGTCAGCGGTCCGCGCAGCCCCTTGGTACGGGCCCCGAGCAGCGAGCAGACGAGCGCGGTGACGGACATCGGCAGCATCAGGAGCCCCGCGTGGCCCGAGGAGTAGCCGCGCACCTCCTCCAGCCACTGCGTGAAGCCGTACATCACGCAGTAGATGAGCAGATAGCTCAGCCCGTGGCGCACATACGTCCGCAGCAGCGCGCCGTTGCCCGCGAGCATCCGGAGGTCTATGAACGGCTGCGGGGCGCGCAGCTGCCACCCGGCCAGGACGGCGCTCAGCACGGCGAAGGGGGCGAGCAGCCACCACTGCGGGTGGGCGAGGTCGAGCAGGAAGAAGACCAGCACCGTCAGCGCGGCGGTGAACAGGCCGATGCCCAGCGGGTCGAGCGAGGTCTTCGGCTCGCTCCCGTCAGCGGCCCGCTCGCGCGGCGGGTCGGCGGGGACCCAGAGCAGAGCCGCGCCGAGAGCGAGCAGGGCGATCGGCACATTGACGGCGAAGATGCCGCGCCAGCCGACGAACGTCACGAGCAGCCCTCCGAGCGCGGGGCCGACGGCGGCGCTGCCGAGGGCGGCGAAGGAGAGCCGGGCGAGCACGGGGCGAGGGGTGGGGCGGCCGAGGCGCCGGGACTCGTCGCGCAGGACGGCCATGGCGGCCGGGTAGGCGGCCGAGGTGCCGATGCCGAGCAGCAGCCGGGAGACGATCAGCATGCCGAAGCCGGGGGCGAGGGCGCCGACCAGCCCCGACGCGATCACGACGAGGAGACCGGCCAGGAAGACCTTGCGGGGGCCGAGGGTGTCCGCGAGCTTGCCCAGGACGGGCTGGGCGACCGCGCTGGCGAGATAGAGGACGGAGATGAGCCACGCGGTGTCGGCGGCCCCGATGCCGAAGGAGTGCCCGATGGACACCAGGGCGGTGGAGATCATCGTGGTGTTGAGCGGGTTGAGCAGGGAGCCCATCAGGAGCGGGGCGGTGAGCCTGACGCCGAATCCGGGGGCGGTCCCCGCGTCCGCCGCGGCCGGACCGAATCCGGGGGCGGTCCCCGCGTCCGCCCCGGCCGGACCGGCTGCGGGCAAGGTCTCCGCGTCCGCCCCGGCCGGTGCGGCCGTACGCACTCCGGAGGCGCCCGGCCGGTTCACCTGTCGACCAGGCGGGCGATGAGTTCGGTGGCCTCGGCGAGCGCGCGGCGCTCCGCGCCGTCCAGCTCGCCCGCGATCGCGTCCGCCAGCCAGTTGCGCTTGGCGGCTCGCACCCCCGCCAGAGTGGCGCTCCCCCGCTCGGTGACGGAGACCAGCGACTTGCGGCCGTCGGCCGGATCGGGAGCCCGGCTGACGAACCCCTGGCTCTCCAGCGCGCCGAGCGTCAGCCGCATCGACTGCGGCCGTACGAGCTCGGCGCGGGCCAGTGCCGCCGTGGTGGCGGGCCCGCCGTCCGCGAGCCGGGCCAGGACCGACCGCTGCGAGGGGGTGAGCAGGCTGTCGGCCGATGAGCTCCGCAGCCGCCTGAGCAGCCTGCCGACCACGGCGGAGAGATCGGCGGCCACGGTCTCGGCGCCGGGATCGGAGTCGGCGGGGTGCTGGGCCTGGGGCCCCTCGGAGCTGCTGGACATGTTTTCCACCGTAAAGATGGACAGGGAAGCTTGCAAGGCAGCCTGTCTATTTTTGGGCAAACTCGACCTCGTCGGCACCCGGCATCGGGACGACGCGCGGAGCCGGTCGCTGTTGCCCGCAACCGGGCACGCGATCTAGGGTGAATGCGCTTTCAGAACAGGACGGCTCCCGCAGCGGCGGGCGTCGCGTACGGAATCAGAACAGGACGGCTCCCGCAGCGGCGGGCGTCGCGTACGGAACAAGAAGCGGACGGACCATCGAGTGAGCGCCCCCACGGTGTACGACGTCGCCGAGCGGTCGGGCGTCTCGATCGCCACGGTTTCCCGGGTCTACCGCAACCCCGATTCGGTGCGCGCCCAGACGCGCGAGCGGGTCCTCGACGCGGCGCGCGAGCTCGGTTACGTGCCGAGCGGGAACGCCCGGGGACTGGCCAGCCGCACCACCGGGGTGCTGGGGCTCTGCTTCCCCGACTACTCCGATCCGGACGCCGAGGCCGACGCGGAGTCCGACAGCGAGGCCGACGACGCGGCGATGCTGTACTCCGACCAGATCATCCGGGGCATGGAACGCGCGGCGCGCCGCCACGGCTACGCCCTGCTGATCGCGGCCTCGCTGGAGGGCGGCCCGGAGAGCCTCGTCGCGAAGGTCGCGGGGCGGGTGGACGGCTTCGCCGTGCTGGCGCAGACCGTGCCGACCGGGGACCTCGACGTCATATCGCGCCGGCTGCCCGTGGTGATGCTCGCCGGACCGCGCGGGATCGACCACCTGGACCACATCGTCGTCGCGAACGCGGCGGGGGAACGCGAGCTGACCCGCCATCTGATCGAGGACCACGGGCTGCGCAGGCTCGCCTTCGTCGGCGGCGATCCGGAGTCCCCCGACGCCGAGGCCCGGTTCCGCGGCTTCCAGGACGCCTGCCGGGACGCCGGGCTGTCTGTCCCCGAGGCACCGGACCTGCGGACCGGGATGATGATGCGGGCCGAGGGGGCGCGGGCCGTCGAGACGCTGCTCGACCGGGGCACCGAGCGGCCGGACGCGGTGCTCTTCGCCAACGACCAGATGGCGGTGGGCGCGCTGCGCGCGCTGGAGCGGCGCGGGGTGCGGGTGCCCGAGGACATCGTCGTGACCGGCTTCGACGGAATCCCGCTGAGCCGGATCGTGCGGCCGTCACTGACGACCGTGCGCCAGCCGATCCGCCTCCTGGGGGAACAGGCCGTGGAGTTGCTGGTGCAACGTCTGGCCGACCCGGGCCGCGATCCGGTGTCGCTGGAGCTCCCCGTCACCCTGGCCCGCCGGGCGAGCTGCGGCTGCGGCTGAGAGCGGCCCCCGCTCGGAGCCGCACCCCGGAGAAGCGGCCCTGCGGGCGGGGCACAGCGTGCCCCCGACCTCGGGGGCACGGCGAGGTGCGTACAGCGCGTGACCCGTCCCCGTAGCCGCGTACGCCTGCCGGGCCGGCCCTGCGAGCCGCGCCTCGGCAGGACCCGCGCCCCGACAGGACCCGCCCCACGGCTCGGAACCCCGCGTAACAAGCGGAACCGGTCACATCCACTTCAATTCCGCAAACAGTGCGCATACGGTGCCACGACGGGGCCTCCAGGTATCGAGCACGTTGCACGAGTGTGACCCAGCACCCTCTTGCGGATTCCCGAACGACTGCCGCAGAGTGATGTATGCGCTTACAGGCAGCGCATACATTCGGATTGCTCGAGGAGGAGCCCTCCATGTCCCGCACCGCCAGAACCGCCTCCGCCGCCCTCACCGTGGCGCTCGCTCTCGGCCTCTCCGCCTGCGGCAGCTCCGGTGGCGACGACGTCGCCGCGGACGCGAAGCAGACGCTCACCGTCTGGGCCATGGGCGCCGAGGGCGAGAAGCTCGCCGAGGTGGCCGAGGTGTACGAGAAGGCCAACCCGAACGTCACCGTCAAGGTGACGCCGGTCGGCTGGGACGTCGCCCACCAGAAGCTCGTCTCCGCCGCCGCGGCCGGCACCATGCCGGACGTGGCGCAGATGGGCGGCAGCTACATGGGAGAGTTCTCCGAGCTCGGCGTCCTGGAGCCGGTCGACACGAAGGTCTTCGACAAGGCGGACTTCTTCCCTGCCGGCTGGAACCAGGGCGAGGTGGACGGCACCGCGTACGGCGTGCCCTGGTACGTCGACACCCGCGTCCTCTACTACCGCACCGACCTCGCGAAGAAGGCCGGCGTCGACAAGGCGCCCGCCGACTGGCAGGAGATGCAGGCGCTGGCGACCGCGTACCAGAAGAAGGCCGGCACCAAGTGGGGCCTGTCCATCCAGCCGAGCGGCCTGGACACGGTGCAGAACTTCTACCCGTTCCTCTACTCCGCCGGCGGCACGATCCTCGACGACGACGGCAAGGCCGCCATCGACAGCCCCGAGGCGGTCGGGGCGCTGAAGGAGTACGGCTCGTACTTCGACAAGGGCCTCGCCAACAAGTCGGTGCAGCCGGGCTACGACGTCGTGAAGGACTTCGGCAACGGCCGCGTCCCCATGTTCTTCGGCGGCCCGTGGCACGTCACCCTGCTCGACGAGGGCCAGCCGCAGATCAAGGGCAAGTGGGCCGTGGCCCCCGTACCGGCGGACAAGTCCTCCGTGTCGATGGCGGGCGGCTCCTCCCTGGTGATCTCCAAGGACAGCGAGCACAAGGCCGCAGCCACGGAGTTCATCACGTACCTCACCGGCACCGAGGGCCAGGCCGACTGGTACGAGCGGACCAAGGACCTCCCCGCGAACACCGCGGCCTGGGAGTCCGGCGCGCTCGCCGACGACGCGAACCTCCAGGTCTTCAAGAAGCAGATGGACACCGCCAAGTCCTCCCCCTCCACCGCCACGCTGACGGAGATCACCGACAAGGTCGACCAGGCCATCGCGAAGGTGACGCAGGGCAAGGCTTCCGCCGAGGACGCGCTGAAGACCGCGCAGTCCGAGATCGAAGGCCTCGTGAAGTAGGAGCCATGGGCACCACGACCTCAACGGCCGCGCAGCCGGCCACGGTGAAGGACGGTTCCGGGGCGGTCCCGCCCGGGGCCGGCCCGGCCGGATCCGGACCGGGGCGCGGGAAGCGCTCGATGGGCGTACAGAACGCGGCGGGCTGGCTGTTCTCCATGCCCTTCCTCGTCCTGTTCACCGTCTTCATGGCGTTCCCGATCCTCGCCACGCTGCTGATGAGCTTCACCGACTTCGGGCTGCGCAACGTGACGCGCCCCTGGGAAGCGAACTTCATCGGCTTCGAGAACTACACCGAGCTGTTCGGCGACGAGAAGTTCCTCACGTCGCTCTTCAACACGGCGTACTTCGTCGTGGTGGGCGTCCCGCTCACGATCGCGATCGGGCTGGTCGTCGCCGTACTGCTGAACAACGGCATCGACCGGGCGAGGACCTTCTTCCGGGTCGGTTTCTACGCCCCGGTGGTCACCACCATCGTGGCCGTGGCCGTGGTGTGGCGGTTCGTGCTGGACCCGAGCGACGGGCTGATCGCGGGGCTCTTCTCCGAAGTGGGCCTCACCGCGCCCGACTTCCTCGGTTCCGAGGCGCTGGCGATGCCCTCGATGATCGCGATGGCGGTCTGGCGCAACGTCGGTACGGTCATGGTGCTCTTCATCGCGGGCCTTCAGGCCATTCCCACCGAGGTCCGTGAAGCCGCGCGGCTCGACGGCGCCGGAGTGTGGCAGGAGTTCCGGGGGATCACGGTGCCGCTACTGCGGCCGACGCTCCTCTACGCGACGGTGATCACCACCATCGGCTACCTCAACGTCTTCGAGGAGCCGTTCGTGATGACGCAGGGCGGCCCCTCCGACTCCACGCTGACCGTGTCGCTGAACATGTACCGCGAGGGCTTCAACTTCTTCCACATGGGCTACGCGAGCGCCATGGCGTATGTGCTCTTCGTGGTGATCATGGGCATCACGGTGCTGCAGCTCCGACTGCTGAAGGACAACACCAAATGACCGTCGGCCAAGCACCCGCGCGCACGGCTCCCCCGGGCAGGTCCCGGAACCTGAGGCGTCCTCTGGTCTACGTCCTGCTCTCGCTGGGCCTGCTGATCATGTCGGCGCCGTTCCTCTGGATGGCCGTGTCGTCCTTCAAGACGACGAGCGACCTCTCGGCCAGCCCGCCGGTGTGGATCCCTACCGAGTGGACCCTGGAGAACTTCCGGCAGCTGCTCGACAAGCTGGACCTGCCGCTCTACTTCATGAACTCCGTGATCGTGGCGGTGCTGGTCACCGTCTCGAACCTGGTCTTCTGCTCGATGCTCGGCTACGCCCTGGCCAAGCTGAGGTTCGTCGGCCGGAACAAGATCTTCGGCGTCGTCCTGGGCGCCCTGATGGTGCCCGGCAACCTGATGCTGCTGCCGCTGTTCGTGCTGATGAGCAAGCTCCAGCTGATCGACTCGTACGCCGGTCTGGTGCTGCCCTTCGCCGCCGGGGCCTTCGGGGTCTTCCTGATGCGGCAGTTCATGCAGTCGATCCCCGACGAGCTGCTGGAAGCGGCCCGGATGGACGGCGCCGGCGAGTGGTACATCTTCTGGCGGATCGTCATGCCGCTGGTGAAGCCCGCGCTCGCGACGCTCTCGATCTTCACCTTCCTCGGCTCCTGGAACAACTTCGTCTGGCCGCTGATCGCGACCAACGACCCGGACAAGTACACCCTCCCGGTCGCCCTGGCCACGTTCGCGACCGACCCCAACAAGGCGGGCGGCTCCAACGGCATGCTGATGGCCGGAGCCTTCCTCGTCGTCCTGCCGGTGCTGATCCTCTTCATCGCCCTGCAGCGGCACTTCACCCAGGGCATCGCCACGGCCGGCATGAAGTAGCCCGCCCGGCACACGTACGCACACGAGGCCGCACCCCGCACCGCGGCCGCACCCCTTCACGCACAGAAAGACACTCCGCGATGACGCACGCCTCCGTCCCGTTCCCCGAAGGCTTCCTGTGGGGGGCCTCCACGGCCGCCCACCAGATCGAGGGCAACAACACCAACAGCGACTGGTGGGTCAAGGAGCACTCCACCGGCACCCACATCCAGGAACCCAGTCTGGATGCCTGCGACAGCTACCACCGCTGGCCCGAGGACATGGACCTGCTGGCGTCCCTCGGCTTCACCGACTACCGCTTCTCCATCGAGTGGGCGCGCATCGAGCCCGCCGAGGGGCAATTCTCCCGGGCCGAGCTGGCGCACTACCGGCGCATGGTCGAAGGAGCGCACGCCCGTGGTCTGCGCCCGATGGTCACGCTGCACCACTTCACGGTGCCGCAGTGGTTCGAGGCGCGCGGCGGCTGGACGGCCGACGGTGCCGTCGAGCTGTTCGCCCGTTACGTCGCGGCCTGCGCACCGGTGATCTCCGAGGGCGTCAGCCATGTCTGCACGATCAACGAGCCGAACATGATCGCCGTCATGGCCGGCCAGGCGAAGCGCGGCGACATCGGCTTCCCGCCCGCCGGTCTGCCCACCCCGGACGACGAGACCACCGAGGCGGTCATCGCCGCCCACCACGCGGCGGTGAAGGAGGTCCGCGCGCTCGACGCCGGCATCCAGGTCGGCTGGACGATCGCCAACCAGGTCTACCAGGCCCGCCCGGGCGCCGAGGACGTCACCGCCGCCTACCGCCGGCCGCGCGAAGACGTCTTCATCGAGGCCGCCCGCGGCGACGACTGGATCGGCGTCCAGTCCTACACCCGTACGGAGATCGGCGCCGACGGCCCGGTGCCCGCGTCCGACGACATCGAGCGGACGCTCACGCAGTGGGAGTACTACCCCGCCGCCGTCGGGCACGCCCTGCGCCACACCGCCGAGGTCATCGGTGCCGACATGCCGCTGATCGTCACGGAGAACGGCATCGCCACGGCGGACGACACCCGCCGCGTCGACTACTACACGGGCGCGCTCAACGAGGTGGCCTCCGCGATCGAGGACGGGCTGAACGTCCAGGGCTACCTGGCCTGGAGCGCCCTCGACAACTACGAGTGGGGCTCGTTCAAGCCGACGTTCGGCCTGATCGGCATCGACTGGGAGACGTTCGAGCGGACCGCGCGTCCCTCGGCCGAGTGGCTGGGCTCCCTCGGCCGCACCCGTGAGCTGCCCCGCGACGCCGGCTGAGACCGGCCCCCGGACCGGGACCACCTGACAGGTCCCTCCGGTCCGGGCACCGTCGGCACCTGACCGCCGTCGGCGCCCGGACCACCGCGCGGTACGGGCGCCCGTCACGCAACGCCCCGCACCACGGGCGCCCGTGCCGGGCACCCGCCGGGTCGCGGGCGGCAGTGGGCGGACATAGCCTCCCACATGTGACGCCGCCTGCGAGCCGTACCGGGATGTCCCGGCATTCGATACCCGGCAGGGTCCTCCTCGCCACCCTGGCCGCGGTGCTCTGGATCGCCCTGCCGGGCGCCCCGGACGCCCGGTCCGAGGATCCCGTCGAGCTGTCCCGCGACGGGCAGATCACCGACAGGGTGGACGCGCTCGGCGACCGCGAACCCCAGGTCGCGGCCGCCCTCGACAACCTGTTCGACGAGCGCCGGGTCCAGCTGTTCGTCGTGTACGTACGCGACTTCTCCGGCCGCTCCGCCCAGACCTGGGCCGACGAGACGGCGAACCGCAACGGCCTCGGCCAGGAGGACCTGCTGCTGGCCGTGGCCACGCACGACCGGCAGTACGCCTACTCCGTCGACCAGGGCTCGCGGCTCACCGACGCCCAGCTCCAGGACGTGGCGAACACGGCGATCGAGCCGGCGCTCCGGCAGAACGACTGGGCCGGTGCCGCGATCGGCGCCGCCGACGGCTATGCGGCCGTCCTGGCGGGCGACCCCGTGCCGACCCCCGCCGTCACCCCGGGCGCGGCGGACCCCGGCGGCTCCGACAGCGGTGCCTCCGTGAATCTGGTCGTACCGCTGGCCCTGGTCGTCGTCGCGGGCGCGGTGGCCCTCTTCGCCTTCACCCGCCGCAGACGGCATACGGCGACCAGGACGACCCCGGCGGCGGGCGGCGGCTGGGGCAGCGGAGGCGGAGCGGCGGCCGAGCCCCAGGTCCCGCTGCCGGAACTGGACGCGCGGGCGAAGGCCGATCTCGTCGACACGGACGACTCCGTGCGCACCAGCGATGAGGAACTCGGCTTCGCGACGGCCCAGTTCGGCGATGAGGCAGCCGCTCCGTTCGCCGAGGCGGTCGCGCACGCGAAGACCGAGCTGACGGAGGCCTTCCGGCTGCGGCAGCAGCTGGACGACGCCTTCCCCGAGGACGACGCGACACGGCGCCGCATGCTCGACGAGATCATCAGCCGCTGCACGGACGCCAACGAACGCCTGGACGCCATGTCCGAGGACTTCGACCGGCTGCGCGCACTCGAACAGACCGCGCCCCAGGCCGTGAGCACCGCCGAGACCACCTTCCGCGAACTGATCGCACGCGTCTCCGCCACGGAGGACGCGCTCACCGCGATGCGCGAGCGGTACGCGGCCTCCGCCACCGCTCCGGCGGCCGAGGACATCGAACAGGCCAAGGACCGGCTGGTCTTCACCACCTCCAGCCTCAACCAGGCACGCCAGGCTGTGGACAGCGGGAACAACTCCGAGGCCGCGGTCTACGTCCGGGCCGCCGAGGGAGCCGTCAAGCAGGTCTCCACCCTGGTGGACGCCGTCGACCGGCGGGCCGGGGAGCTGGCCGAGGCGGCGGAGAAGCTCCCGGGCGCGCTCACCGAGACCGAGACCGACCTGGCCGATGCCAGGGGGCTGCTCGGCGGCACCCCGGAGGGCGTGTCCACCGCGGATCTGCGGGGCAGGGTGGCCCGCGCGGAGGCGGTGATCGCCGATGTGAAGGACGAGACGGCCTCCGGGCCCTACGACCCGATCGACGCGCTGCGCAGGGTGGAGAAGGTGGACGCGGCGCTGGACGAGGCCCTGGCAGGGGCGCGCGAGCAGGAACACGGGAACCAGCGGGCCCGCTCGCTCCTCGAACAGGCGATGCTCACCGCGCGGGCGGCGATCGGTGCCGCCGCCGACTTCGTCACCACCAACCGGGGTGCCGTCGGCAGCCAGGCGCGCACCCGCCTCGCGGAGGCCCAGCGGAGGTACGAGCGGGCCGGGGAACTGTCCGGTGCGAACGATCCGCAGGGTGCCCTGGCCGAGGCCCAGCAGGCGGACGCGCTGGCCGTGCAGGCCCGGAGCCTGGCCGAGCAGGACGTACGGAGCTACCGGGACCAGAGCGGCTTCGGCGGCCCGCGCGGAGGGGGCGGGGCGGGCGGCGCCGTCCTTGGCGGCATCATCCTGGGCGGCCTGCTCGGCGGGGGCGGGCGCGGCGGAGGGCTCGGAGGAGGCTTCGGTGGCGGGTTCGGCGGGTCCCGGGGCGGGTTCGGCGGCGGGCCCGGCAGCTTCGGCGGCGGGGGGACCCGCGGCCGGCGCGGCGGCGGAGGACGCTTCTGACCGCTCTCCCCCGGGCCTCGCCCTCATGTTCCGTACACACATCGCGCACGTCGCAGTCGTCCGTCGCACAAGGAGAGGTGCCATGAGCAAGCAGACCGTCCTCGGCCGCGTCACCCAGCTGGCGCGGGCCAACATCAACGCCCTGATCGACCAGGCGGAAGACCCGCAGAAGATGCTGGACCAGCTGATCCGCGACTACACGAACAACATCGCGGAGGCCGAGCAGGCGGTGGCCGCGACCATCGGCAACCTGCGGCTGATGGAGGAGGACCACAGGGAGGACGTGGACGCGGCCAGGGAGTGGGGCCAGAAGGCGCTCGCCGCGAGCAGGAAGGCCGACGAGCTGCGGGCCGCTGCGGCGGGCGCGGAGGCCGACAAGTTCGACAACCTCGCCAAGGTCGCCCTGGGGCGCCAGCTCCAGTCGGAGCAGGAGGCGAAGACGGCGGAGCCCACGATCGCGTCGCAGACCGTGGTGGTGGACAAGCTGAAGTCGGGTCTGGACCAGATGAGGAACAAGCTGACCCAGCTGAAGGCCAAGCGCGACGAACTGGTCGCCCGCGCCGCGTCCGCGCAGGCGCAGAACCGGATGATGGACGCGGTCAAGAGCATCGACGTCATGGACCCGACGAGCGAGCTCGGCCGCTTCGAGGACAAGGTGCGGCGCGAGGAGGCCAGGGCGGTGGGCAAGCAGGAGCTCGCCGCGTCCTCCCTGGACGCCCAGTTCGAGCAGCTGGACAGTCTCGGGGACAGCGCGGAGATCGAGGCCCGGCTCGCCGCGTTGAAGTCCGCCTCGTGACCGGAAGACACCGTGCATGACCCGGACGCCGTGCATCACCGGAGCACGCTGCATCACCGAGCGCGCTCCGGGGTCCGTTCCGGGACGGGAGCGCGCTCCGGAAGGTCTCTCCGTACCGCCCCGGTCAGTACATGCTGAGCAGCTGCTCCACGGAGAGTTCGGGCGCGGGCTCTCCGTCGGGCAGCGCCAGCTCGAACCACACCGTCTTGCCGCGCGGGGTACGCCGTGAGCCCCAGGCCACACTGAGCAGCCCGACCAGCTGGAGCCCTCGTCCGCCCTCGTCGGTGTCGCGGGCGCGCCGGCGCCTCGGCTGGACGAGGCCCGCGTCCCAGACCTCGCAGACGAGCGTGCGGTCGCGCAGGAGCCGGAGCCTGATCTCTCCCTCGCCGTAGCGCAGGGCGTTGGTGACCAGTTCGCTGACGAGCAGTTCCGTGGTGTCCACCAGGTCGCCCAGGCCCCAGTCGATCAGCTGTTCGCGGGCCAGCTCACGGGCCAGGCCGACGGAGCGGAGCTCACGCGGGAGCCGCCAGTCCCCCACCGCGTCCGGCGCCAGCCCCTGGACACGGGCCATCAGCAGGGCGATGTCGTCCTCGCCGTGGCGGGTGTCCAGGGTCGACAGCACATGGTCGCAGACGTCTTCGAGGGGCTGCGACGGCTCGGCCAGGGCCAGCCGGAACGCGTCCAGGCCCTCGTCGAGCGGATGGTCGCGGGACTCGACGAGCCCGTCGGTGTAGAGGGCGAGGAGGGAACCTTCCTTCAGCTCCACCTCGACCTCCTCGAAGGGTTCCCCGCCGACACCGAGCGGCATGCCCGGCGGTACGTCGAGGAGCAGGGCGGGTTCGCCCGGCTCGGCCACCACCGGCGGGAGATGGCCGGCGTTGGCGAAGGTGCACCGGCGGGTGACGGGGTCGTACACCGCGTACACACAGGTCGCCAGATAGACCTCGGAGAGGTCCGCCTCGCGTGACTTGTGGGCGGCCCTGGAGGGCCACTGGGCCCCGCCGCCCGCGCCGAACCCGTCGCTCCGCTCGCCCCCGCCGGGGGTGCCGAGCCCTCTGGCGACCTCGTCCAGGGCCGAGAGCACCTCGGCGGGTTCCAGGTCCAGGAGCGCCAGTGTGCGTACGGCGGTGCGCAGTTCGCCCATGGCGACGGCGGCGCGCAGTCCACGGCCCATGACGTCCCCGACGACCAGCGCCGTGCGGTGGCCGGGGAGCTCGATCACGTCGAACCAGTCGCCGCCGACCTCGGTCGCCGTGTTGCCCGGGAGGTAGCGGCAGGCGATGTCGAGCCCCGCCGCCTCGGGGTCGCCCGGCGGGAGCAGGCTGCGCTGGAGGATGAGCGCGCGCTCGTGCTCCCGGCGGTAGAGGCGGGCGTTGTCGATACAGACCGCGGCGCGTGCGGCGAGCTCGGTGGCCAGGGCGCGGTCCCGCTCTCCGAAGGGCTCGCTGCCCTTCGTACGGGAGAACTGGACGAGGCCGACGACGATGTCGTGGGCGACCATCGGCACGGCGAGCGTGGAGTGGACGAAGCCGCGGTCGTCCCCGGGTACGTCGGCGACGCGTCCGGTGCGCAGGGCCACGGCACAGGGTGAGTGGAACGGGTAGCGGTGGACGGAACCGAGTGCGGGCGGGCCGGTGTCCCCGTCGGACGCCAGGCCCTCGCCGGTGCGGGCGCCCGGGACGACCCCGGGAAGCCCGTCGGACACGGCGCTGGCGTGGGCCACCCTGCGCAGCTCCGCCGAACCCGTGCCCGTCTCCTGGTGATGCCGGCCCCAGCTCGAGGGCGAGGCCTCCTCACCCGTGAGCAGGCCTTGGTACAGGTCGACGGAGGCGAGGTCGCAGAAGCCGGGCACGGCGACGTCGAGCAGTTCCCTGGCGGTGGTCTCCAGGTCGAGGGAGTTGCCGATACGGGCGCTGGCCTCGTTGAGCAGGGCGAGATTGCGACGGGCGCTGGCGGCCTCGCGGGCGGCGATGTGCCGTTGCGTGACGTCGGTCGCCAGGCCCGCGATACCGATGGGACGCCCCGAACCGCTGTGCACGCGGTAGAGGTTCATGGACCAGTGACGCCGGGCGGGGGCACCGGGCGGAGTTCCGACGAGCTGGAGATCGGTGACGGCGTCACCCGTCTCCAGGACGCGCCGGAGCGTGGCCGAGAGTCGCTCCGCCTCCGGGCGGGCCAGGTAGTCCTCCACGGTGCGCCCGCGGTGGTCGTCGGCCTCGCCGCCGAAGACGGTGGCGAACCTCTTGTTGGCCCGCACGACGGTGAAGTCGGTGCCGAAGAGGACGAACCCGAAGGGAGATTGGCCGAAAATCGCCTGTGAGGCCGCGAGGTCGGTCTCGATGCGCCGCAACGCCCTGACGTCCACGACGATGCAGAGCGCGGCGCGCTCGCCCGCCCCGGTCTCGCTCGGCATGACATAGATCTCGGCGAGCCCGTGGACCCCGTTCTCACCAGGAATCCGGAACGGGACGAGGCCCGTCCACTCCTTGCCGTCGAGGATCTCGCCGACCCGTCTGTGGGCATCCGGACGCACCTCGGCGGGCATGAAGGCCTCGACCGGGTCCTTGCCCACCACCTCGTCGGAGGCCATGCCGAACAGACCCGCGGCCCGTCGGCTCCATTGCTCGATCAGCCCGTCGGGCCCGATCGAGAACGACGCGACCCTTATGTAGTCATAGATCGAGCCAGGCGGGCTGCTCTGCCACACGACGTCGCCCGCTGTCCCAGGTATCTCGCTCACGCGACCGTCCCCTCCAGCTCACACACCGGACCGGTCCTGCCCGCAGTATTCAGCACTACGGGCCTCACCGGCACGGCGTTCACGATCACAGCACGGTCTCAGTCCCTTTCAGCCAGGTTCTGCCCGACCTCTGGTGATCGCTGTGCGTCCCTCCCCACTCCTAACCAGACAGAGGGAGCTCGAACCACACGGTCTTGCCGGTCTTTCCGCGCCGGGTTCCCCAGCGGCGCGCAGAACAAGCCACCAGCTGCAGTCCACGGCCCCCTTCGTCCTCGGGTCCGGCACTGCGTTCGGTGGGCGGATCCGGAACCGGATCGGAGACTTCCACCAGCAGATGCCGCTCCCCGCCCGTGGCACCGGGCTCTTCGCCGTCGGGATGCGGCCACACCAGCCGGACGCCGATCGGACCCGAGGCATAGCGCAAGGAATTGGTCACCAGCTCGCTGACGAGGAGTACGGCGACATCGCCCACCGCCGCGTCGAACCCCCAGTAGTGCAGTGCGTCACGGACCGCGTGCCGGGCACTGCGCACGGAGCCCGGCACCGCCGGAAAGCTCCATTCGGCGCGATCGCCATCGGTATCGGTCACGCCGATCACTTCCCAGGGCCGGCTGCGGGGCGCATTCCCCTTCAAGGGTCTTATCGGCACATACCCGATATTCAGTACAACCTATCGCCGACAGTGACGGATGGGGCGTACGGGTGTATGCGGCCACGTCGGCGGCCGGACCCCTGACGGGTACTGGGGGCGCACCGAGCGCCCGGCGGCCGGGAGCCCTGACGGGCGACGGGGGAATGCCGGGCAGGCGCGCGGGCAGGTCGTCGCGCGCCCGGGCCGACAGCGCCGGTACGGGCAGAACGGCGTACGGGCGCGGAGGCGCAGACGCGCGGACAGGCAAGGCAGGCGCAGGCGCGCGGGCAGGCCGGCCCAGAGACAGTCTGAAGCAGCCGCACGCACAGGCGCGGACAGGCGGGGCGGACACGTACAGCCAAGGCAGGCGGAGCGAATGCGGGCGCACCGGGCAGCGCGGGTGCGCCGGGCGCGGGCGCCCGGTCGCGCCGACCGCACCGCCCCCGGATCAGACGCCGCGGTCCTCGCTCAGACGGCGTACCGCCTCGGCCACCGCCGGGCGGTCCTGGTCCAGCCAGTCGACGGCGTCCGCCTCCTCCGGTGCGAGCCAGCGCAGTTCGTCGTGGTCCTCCAGCGGGCTGGGCTCGCCCGACACCAGCCGGACCATCCAGACCCGCAGCACCAGCCCGGGCTTCAGCGGCCACTGACCCGGGATGCGCTCCAGCGGCTCGGCCTCCACACCGAGCTCCTCCCGGAGCTCCCGCACGAGCGCCTGCTCGCCGCTCTCGCCGGGCTCCAGCTTGCCGCCGGGCAGCTCCCAGCGGCCCTTCAGCTCGGGCGGGGCGCTGCGGCGGGCGGCCAGGAGCCGTCCGCGATCACAGACGGCCCCGGCCACCACCACGGAATCACTCATGCGCCGGAGCGTAACCGCTGTCCCGTCCTGTTACGGGCGCGCGCTCCGGCTCGTGCGTTCCACCCAGTAGAGCTGCTTGTGCCCGTTGCGGTCCAGGCCGTCCGCGATCTTCTGCGCCTCGTCCTGCGTCGCATAACGGCCGACGCGATACCTGTTGCCGTTGTCGTCCTGTCTGATCACCAGCCAGGGGAGCACGGCGCCGCTGTCGGTCATGGCGTTCCTCCCCAGCATCTCGCCCCTCTCCCCACTGGTGTGCACGTCTCTAAGGATCCCCAGGAAACCGCAGTACGCATATGCCCGAGCGTACGCCTGACCTTCACTCAGCGGATGCGTCTTTGCACAAAGAGACACGCATCCGGCCAATCCAAAGGGGGCGCACTCTCTCGAATGCGCCCCCGCCTCCCCTCTCGGGTCAGCCGGCCGGTGTCCGCGCGGGCGGCAGGGTCGGCACCGGCATCAGCACCGGGCCCGCGGCGGGTTCCTTGCGGCAGACGTCCCCGCACTCCGCGTCCAGCGAGCAGCACAGCGAGCAGATCGGCCCCGACTGGACCGGGCAGTCGGCGATGTCGGGCAGTTCGTAGGCGGTCTCGCAGACCGTGCAGTTGTGCGTGGCGGTGATGTCGGCGATCTCGACGTCCGGGCCGTTGACCGGGTTCGGCCGGGCCAGGTAGTACTTCCCCTTCGTCAGCCAGGCGATCAACGGGCAGAGGATGAGGGCGAGTCCGGCCGCGATGAAGGTGGAGAAGGCCTCGGCGTACCTGCCGAACAGCCCGAAGAAGGCGAGGATCGAGACGGTGGACGCGATGACCATCGCCCCGAAGCCGGCCGGGTTGACGGCGTAGAGGTAGGCGCGCTTGAACTCGATGTAGCGGGGGCTCAGCCCGATCCGCTTGTTGATGACCAGATCGGCGGCGACGGCCGCGATCCAGGCGATGCCCACGTTGGAGTAGAAGCCGAGCAGCTTGTTCAGCGCGGCGAACATGTTCATCTCCATCAGCGTCAGCGCGATGGCGAGGTTGAGGAAGATGTACCAGACCCGGCCAGGGTGCTTGTGCGTGATGCGGGAGAAGAAGTTCGACCAGGACAGCGAGCCGCTGTAGGCGTTGGTCACGTTGATCTTGATCTGGGAGACGATCACGAAGACGGCGGCGGCCGGCAGCGCGAACGATCCGAGCCAGGGCTTGAGGGCTTCGATCTGCGGTGCGATCGGCTCCAGGGCGTGGGTCTTGCCGACCGCCTCCAGCGCGACGAAGGCGAGGAACGCGCCCCCGAGCTGCTTGGCCGCCCCGATGATGACCCAGCCGGGACCGGCGGCAAGAACGGCCAGGTTCCACCGCCGCTTGTTGGCCTCCGTCTTGGCGGGCATGAAGCGCAGATAGTCGGCCTGTTCACCGATCTGGGCGATGAGCGAGAGCGCGACGCCGGTGCCGAGCCCGAAGGCGATCCAGGAGAAGCCGGAGCCTGCCCCCTCCGTACCGCCGAAGGAGCTGAACGCGCCCCAGGAGTCCGGGGCTTCGAAGGCGAGCACCACGAAGGGCAGCACCATGCCGATGATCCAGACCGGCTGCGTCCAGGCCTGCACCTTGGCGAGCGCGCCCATGCCCCGGAACACGATCGGGATGACGATCAGCGTGGTGACCAGGTAGCCGATCTCCACGGGCAGCCCGACCGCCTGGTGCATGGCCTGGGCCATGATCGAGCCCTCGAGGGCGAAGAAGATGAAGGTGAAGGACGCGTAGATCAGCGAGGTCAGGGTCGAGCCGAAGTAGCCGAAGCCCGCCCCGCGCGTGACCAGGTCCATGTCCAGGCCGTACTTCGCGCAGGCCCGGGCGATCGGTATGCCCGTGAGGAAGATGATCGCCGCCGCCGCGAGGATCGAGGCGAACCCGCTGGTGAATCCGTAGGTGAAGACGATGGAGGCGCCGATCGCGAAGTCGGCCAGATACGCGATGCCTCCGAGCGCCGTCCCCGCGACCATCGACGGTGACCACCGCCGGAAGGAGTGCGGGGCGTAGCGCAGGGAGTAGTCCTCGCGGCTCTCGTCGGCCGCGAGCCTGGCGTAGCTGCGCCGGGGCTCCCGAGAGCCTTCCTGCGGCTCCTGGGGCGGCGCCTCGCCCGGCGTGGGCGTTGCGATGTCCGTCATCGGTGACTTCCCGTTCGTCGGTCCGGTGTGCGGGTGACGAACGGGAAGGTAGGAGCTGAACATGACAAGCCGTCACGACGGGGCGTTGCCCGCCGGTTAAGCGCGGCGCACGGGGGTTAACTCCGCATCACGAGCGGCGGACACGCCATCTCTCCCACCGGTCACCACGACTGCCCCACCGGTCACTTGACCGGCAGATGGTAGGCGATCCTGTAGCGGTCGGCGGGCACCACGACATCGGCCGTCTCCACCGCGAGCCCCGACGCGTAGTACGTCCGGCCGATCACCATCACCACATGACCCGGAACGCCGCCGAGCGCCAGGAGCTCCTCCGCCAGCCCCGGGCGCGCGCCGACCTCCTCCGCGACGTTGTCCACGACGATGTCGATCGCCGCCATGCGGTCGACCACTCCGCAGCCGCCGAGCGGTCCCTCCTCCGGCAGCATCACCGGTGTGCGCCCGGTGACCGCCAGGGGCTCCCAGGACGTGGACAGCATGATCGCCTCACCCGCCTCCCGGAAGACGTATCCCGTGCGCATCACGCGGTCGCCCGGCTCGATCCCGAGCCGCTCGGCGATCTCCGCGCTCGCCCCCTCCTGCTCGCTCCGGGACTCCCAGGTCCCCCGGACCCCTTCCGCCGTCTGTTCCTGGCGGAACGGCGTGACTCCCACCCCCGGGCGATAACCGGAGCGGGCGATCCGGCGCGGCACCGGACGCTCCCGCACATACGTCCCCGAGCCCGAGCGCCCCTCGACGAGCCCTTCGGCCATCAGCACCTTGCGCGCCTCCAGCGCGACGGTGTCCGAGACCCCGTACTCCTCGCGGATGCGGGCCTGCGACGGCAGGCGGGTATGGGGCGGCAGCGCGCCGTTGACGATCTTCTCCCTGAGATCGCTCGCCACGCGCAGATAGGCGGGCTGCTCACCGAAAGGCACAGGCCACTCCCAACAGGTTGACAGACAGCAACAGCGTCGCAACCGTGGGTTGAGTACCGCAAGCACGGGCCAGAGTTTCACTCGATGTGATGATTCCCCGTCGACCAGCGCATACCTGGAGCAGGTGCGCGGCAGTTCCCCACCGAGCCTTGACCGTTTTTGGTCCAGACCAATACGTTTCCCTGTGCACAGCACGGCTCCCGCTGCCCGTCGGCACCGGAACATCCCTCGGATCACGCACCCGGACCAACTCCGGGACTACGCACAGGAACGAGCCCCATGCGTCGAAGAACCCTGACCGGAACCCTCACCGCCGCCTGCGCCCTCACCCTGCTCGCCGGACTCGCCCCCGCCGCCACGGCCGACGGCTCCGACCGCTCGTCCGGCCACCGCGACCGCGCGTACCGGACCGTCGGCTACTTCACCCAATGGGGCGTCTACGGCCGCGACTTCCAGGTCAAGGACCTGGAGACCAGCGGCACGGCGGCCAAGCTGACCCACATCAACTACGCCTTCGGCAACGTCAGCGCCGAGGGCCGGTGCTTCACGGGCAACGTGCCCGGTGAGGCCGACGCGTGGGCCGACTACGCCCGCCCGCTGGACGCCGCGGGATCGGTCGACGGGGTCGCCGACACCGACACGCAGCCCCTCGCGGGCAACTTCAACCAGCTGCGCGAGCTGAAGGCCGCGCACCCCGGCCTCAAGGTGATGATCTCCCTGGGCGGCTGGAGCTGGTCCACGCACTTTTCCGACGCCGCCAGGACCCCCGCCTCCCGCAAGGAGCTCGTCCGGTCCTGCATCGACCTGTACATCAAGGGCAACCTGCCGGTGGACGGTGCGCGCGGGGGCGAAGGCGCGGCTGCCGGGCTCTTCGACGGCATCGACCTCGACTGGGAGTGGCCGGGCTCCGCCGGTGACACGGACACGGTGTACCGCCCCGAGGACAAGCGGAACTTCACCGCCCTGGTCCACGAGTTCCGCACCCAGCTCGACGCCTACGCGAAGAGCAGCCGGAAGGGGAAGCCGAAGCACTACGAGCTCTCGGCGTTCGTCCCCACCGCCCCCGCCAAGATCGACGCGGGCTTCGACGTGCCGCGCATCATGCGGGACTTCGACTTCGTCAACCTCCAGGGTTACGACTTCCACGTGTCGGGCGAGAAGACGACGGCCCAGCAGTCCGCGCTGTACGCCAAGGGCGACTTCAGCGTCGACCAGACGGTCCGCGACTGGATCAGGCGCGGCGCCCCGGCCCGCAAACTCGTGATGGGCATGCCGTTCTACGGCCAGGGCTGGACGGGTGTCACCGGGGGCGGCGACGGGCTCGGACAGCCCGCGACGGCGCCCGCCCCGGCCACCTACGCCGCGGGCTACGAGGACTACAAGGCGCTCAAGAAGCTCGCCGACTCCGGGAAGTTCACGGTCCACAGGGACGCCCGCAACGGCCATGCCTGGCTGTTCGACGGCACCACCCTCTGGACGTACGACGATCCGCGGGTGCTGCACGGCAAGACCTCGTACATCCGCGACAAGGGCCTCGGCGGCGCGATGTTCTGGTCGCTGGACGGCGACACGGACGACGGGGAGCTGATGACCGCCGTCGACCGGGGGCTGCGCCGGGGCTGAGAGCCCTTCCGCCGGCCGAGGCCGGTGGGCGCGGGGCGGGGCCGCCGCCCCGCCCCGCGCCCACCCGCTCATCGAGCGGCCCGCATCAGAACTGCAGGGCCCACGAGTTGATCCGCCCGGTGTCGTAGGTGGCGTTGTCGGCCACCCGGAGCTTCCAGGTGCCGTTGGCGGTCTCGGACGAGGCGTTGACCGT
This sequence comes from Streptomyces sp. NPDC002125, assembly GCF_053593715.1. Classification (NCBI taxonomy): domain Bacteria; kingdom Bacillati; phylum Actinomycetota; class Actinomycetes; order Kitasatosporales; family Streptomycetaceae; genus Streptomyces; species Streptomyces sp. NPDC002125. Next base: position 131,412 of record NZ_JBSFDD010000017.1, on the reverse strand, counting down.
GTACGTGGTGATCACGTTGTCGGCGCTGCCGCCCGTTCCGTACGCCTTCAGGTTGTAGACCGAGCCGTCGGGTGCGACCAGGTCGATCCTGAGGTCACCGGAGTAGGTGTGCGTGATGTTCACCGGGACGCTGAGCGCGGACGGCGCGCTGCCGGTGACCCCGGAGACGGTGATCGGGGACTCCACCGTGGAGTTGTCGGCGATGGCGTAGCCGGTCGTGCTCTCGAACTTGGTGCCGGTGGGCGGCGGGGTGGTGCCGCCCGAGCCGACGTTCAGCAGCTTGTTCGGGGAGCCGGTGCCCGGGCTCGTCACCACACCGCTGGTCGCGGCGGCCACCAGTCCCGCGGAGACCTGCGCGGGGGTCTGGCCCGGGTGGTCGGCGAGGTACAGCGCCGCCGCACCGGCGACGTGCGGGCTCGCCATCGACGTGCCGGAGATGGTGTTGGTGGCGCTGTCGCCGGTGTTCCACGACGAGGTGATGGAGGAGCCCGGCGCGAAGATGTCCACGACGCTGCCGTAGTTCGAGAAGCTGGAGCGGGCGTCCGTGCTGGTCGTGGAGCCGACCGTGATCGCGTCGGCGACGCGCGCCGGGGACTTGGTGGAGGCGTTGGTCGACTCGTTGCCCGCCGCGACGGCGAAGGTGATGCCGGAGTCGATGGCGCTCTGCACCGCGGCGTCCAGCACGGAGTCCGCGCCGCCGCCCAGGCTCATGTTGGCCACGGCAGGCTTGACCGCGTTCGCCGTCACCCAGTCGATGCCCGCGACGACCTGTGCGGTGGTGCCGGAGCCGCTGTTGTCCAGGACGCGTACCCCGACGATCTTCGCCTTCTTGGCGACGCCGTACGAGGTCCCCGCGACGGTGCCCGCCACGTGGGTGCCGTGGCCGTTGCCGTCCTGCGCGACGTTGTCGCCGTCGATGGCGTCGTAGCCGTTCGAGGCACGCCCGCCGAAGTCGCTGTGGCTGATGCGCACACCGGTGTCGATGATGTACGCGGTGACGCCCCCGCCCGCCGTGTCGGGGTAGGTGTAGCTGCTGTTCAGCGGCAGGGCGGTCTGGTCGATCCGGTCCAGGCCCCACGAGGGCGGCGAGGGCTGGGTGGCCGAGATCGTGAAGGTGCGGTTCTGGACGACCGACTCGACGGCCGGGTCCGCGGCGAACTTCTTCGCCTGCGCGGCGGAGAGTTCGACCGCGTAGCCGTTGACCGCCGCGCGGTAGGTCTTCTTGATCTTCGCCCCGTATTCCGCGGCGAGCGCCCTGCCCTCGCTGGAGTCGGCTTCGGCGGCGGACTCGTCGAGGGTGACGATGTAACTGCCGCTGATGGCGCCCGGGGCGCCCGCGTTCTCGATCACGCCTTCCGGCGTGCCGTCGGAGGCGGCGGCGGGGAAGGCCGCAGCGGTGGCGAGCGTCAGGACGGCGCCGGTTATGACGCTGGTCGCGGCCAGTCTTCGCGCGTAGCGTGAGGGACGTTCGGCTGCCATGGGGGGGTCCTCCTCGGTTGCGGTGCACTGAGTGGGGATGCATGGGGGTGCATGGCCCGCATCGCGTCGCCTGGGGGTGTGTCAGGTAACGCGGCAGGATCAATCATGCGCATGACAATTCAGACACGACGGAACCGCGCTCCATGTGGCTTCATGTGAGCGGCACGCCGTGCTGTGCGAAAGATTGGCCGATCCATAGGAATCCCACAAGGGCGTCATGCCCTGGGCAATACATTGGCCACATGCAGGACACACGGATGCCCACGGCGGCCTACGTCTGCCCCGAGGACGGTTCCCGGGCCGACGCCACCACGCTGACCTGGTGCTGTCCGGTCTGCGGCGGCCCCTGGGACCTCGACGCCGGTGACCCGCCACCGGTCCGTCGCGACGCGCTCCCCGGGCGCGTCAATTCACTCTGGCGTTACGAAGAGGCCCTTCCCCTCGCCGCCCCGTCCGTCTCCCTCGGCGAGGGACGGACCCCGCTCGTCCCCCTCACCGACCGGGTCTCGGCCAAGCTCGACTTCCTGATGCCGACGCTCTCCTTCAAGGACCGCGGCGCCGTCATGCTGGCCGAACTCGCCCGCAGGCTCTCCCCGGAGCGGGTCGTCGCGGACAGCAGCGGCAACGCGGGCACGGCCGTCGCCGCGTACTGCGCCCGTGCCGGCCTGCCGTGCACGGTGTACGTCCCCGAGGGGACCTCTCCCAAGAAGACCGAGCAGATCGGGGCCCACGGCGCCCGGCTGGTGACCGTGCCCGGAGGGCGCGAGGCGACGGCCGCCGCCGCCCGGACCGCCGCCGGGGAACCGGGCACCTTCTACGCCTCGCACGTCTTCAACCCGTACTTCCTGCACGGCACGAAGACCTACGTCTACGAGATCTGGGAGGACCTCGGCGGCACCCTGCCGGACGCCATCGCCGTGCCCGTCGGCAACGGCACCCTGCTGCTGGGCGCCGCCCTGGCCACGGCGGAACTCCTGGCCCACGGCCTGATCGACCGCCGCCCCGCGCTGATCGCCGTACAGGCCGAGGCGGTGTCACCGCTGGCCGCGGCGTTCCGTGCGGGGGCGGACGGCCTCCCCGGCGCGCCCGGGAGTGCGGGGCCCACCCTCGCCGAGGGCATCGCCATCCCCCGTCCGCCGCGCGCCCGGCAGATCCTGGCGGCCGTGCGGGAGTCGGGCGGCACCTTCCTGACGGTGACCGAGGACCAGCTCCGGCACGCGCAGAAGGACCTGGCGGCCCGGGGCTTCTTCGTGGAGACGACCGGGGTCGCCTGCTGGGCCGCCGTGCGCGAGGTGGAGGACCGCAGTGTGGTCGTCCCCCTCTGCGGGGCGGGCCTCAAGACCGGCCTGGCGACCTGAGCACCCGTCAGTCCGTCCAGTAGGTGTCGTGCTTGATGAAGAACTCCGCCCGCTGCTTCTCCGGCCAGTCGGAGACCTGGCCCACCTTCTCGAAGTACTCCTCGCGGGGCGCCCCCGGTGTGAAGAGCAGCAGCATCGACGCGGGCTCCTCGGAGTCGTTGCGGAAGGCGTGCAGGCCGCCCTGGGGTACGTACAGGAAGTCGCCCTGTGTGGCGTCGACCCACCGCTCGCCGTCGTAGATCCGCACCGTCCCGTCGAGGATGAAGAACGACTCCGAGATCGACCGGTGGAAGTGCTCGGCCGGGCCGCCGGCCTTCGGGCCCATGTTGATCCGGTAGAGCCCGAACTCGCCGTGCGTCGACCCGGCGGTGGCCAGGTAGTGGGTGCTGCCGCCGCCGCGTGTGAGCAGATTCGGGGCGGTGTCCGCAGGGCGGTAGTCCGCGCTGATCTCGCCCTCGCCGCCGGCGTAGATGGGTTCGGGATACGACATGCCGCTCTCCCTGCCTCCGGTCGTGGACCGGTCCGCTTCTCCCGCGCGCCGCTCCCGCACCGGCCGCGCCGTCTTCCCTACCTTCGTACGGTGAGCCTCAAGCGCATTTCCCTTCTCACGCCGTTGGTCGCGGGCGCGCTGATCGCGCCTCTGCCTCCGCTCTCGTACGCGGCCGGGCACACCCCGGAACCCGTGTGCGGCCGGGCGGACTCCCCTTCCGATCCCTCCTGGGCCCCGACGTCCACGGTCTTCGGCGAGGCCGCAGGATACGACCCCTACGTCGGCAACGGCTACCTGGGGCACCGCGTGCCCGCCGCCGGCGCGGGATACGCCGCCACGGGCGAGAAGACCGGCTGGCCCCTCTACACACCACGGTACGACGGAGCCTTCGTCTCCGGTCTGTACAGCCGCGACAAGGACCTCGCCGAGGGGCGCGAGGTGATCGCCGCGCTGCCGAGCTGGACCACGCTCGACGTCCGCGTGGGCTCCGAGACGTACGGCTCCGCGACCCCCACGGGCAGGATCTCGCGCTACCGCCAGACCCTGCGTCTGCGCTGCGGCGTCGTGGTCACCTCCCTGCGGTGGACCACCGCCGACGGCCGTGCGACCGACCTGACCTACGAGGTGCTCACCGACCGCTCCGACGTGCACACCGGCGCCGTACGCCTGCGGATGACCCCGCACTGGAGCGGCACGGCGACGGTCACCGGGCGGCTGGACGAGCGCGGGGCGCGCCGGGTCACGGTGGCGGGCGACGGCACGTTCCGCACGCTCGGCACGGGCGTCAAGGGGGCGATCGTCCAGCGGGGCACGGACGGCGCCCGCACCACCCGGGTCAGGGCGGGCCGCTCGTACACCTTCGAGAAGTACGTCGGCATCGACACCGCCCTCACCTCCCGCACCCCGCTCGCCTCGGCCGGGGCCGCCGCGGACCGCGCGGCACGGCGCGGCTGGTCCGGGGTCCTCGCCGGGAACGCGGCGGCCTGGCGCGAGGCCTGGGCCTCGGACGTCAGGGTGCCGGGCAGCCGGGACCTCCAGGCCTGGCTGAGGGCCGCGCAGTACGGGCTGCTCGCCAACACCAGGACCGGCTCGTCGGACAGCGTCGCCCCGGCCGGGCTGACCAGCGACAACTACGCCGGCATGGTCTTCTGGGACGCCGAGACCTGGATGTATCCGGGGCTGCTCGCCACCCGCCCCGAGCTGGCCCGCTCCGTCGTCGAGTACCGCTACCGCACCCGGGACGCCGCGCGCGCGAACGCCCGGAAGCTGGGCTACGAGGGGCTGTTCTACCCCTGGACGAGCGCGAGCAGGGGGCGGCTCGACTCGGAGTGCCAGAGCTGGGACCCGCCGCACTGCCTCACCCAGAACCACCTCCAGGGCGACATCGCGCTCGCCGTCTGGCAGTACTACCTGGCCACCGGCGACCGCGCCTGGCTGGCGGAGCGGGGCTGGCCGCTGCTGAAGGGCATCGCCGACTTCTGGCAGTCGCGCGCCACGGCGAACGCCGACGGCACCTGGTCGGTGAAGAACGTCGCGGGCCCCGACGAGTACAGCAACGGGGTCACGGACGGGGTCTTCACCAACGCGGTCGCCGCCACCGCCCTGCGCAACGCCACCCGCGCCGCCGCACTCCTCGGCCACCCGGCACCCGCCGGCTGGGCCCGGGTCGCCGACGGACTGCGCATCCCGTACGACGCCGGGCGGAAGGTCTTCCTCCAGTACGCCGGCTACAACGGCTCCACCATCAAGCAGGCCGACACGGTGCTGCTGGTCTATCCGCTGGAGTGGCCGATGGAGGAGGGCGCCGCGGCGGCGACGCTCGACTACTACGCCGCCCGCACCGACCCCGACGGCCCCGCGATGACGGACTCGGTGCACGCGATCGACGCCGCCGCGATCGGAGAACCGGGCTGCGCCACGTACACGTATCTCCAGCGCGCCGTACGCCCGTTCGTCCGTGGCCCGTACAGCCTCTTCTCGGAGGCCCGAGGCGAGAAGTCCGGTGCCGAGGACCCGCTCTCCGGTTTCCCCGCCGAGGACTTCCTCACCGGGAAGGGCGGCTTCCTCCAGGTCTTCACACACGGCCTGACCGGGCTCAGGCTGCGCGAGGACGGCGTACGCCTCGACCCGCTCCTGCCGCCGCAGCTCCGTGACGGCGTGGAGCTGACGGGCCTGCGCTTCCGGGGCAGCACGTACGACATCGCGGTCGGCCCCCGGAGGACCACGGTCCGGCTGACGGACGGCGCCCCCTTCACCGTCCACACCCCGACGGGCCCCCGCCGCCTCTCCGGCACCCTCACCCTCCCCACCCGCCGCCCGGACCTCACCCCGACGGCTGACGCGGCCCGCTGCCGCCCCGCGACGGCCACCTCCGAGTCCCCCGGTCTGTACGCCGAGGCGGCGGTGGACGGCAGTCCGTCCACGTCCTGGTCCCCGGACGGCGCGGCCGGCACCCTGACGGTCACCCTGCGCCGGGCGACCCGGATCGCGGCAGTCACCCCCCGCTGGACGGACATCGCCCCGGCGGCCCACACCCTGGAGACCTCCCTCGACGGCCGCGCCTGGCGCCCGTTCAGGCCCGGGGACACGGCGCGCCAGGTCCGGCTGACGGTCCGCTCGGCGGACGCGGAGAAGCCGACGGGGGTGACCGGGCTGACGGTCCGCCCGGACGAGCGGAGTGCCGGGGACTGACCGTGAGTTAGATCGCTTAACGCCGGTACGGGTTGCGGACGGGGATGGTTCTCATGTTCGGATGAGGTGATGCACACCCCGCACCGCACGGAATCGCCTCACCGCACGCACGACCCGTACGAGGAACTCGGAGTCCTGGCCGACACGGTTCCGGGCGAGCACCCAGGACCGTTCCCGGACGAGCGCCCAGGACCGCTCCCGAACGGGTTCCGCGGCTCGGACGATGGCTTCCCCGGTTCGTACAACGGCGGGAACGCCGAAGGGGACGACGGTGGGAACACCGGCGGGGACGACGGCCGGTGGCGGGCCCGGCGGGCACGGGAGAGGACCCCACGTGCGGACCACCGCGGCTCCCGGCGCCGGCGCCGCCGTTTCACGGCGCTGCCGCTCGCCGCGAAGGCGGTGGTGGGCCTGGTCGCCCTCACCGCCTTCGTCGCTCTGGCCGACCGCTGGGCCGTGCTGTACGCCGAGGACAAGGCGGCCGACACGCTCAAGGACCAGCTGAGCCTGACCGCGGCCCCCGAGGTGGAGATCGGCGGTTTCCCCTTCCTCACCCAACTCGCCGACAAGAAGCTGGACTCGGTGAAGGTGACCGTGCCCGACCTGGCGGCCGACCGGGTGTCGCTGGCGAAGGTGTCGGCCACGGCCCACGACATCAGGCTGGAGACGGACGGCCTCACATCGATCCACGGCGCCGGCATCCCCCGGCTCGACGGTGACGTCCTGCTGTCGTTCGGCGACCTGAACCGCGAACTCGGCGCCTCCCAGGTGACGTTCAGCGGAGACGGAAACGACCGGGTCAAGGCCCGGGGCACCCTGCCGGTCGCCGGGCACGATCTGCGGCTGTACGCGGAGGCAACGATCCGCCGGCAGGCCGAGCGGGGCATCGCCACGGACATCGGCGGCATGCGCCTGGACATCGGGGACCTGGCCACCTTCCGCCCCGGCCCGCGCGCCTCGGACGGCCTGCACCTGACGAAGAAGGCGTCCGACGACCTCGGCCGGGAGACCCGCAAGGCGAAGGCCCTGCTGTCGGTGCCGGCGCTCGTGCAGCGGCTGGGAGTGCCGGAGACCACCGTGCGCGAGAGCCTGAGCGACGACGGGAAGCTCGCGGAACTGACCGGTTCCCCGGACTTCGCCCGTGAGGCCCGAAACCTCAACCTCATCGACCTGGCGATGGACAACCCCGAGGTGCTCAGCGGCCTGAGCCTCGACCCGGACCTCCTCGACGCCCTCTCCCGCCTGACCCGCCCGGCCCTCGCCGACAGGCTGTCCCTGGCCTTCGAACTGCCGGAGCCCGAACACGGCGACGTGAGGCTGCGGGACGTCCGGGTCGGGGAGGACGGCATCCGCGTACGCCTCACCGGCTCGCAGCTGACCGTGGGCGGCTCCTGAAGACGGGCCTCCCGCAACGGACCCCCGAGGTCGTGCCGCCGGGCGATCAGGGCCGGGACGCGGCGGCGCGCTCGACGACGATCATCGCGGCGTCGTCGTCCAGGTGTCCGCCGACGTGCCGCAGCAGATCGCGCCGGAGGCGGCCGAGGAAGGCGTCGGGGTCGCTCTCGGCCCAGCCGGTGACGCGCTCGGCGAGCGGATAGAAGGCGCCGGTGGAGTCGCGGGCCTCGGTGACACCGTCCGTGTACAGCAGCAGAAGGTCTCCGGGCCCGAAATCGAAGCTGTCGACGTCGTAGCGCGGATGCGCCAGTTCACCCAGCCCCAGTGGAGGCGCGGGATGACGGGCCTCCATGGTCGTCGGCCGGCCGTCACGCAGGACGACCGGCGGCGGGTGCCCGCAGGCCACCATCTCGACCCGGCCGCCCCGGTCGGGGATGTCCAGGATGGTGGCGGTGATGAACGTCTCCCCGTAGCGGTCCGCCCCGCCCGGCTCCATCAGGTCCCCGCACACGCTCCGGTCGAGGTGGGCGACCACCTCGCCGAGGCTCGCCCGACGGTGGGCCGCGCCCCGGAACGCCCCGAGCAGCAGGGCGGCGTCGTTGACCGCGGTCAGCCCCTTGCCCCGTACGTCGCCGACGATCAGCCGGGTACCGGAAGCGGTGCGCACCGCCGCGTACAGATCCCCGCCGATCTGGGCCTCGGCCTCCGCCGCGAGGTAGAGCGAGCCGACGCGCAGCGGTCCGATCTCCCTGGGCAGCGGCGGCAGCACGACACGCTGGGCGGCCTCGGACACGTACCGCACCTGCGCCAGCTCTCTCGCGCGGCGCTCCCGCAGCACACAGAAGATCACGAGACTCGCGCCGACCAGTACGAGGGCGATGATCTGAGCCTCGTGGTTGGCCGAGAACAACTCGTCGGGATCGCGCAGCACCCCGATGACCGTCTGGGCGACGACCGCCAGCGCGGCCACCAGCCCCACCGTCCGGGGCCCGCCGAACAAGGGCGTGATGGCAGGGGCGGCGACGAGCAGCGGACCCAGATGGATGTCGGGCGGTGCGAGGACGTCGATCACGGACACCGCGACGATCCACGCGATCGGTACGACGACCAGGGCCCGCCCCGCCCGCGCCGCCCGGCGAGGCCCTTCGAGGCGCTGCGACATGACTCCTCTCTACACCGCCCCCACAGGGCTCGCACGCCCACCCGGTCAGGCACGGACACGACTACCTGCCGGACCGTCGGTACTCATCCAGCACACCAGATCGCGGCGAAGGACCAGGATCGACCGACTGCTTTGTGTACACATGGGACACTTGGTACGCTTGAGCGCATGACGCAGCCGTTGCCCATAGAGTCCATCCGCGATGTGCGCGCACATCTTGCCGAGGTCGTGGAGCGGGCCGACCGGGATGATCTACCCACCGTGATCACGCGCCGAGGCAAGCAGGTCGCCGCGGTCGTGTCCATCGAGGTACTTCGGAAGTATCAGGAGTGGGAAGAGCGCGAGATCAACCGGATCATCGATGAGCGGATGGCAAATCCGGCAGAGGGTATCCCGATTGAGGAGATCATGAGGGAGACACTCGCGCGCCATGAGTGACTACCGCACCGTCTTCCGGCCCGAGGCCCAATCGGAACTACGCAAGATCCCCCGGGACATGGCACTCCGCATTCTGGCCAAACTGACCGAGCTGGAAAGCGATCCACTCGGCTTAAACACCACGGCACTCGTGTCCCAGCCAGAACGCCGCCGCCTACGAGTGGGTGACTACCGCGTCGTCTACACGATCGACAACGGTGAACTGGTGGTGTGGGTCGTGCATATCGGGCATCGCTCTACCGTGTACGGCACCTGATCCTGAGCTGGGGCACGCACGATCGGCCAGGACCTGCTGGAGTCAGGGACGCCACCGTCCGGACCGACAGACCGGGTTGTCAGTGGCACTGCTTTCATGACGCCATGAGCACTGTGCACGCGCTCGCAAAGGCCGCCCGACCCACTCCGCCGCAGGTCAGACGGCCTTTCGCCGAACGTATTACACGTTGAAGCGCCATGTCTGAAGCCAGATCCTGACCTGCGGCGGAGCCCCGCCCAGGGCTCTGACCTGGGATTTCCCGGTTGGCACGCGTTGGCTCCCGACGGCCGTTTACGGGTGTCCTGCGGACTGGCCGGGCACCCCAGTCAGAGAAATGCATGGCTCACCAGCGGGACCTCCAAGGAGACTGCGCAGGTGAGCAACTCCTACCCCTGCCCGTGCTGCGGACATCGCGTGCTGGACGCGATGCCCGGCTCGTACGAGATCTGCCCCGTCTGCTTCTGGGAGGACGACGGGGTCCAGTTCCGCTGGCCGACCATGGCCGGCGGGGTGAACAAGGTCTCCCTGATCGAGGCCCAGCGCAACTACCAAGATTTCGGCGCCTGCGACGAGCACGGCCGACGGTACGTCCGCCCGCCGGCCGAGGACCGCGCCCCGTGGCCCGATGACCACTCGGTGCTCTGCTGGTGGCTGCCCACTTTCTGGCGCCGGGACCACCCACATCGAGAGACTCATCCAGCAGCTCGACGACTCGGCCAGCCCAAGCCGACGCGCCACGTTCCGCGAACGCATCGGCGACGCTGCTCCTGTCCAGCGAATTCAGCTACTCCGGCAGCGTCTACGGCTTGGCCCTGGCCCGCTTCGGCACCCACGCGGACGCCGAGATCCTCACCAGCAGCCTCGACCGCTGCCTCCCCCGCACCGACCTCCGTCAGGACCAGCCCGCCGTGCTCGGCGCCCTCCTCCGCCTCGGCACCCCCACGCCGGCCGCTTCACCGAGCCCGACGGCCCATGGAACCAGTGGGTCAACGCCCTGGCCCACCTCCGCGGCCACCCCGGCTCCACCCCTGTCGAGCAACACCGCTGTTCGGACCTCCACCGTGACTACGCCCATGGATGGACCCGCCCGTGATCCTGTCATTCCCGATCGCGTCGCCACGCTCGTCGTCGACCCGGTCACTCCGATGAATGGACAGGGAACAACGGAGCACGAAAGAGGCAACGGGCAACACCGCCGAACCTCGATTCTCCAGGCGCGCCTCATGCCAAACTCGCTCTCGGATGCGAACCGAAACGACGCCGTCACAGCAGGTGTTGACCGTCGGGTTCCGTGCCGCCCGGTGGTCGTCGGATGACGGCTCCCCGTGAGGGCTTACGGCTCTCGCGATCAGTATAAAGGGGAGGTTGATGATGAGCACGACTTCCAGTTTCGGCCCAGAACTCCGCCGTTTACGAGTGGAATCGGGTCTGACTCTGACCGAGTTCTCCGTGGCTCTCAACTACGACAAGGGGCACCTCAGCAAGGTGGAGCGCGGGGAACGTTCTGCGTCGCCCGAACTGGCCCGGCGGTGCGATGCCTTCCTCGGCGCGGACGGCGAGCTGCACCGCCTGGTCACCCGCCCCGAGACGGACTCGGACTCGGGCACCGCCGGGCCGAGGCGCTGGCTTGTCGGGCGTCGGGCGGTCCTCTCAGCGGGTACGGGAGCGCTGATCGACCTCGGCCTGACACTCGGCGGTCAGGCGGTGTCCTCCTTGTCCTCCACCGTTGACCCCCTCCTGCCCTCCTTCCGCATGCAGTTCGACCAACTGCGGAAACTGGGCCAGTCCACCGCGCCCAGGGCCCTGCTGCCCCTGCTGGAGACGCAGACCCGCATGATCACCGGGCTGGCTGCCGACGCCCAGCCCGTTTCTCGGACCCCCGCGCTCCTGCTCGCCTCGCGGTTCGCGGAGTTCACCGGTTGGATGGCCCAGGAGGCCGGGGACAGCGGCGCGGCACTCGGCTGGACCGGCGAGGCCGCCGAACTAGCACGCGCCGGGGGTGACCCGCACCTCGGTTCCTACGCACTGGTGCGTCGCGCCCTGATCACGATGTACGGCGGGGACGGCGCCAGCACCGTCGCCCTGGCTCGCCGCGCCCAAGGCAGCGAACTCCCGCCGCGCATCCGGGGACTCGCGGCCCAACGGGAGGCACAGGGGCACGCGCTCATCGGGAACGAAGTCGACTGCCTCCGCAGCCTCGATAAGGCGCGGGAACTACTCGGCAGCGACGACACCCGCAGCGGCGCCGAGCCCGTGATCGGCACCTCCCATGTGAGTGATCCGGCGGCGATGTCGACCGGCTGGTGCCTGCACGACCTCGGCCGCCCCAAGGCAGCCGCCGACGTACTCGACCGGGAGTACCGCCGCCTCCCGCCGCACGCGCTGCGCACCCGTGCCCGGTACGGCTTCCGCCGGTCCCTGGCTCATGCCGCCTCCGGGGAGGTCGAGCACGCGTGCGCGATCGCCGGGGATCTCCTGGGAGTGATGCCGACCGTGCCCTCAGCAACGGTGAACAGCGACGTCCGGCGTCTCGCACGGGAGCTCTCCCGGTTCCGGAGCAGTCGCGCCGTACGTGATCTGCAGCCCGCGCTGGCACGCGTACTCGCCCCCGCGCACGACTGACAGCCGTTCCACGACCGAAACCGACTCGAACCGCCCGGCTCGCCGGACCACCCCATCCCCCCGGCCCTCCGGATCCCACGGTCTCCGACGGATCCCCTCTGATCACCGCTAGACGCGTCGCATCGCGCCCCCGGCTTCTTCAGGCTGTCCCCGACCCGTGACGCACCAGGCGGCACACCTCAATCCGCACGCCTTCCAGTGGATGCGCCATGCCGTCCACACGGTCAGAACCTCATGCCCTGGGCGGACCGTAAACCCCGGTCCACAGCCCCGCGCCCGTTCACCCCGTCCTCCTTCACGAAGGGAACCTTCATGCCCGACGTCTTCGTCAACTACCGCACAGGCGACGAGGAGTCCGCAGCGACCATGATTGCTCGGGAACTCACCCGTCGGTTCGGCGACGAGCGGATCTTCTTCGCCAGCAACTCGATCGAGCCCGGACGCCGTTTCCCGGTGGAACTGGTCAGGGCGGTGGAGGAGTGCGAGGCCCTCCTCGCCGTGATCGGCCCGCGCTGGGCGGAGGTACGGGGGGCCGACGGCCGCCCCGCCCTCGAAGCCGAGCAGGACTGGACCCGTCGCGAGATCCATACTGCGCTCGCCCGCGGGGTCCTCGTGATCCCCGTGCTCGTCGGAAAGGCCACGAGGATCGACCACGCAGTCCTTCCGGACGATCTGCTGGAGCTGGCGGACTGCCAGTACAGGCGGTTCGACCACCGCAACGCCGAATCAGACCTGACGGCGCTCGGCGACACCCTCGCCCGGCTCCTGCCCGAGCTCGGTGCGGTGGACCGGGACGCCCGTACGGTGCGGGAGCGGGAGGAGGCGAAATCCCGTAAGAAGTCGGCCCCGGACCCCGGGTCCCCCAGGATGCGGACGCGCGACGTCGAGCAACGCGTGCGCGGCGGCATCGGAAACCTCAACGGAGACCTGTCCGGCACCTTCGTCAACGAGCCTAAGGGGCCTGTGAACACCGGTCGGGGCCATCAGTACAACGCACCTCACTTCGAGGGCGACAACACCGGGGTCCAGTTCACAACGGGCGACAACAGCGGTACGGTCCACCAGCGTTTCGAGCGTGAGCGCCGGCATGGGACGACGGACGATGAGTGAGCAGGACCGCGTCACCGTCAACGATCCACGCGGCCCAACGAACAACGGCGAGGGGCACCAGTACGTCTTCTACGGCGTCGGCACGGACTGGATGATCCGCAAGGGGGTCGAGTTCCTCCGGATCACCCGCGAGGACCGAGTGCGCCTGGCCGACCGGTTCGTTCCGCCGGTGGGCTACCGCGTTGCCGCCGACCGTCTGGAGAAGCCCGGATCCGTGGTGCTGCTGGAAGGGCTGCCCGGCAGCGGCCGCCGCGCTGCGGCGATCATGCTGCTGCACGGGTTCGGTGAGGACGGGGGCGCAGACGATGAGGGTGTCCGGTTCGAGGAGCTTCCCGTCACGGGCAAGGACGAGAACCCTCTTGTTCCCGGTATGGGGGACCGTTTCCTCCTCGACCTCTCCGGAATCGCCGACGAGGAGACGTACGACAAGGCTCAGCGCCGCCTGGCCGTGCGCCGGTCACAGGTCCAGGAGTCGGGGGCCCACATGGTCGTTGTCCTGCCGTCGGGCATGGATCACGCTCACTCGCCGGACCTCGACCCGCACACGGTGAGGCTAGGACGCCCCAGGGGCGTCGCCGTCGTCACCCGGTACCTCCGCATGGACCGGATGCCCTTCCGCCCCGCGAACCTGGTGAGCGCCGACCTCCAGCACCTGTGCGACCGCTCCCCCATGCGGGAACTGGCGCGGCTCGCGGGACTGGTGAGAGCCGCTCGCGACAGCGGCCGGTTCGGCGCCGACTTCGCGGGATGGCTAGACCAAGCGATGCACGCGGTGACCGACCGTGCCGGCGAGGTGGGCCGGCAGGTGGCCACAGTCCGCACCGCGCCCGAGCGGGCCCTGCTGCTCGCGACGGCAATGTTCGAGGAGGCCCGCGGTGACACCGTCTACGAGGCGTGGCACGGTCTTATGAAGACGGTGAAGCACGAGGAGGAAGTGACGACCGAGCTCGCGCGGACGGATTTCGGAGAGCGGTTGGAAGGGCTCGGGATCGAGCGGGATCCGGACGGACGGCTTCGCTTCGCACGGCTGGCCTATGCCGACGCGGTACGGAGGTACTTCTGGGCGAACTTCCCCGGGGTACGCGATGACCTCAGGGACTGGATCGGCTGCGCCGCCGGGCTACGCGGTCTGACCACCGACGACCGGGTGAACGTCGTCGTCCGCTTCGGTGAGCGAGCCCTGGCTGTCGAGCGGCCCGACCACCTCTTCGACCTCGTGGCGCGCTGGGCGGACCACGCGACCGGAACGTCTTGCGATCCACGAGCCGTGGCCGCCCTCGAACTGGGGCTCGGCCACGAGAGGTTCGGGGGGTGGTTCCGCAAGCGGATGTACGAGTGCGTCGTGAGATCCGGCTCCTTGTCGAACGGTCTCGCCCGCGTCCTGACCACGGCCTGTGTCCAGAGCCTCATCGTTACGCACCCGGATCAGGCGGTGGTACGGCTCCACTACCTCGCCGTACGGAAGGGAAAGGCTGCGCGCGAGGCCCGGGAGGCTCTTCTCGACCTCGCCGGCCGCGACCGCCGGCTCTACCGACTGCTGATCGACCGCTTACGGGACCGGGCGCGTCGGGAGCCGCACGGGGCAGAGCCCCATCTCCATCTGCTCACAGACCTGTTGAGGAATGACCGGGCACCGGACCCGCCGCCGTGGCCGGACCTGTTCCTGGGCTGGGAGACGGTGTTCTCCCAGCCGCCGACGGAGCTCTGGAAGCCGCTGGTGAGCAGCTGGCTGAACGCCGTGGCGGGCGACAGCGCACGGAAGATGGCGCTGGAAGTGATGGTAGGGGCGACGCGCAGCCGCGCAGCCGCCCTCCACCGCCTCTACGCCATCGCTTGCGACTGGGCTGGGTCCACGCGCCACCCATCCCGGGCAGCGGTCGCCGCCCTCTTCTGGCGGTACATCGACCAGGTGCAGTACGGCCGCACAGAGCGTGCGGCCACCGGACCACAAACCACGGAAGAGGCACGATGAGACACCGTTTTTCCAGCTTGTTGTTCGTCGTCCTCTGTGGCCTTGCACCGGTTGTGCTCGGAAACCTCCGCGACTGGTCAGCCTGGCTGTGGGGCTTCATGTCCATGGTCACGGCCTCGGGCTCCTTGCTGCTCGTGATGACGGTCCTCAGCAGCGGCCGCACGTCGGCCAACCCGTACGAGCCCGGGGAACCCGAGCCGCCCGCGGTGCCAGTGGAGCAGCCGTACCAGGAGACACGGGTGATCGACGCAGTATTGCCGAGCGCGACGGGCGGCTACGACTTCCTCTTCTCCGCCACTGTGTGGTGGAAGCCTGTTCCCGACCACGCCGACCGGTCGGACGACGCCTCCTCGGCCTTGGCCGTCTCCTCGGTCGTCAGCCGGGCCCGGGAGGTCGTCCGCCACGAGGAACCCGACCGGGCGAGCTTCGCGCAGTATCTCCTGGACGGGGAGTTGGGCGTCCTGCTCCCGGACCGGAACGATCGGGTGAAGGCCCTGGCGACCGATGTGACGCTGACCCTCGCTCCCGCCGACCGCGAGCGCCTTCGGAAGCTAAACGATCTTCGCAAGGACGAGGAGATCTGGGAATGCGAGCGCGAGCACGAGCGCAACAAGCGGCGCTACCTCGGGGACGACGTACTCAAGAGTGCGGGCAGCGCGGTGGTGTGGTGGCTGGCCCGCCACGAGAACGAGATTGAGAAGGCGGTCCACATGATCGGCCCGCTCGCCCAGATCGCGGCGGCCGCAAACGACGAGGAGGTGCCCGCGCTCTTCCGACACCTGCTCGTTCCGCCCGTGGGCGCGCGGAGCGAGGCGACCGTCGGGGGACCGCCGTGGGACGAGGGTGGCCTCGGAGGGGAGATGTTCGACCGCGAGGAGGAAGTGGGGGTCTCGGATCGGCTGAGGCTGTTGCTGACGGCTGCGGGCGTCAAGCCCGACATGGACGGGTACACCGTGTTCGTGCACCGTGTGATGCGGTTCCTCCAAGCCGAGGGGCTGGACGAAGCCGCCGACGAGATCAGGCGGGCCTTTGGCCTGGCCCCCGACGAGGGGCCAGAGGGCGGCCCTTCTAACGAGGGGGACACCACGGGGCCTTGGCCTCCCCGCTCCCCAACCCACGAAGGCCCGCCGTTCACCCACACGGCTGCGCACCCGGATGCCGATGGGGGCGCGGACACGTTCACGCCCTGGACGGCGGAGAGCAGCGCAAACGACAGGAACAGAGACCAGTGGGAGACGAGTGAGGAAGAGCTGACGTCTCCACACCTGTGGGACCCCTCGCACAGCCCGCACCGGCCCGCCGAACCCCGCACACGGGACGAGGACGGAAACTGATCCGACAAAAGGGTCGACTCTCCAAGGTTCCCCTTCGCCGCACACCGCGGCAGGGGATCCCTTCCCGTCCCGAGACGGGGCAGGTCGGAGGGAGCCTTACCTCGAAAGACCAGGCTCTCCCTCCGACCTCCACATTGCTAGATCATCGACGTGGTGGTGTCATCCACTTGCCGTTCAAGCCCAGCGCCTGACCAGGCACTTCGCTGTTTGGTTGCATTGGCTTGCAACGGTCGCTCTGCGAGCATCCTGCGGATTGTGGAGGCAGCGGGCATCACGTCGTCACCGGTTCGGCGAAACGCTTTCAATGAGCTCTTGGTACGCGTCCATGACGTCGCCCACGTGCAGCGTAGTGACCTCGTCTTGAGATGGGACCTCGGAGCTGCCATACAAGTCGAACACACGCAGGTCCCGCACTGAGGCAGCCTTCCGAGCGAGTTCGCGCGCGCGAAGCGACCATTGCCAAGCCGATCGATCAAGCCATCGGTGACGGCAAGGTCACATGACGTCCGCAGCGCAAGCGCTGCCTCCTCAGTAGGGGCGTCGCCTTGGGCTCCCAGGAATGACTCCGCGATCAATACCAGCTCGTCAGCCGAATAGGCGGGAAAATCCACCCGAGTGTTGAAGCGGGAGGCAAGACCCGGATTGGTGGACAGGAGCTCGGCAATTTCGTTCGGATATCCGGCAAGAATAACAACCAGACGATGCCTGTCATCCTCGGCTCGCTTGAGAAGCACCTGCAGGGCTTCCTTACCGAAGGCGTCACCACCGGAGTACCCGGTGTTGGACAGTGCATACGCCTCGTCGATGAAGAGAACACCGTCCAGCGCCTCGTCGATGATCTTAGATGTCTTGATCGCCGTCTCTCCAAGGTGCTGTCCCACGAGGTCAACGCGCTGGGCCTCGACGACGTGACCTCGGGCAAGCAAGCCGAGCCCTGCGAAGACCTTGCCTACGACGCGAGCCACCGTGGTCTTGCCTGTGCCGGGCGGCCCGGCAAATACCAAGTGCTGTGGAGCCGGCGCCGCGGCCAGACCCTGACCTCTTCGCACCGCCGCCATCCTCAGTTGTGCCGACAGGCTTCGCACCTTGGCGTTTCACCGGGGTCAGGCCGACCATCTCGTCCAGTTCGGCCATAGCCTCGTCCAGCAATGCCGAACGTTCCTCGTCGCTCAGTGTGGCACCGGAGGAGTCCTCACGCTGTTCCTGAGCAACCCCAGCGGCCTGGGCGGGCACACGCGCAGCAGGCGAGGAAACCACCTTCGCTCGCTGAGCCACATCACCCAAAGTCGGGCTGTACCGGAAGGCTGTTTGGAACTGCTTCAGAGCTTCCTCCGCCCGGCCGAGCTGCTCGTACGCACGGCCACGCAGATAGGCAGTTTCCCCGAGGAAGCCAGCGTTGTCGGCAAGGGCTTGCGGTAGTGGATTCAGCACGTTGAGCGCCTCGTGATGGACGCGTTGGGCGATGAGGCTGGCTGCAACACAGAGCTGCGACTCATCCCGCAGGAAGGAGTCCCTGATTCCCTCAGCAAAGGTCAGAAGGAGTGGCCAGTCCTTCTTCAGGAAGGCGTAACGTGCGCAGACGAAACGGGTCTCGTCGCAATCGAGCACAGCGTGGGAGAGCATGTTCCATGCTTCATCGAGTAGGCCGTCGTCCAAGAACTTCGCCGCCCGCGCGAGCCACAGGTCGCGGGACGTCTCAAGACGGAAGGTGACGTACGTCCCGATCTGAAACCGCGAGGACAACGGGGCCTGGAACCTTGTGCGCATGGTGCCGAAGGACTGGGCTTGGCCGTGCATGGCCTCGATCGCCTGGCCCTGGAGCTGCCCCGTCGCATGCAGTCCCAGCCAAGCGTCAGCGGCAAGCGGGTTGTACTCGACGGCCGCGCGAAAGGATTCGGCCGCAGCGGCCCGATTACCCATCCTCAGCTGCGCAACCCCTTGGAGCCACGCTTGCTCGCAATTCTTGATCGAACGCCGTGATACGGACTGCCCCTGCACCCGGGCCTCCACTGCTGTCGTTGGTTGATTCAGGATCCGCCCGCGTAGGACAGGCGGACTACCTCCACCCGTCTAGTGATACCTGAGAGTTGCCATCCAAGTACTGGTGTAGGGCACTGGCCGTAGTGTCGACAAAGACTTTGGGGATGGCGTCGGCGTCGACCCAGCGGACCTGGGAGTGCTTGCGGGGTTCGCGGTTTTCCGGTTCGCCGGTCCATTCATGGGTAGCGAAGACGACCGTGAGGAAGCCGTTGGGGGCTTCGACGCCCCAGGCGCCGTGGATGATGTGGGCGACTTTGAGGGCCTCGGGCTTCACCATGAGGCCCGTCTCCTCGTAGAGCTCGCGGACCGCGGTCTCGGTGATGGGCTCGCCAGGTTCGCTCTTGCCGACGGGCAGGTCCCACATGCCCTGGGCGAACTTGGCGTTCTCGCTGCGCTGGAGGAGGACGACGCGGTTGGTGGCCTTGTCGTGGACGATGACGGCCGCGACCAGCAGCGTCATCGAGTTGAGCGCCGGCTTGAGGGCTGGGGGGCGGCTGTCGGTCTGCTGAGCCACGGGGTTCCCTTCGTCTGGCGGGTTGTTGGGCATGTTAGGCGAGGGCCTCGCGGGCGAGATCGGCGGCGCCGGGGACGTGGCGGCGCTGGTAGACCGCGAGCGTGGAGCGGATCGAGGCGATCGCCTTGTGGGTGCGGTCGGAGGTCATGCCCTCCATGAGGACCAGGGCTTGAGCCCAGGCCGCGACCGCTTCGTCGGCGCGGGCCTGGGCGGCGAGGCTGTCGCCGAGGTCGGCGTGGGTGAGGGCGTGGACTCGCTTGTACTTTTCCGGGTCCCGCCTTCACTGGGCCCGGCCTGATCGACCTCGCCTCGTACCACGGCACCACCGACGTACCGAGCCCCTTCCGCATGCGGGTCCTCCTGGAGCAATACGTCACCGCAGGCGGTCATGAAGACGCCCTAGCAGCTCGGGGCGGCCTCGCCGCCGAGGCATGGGCCCTGGGTTGGCACCGCATGTGGGCCGTGGAGTGGTTCATGGAGCAGGCCATCCGCTGGATCGACGACCCGGCCAAGGACCCCGCATACATCCCCGTTGTCCGCCGCCACCTGAACGACGTGGTCCAACTCCTGGAGGTCTAGGTGCTCGCCCAGATTTCCCCCTGGTACGCCCACGCAGCCCAGCACACAGCCGCTGCCCCCGCGCACGCCCTCACCACACCGGCCCGGATGGAATGGAGCACCCACGTCGGCATCGGTCCCGGCGCCGAGATCCTGGGCCAGGACCTGTGCGGCAAGCGCGTCCTGGAGCTGGGCTGCGGCCCCGGCCACAACGTGGCCCACCTCGCGAAGCACCACCAGGCCCGCGTCACCGGCGTGGACCTGGTCGGCCTCCAGGTACGCCGCGCCCGCTCCCACTACGGCCACATCGACGGCGCCACCTTCGCCGTCGGCCATGCACTGCACCATCTGCAAGCCACCGGCCAGACCTTCGAAGCGATCTACTCCGTCTTCGGCGCCGTCGGCCTCGTCGCCCCCGAGCTCCTCCTCACCGCCATTTCCCGACGCCTGAGGCCTGGCGGTGTGCTGGCCTTCTCCGTCCCTCACCCGGCACAGGCCGGAAGACATCCATCCACGGACGACCGTCCGCGCGAGGACTACGTCACCATGCCCGACCGCACCCGACTTCCCCTCGCCCGATGGGAGTTCGACGCCCGCCGCTGGGGAGCCCACCTCTCCCGGACCGGCCTGCGCATCACCTCGACGGTGGAGCTGCGGCACCCGCGCCGCGACCCGTGGGCCACCACCCTCCTGATCACCGCCCGCAAACGCTGACCGACGGAGGCACCGATGCCCCTCCCCTACCTGCTCTTGGACATCGACGGCGTCCTCATCCCGTTCCCGGCCGCCGACGGCAGCACCCCGCCCACCCACGTTCGCCACACCGTCCTGCCCGCCGGCCGACACCCCGACGACCCCGTGCCCATCTGGCTCGACCCGAGCCAGGGACGCATTCTCGCCGACCTCCTGACCAGCGGGCTCGTCACTCCCGTGTGGTGCACGAGCTGGCGCAGGGACGCCACCACGATCATCGGCCCCCTCCTGGGGCTGCCCGACTTCCCTTACCTCGACCTGCCTCATCCTCAGATCACCACCAGTCACCCCGACGGCTACCTCTGGAAACGAGACCACGTCGAGGCCTGGCTGGCAGACGCCCCCGCCGTCTGGATCGACGACGACTTCACCGACCTCGACCATGAATGGGCAGCAGAGCGCACCGCCGAGGGGACGCCGACCCTCCTCGTTCAGCCAGACCCACACCTCGGGCTGCAGCCCGAGCACCTCACCGAGCTCGCGACATGGGTCTCGCAGGTATACACAGCCCGCGCCGCCTGATGACTGATGCCCTCGCTGTCGCGAGCGATGAGGGCATCAGAGTGTTAGTCGAGCGTCTGCGGTCCACGGCAGAGATCGGCACCGCTGAATGAGCAGGGGTGATGAAAGGTGATGTGGTCAGGTTTACCAGCACCATCCCTGCACGGGAAACGGCAAGGGGTCCGACTCATAAAGCCAGACCCCTTCTGACCTGCATGTTTGCCAGATCAGCAATGTGACGCCATGTCACGCATCACACGTTGAAGCGGAACGTTCATGGAGCTCCGTCCTCCCCAGTGTTCCCAAGGGTTTCAGCCCCTTCGAGGGGCACAGGGTCAGCACCAAGTCAGCACCGTGTCGCCGAGTCAGCACGTCATGCCGCCATGGCGACGGCGCGTGCCGGCGACGGCCGAAGGGCCTGCTGCATCACGTCCCGGCATCGGTCCCACGCTTCCGGCACGAGGTGCCCGTACGTGTCGACGGTGGTCTTGATGTTCCGGTGACCGAGCCAGCGGCTCACTTCGTGGATCGGGACGCCGTTCGCGAGTGCCGTAGAGGCGAAGAAGTGGCGCAGCGAGTGGGGGGTGTACTTCGGCTTCTTGTCCGGGGTGAACACGCCCGCCGCCGCGCATGCCTTCCGCCAGTGGTAGCCGTAGGTCGAAGCCGTGGGCATCTTCCCCTTGCCCCGCTCGCGCGGCGCGAACAGCGCCTCCACGCCATCGACCTCGACCGTGCCCCAGCGCTTCAGGTGGTTGCCGATCTCCTGGTCCAGGAACGTCGGCGTGGGCACGTCCCGGTACTCGTCCACCGTTCGGTGCTTGAGCGGTACGAACCGCGTCACGCAGTCCCCCTGGTTCGCCTTGGCGCTGATCTGCCTGCGCAGCCGCAGGAAGCCTTCCCGCTGGCAGTCGGAAGTCAGCCCAAGGGCCTCGCTGATACGCAGCCCAGCGCCCGCCTGGAGCCACACCGTGAGCCGGTACTGATCGGACATGGCGGCTGCGATGGCGTACACCTCTGCCAACGTCGGTATCGCGTCCGGGTCGACGGCCGCGCCCGCCGTCTTGATCGGCGGCATTCCGTCGCACGGACTCTCGGGTATGCGCCTTTCCTTGACGGCCGTCGTCATCATGGCGCGCAGGATGTTCATGCGGTCGTTGACCGTCGATGCCGCCAACCCACCGTTCATCATCGCGGTTTGGAGCTTCTTCACGTCTGAGACGGTGACGCTGGCGAGGGTGCTCGCACCCAGCGCGGGAAGCAGGTGGTTCGAGATGAAGCCCTGGTAGTTCCGTCGGGTCGACTCGTTCACCTGGTGCTGCGCCAGCCACTCCTCCGACCACTTGCGCATGGAGATCTGCCCGAGCTGGTGGTCGATGTAGACCCCTGCCCGCTTGTCGTTCTCCGCTTTAACGCCGAAGCTCTCGGCTTCCTTCTTCGTGGGGAACGACTTCTCCCGCTGGGGCCCGGTCCGCCCGCCGGGCTCGCGGTAGCGGACGGTCCACAGGTGCGCGCACCTGGTCTTGTTCCGGCAGTCACACTTCTTCAGTACCTGCGCCACTCTTCATCCCCCTAAGTATCTGCACTGCCTTGTCCGTGAGCTGCCCGCCCGCCTTGCCTTCGACCTTGGTCAGGAAGCCTCGCTGCCGCGCGGCGCGTAGGTGCCCCTTCACCGTGGCCGGATTCAAGTCGAACCCCACCGCCAAGCGTTGAGCGGGGGCGCGCTCTCCTGCATCGACGAAGTGCACGTAGAGGGCGGAGAGCACCGCAAGCCGCTCATCCGTGAGGCCACCCGGAAGGGAAGCCAGTCGCTCGCCAAGCTTGCGGATCTCCAAGTCTGTGGCCTTCGCCAGCGACCGCATCGCAGCGAAGTCCGCGCTTGGCGTGGTGTTGATCCGCCGAAGGACGGTGCTGGAGATGCCGCGCGCTACCTCCTGTGGGTCGGCATCATCCGCAGGAGCAATGTGGATCTCTCGCGGCCCCACGGTTCCGGCGGTGCCCTTGGGCCAGTGCATGGTCACTGCCCAGGCACCCATGCGCTTGATGACCGTCACACCGTCTCGCGGCTCGGCATCCAGTGGCTTAGGTGTCGGGTTCATAGCTGCACCGTAAGTAGCCACCACACCCCAGTCAAGTCCGGATTAAGCAACACCGGACTTGACCAAGCCAGACTGATCCACTCAAGATGTGAAGGCCCCGCCCACCATCGACAGGAGTCTGCCTTTGCACCACCACCGCCTCATGACCGTTGACGAGCTGGCCGAGTACCTGGGCAAGAAGCCCGCGTGGATCTACAACAACCACCGGGCTCTCGGCATCCCGTCCCGGAAGGTCGGCGGAAGCCTCCGCTTCCGACTGTCAGAGGTCGACCGCTGGATCGACCGAGAGTGCCCCGTCTCGGCCTGACTGACCTTCTCCCCGTCTGCACGCAATCGAAAGGAGGTCACATGATCCCGCCGCCCGGCGGGAGGGCATCGGCGCACCTACGCGCCGCAAGAAGGGACGGTCTCCCGCCATGGGTGCCATCAAAAACAGAGGCCGACTGCTCCACCAGATCGAGCGCGTTCCGTACGAGGACGCATTCCTCATCGGCGATCTGCTCACTACCAGGATTACGGTCCTGTCCGGGGAGCCGAAGGCCGGGAAGACCCTGCTCAGCGCAGGTATGGGCATTGCTCTGCTCAACGGAGAGCCGACGTTCCTCGGTCAGCCCGTACATCAGAAGCTGGACCACATCGTCTACGGCCTCACGGACGACGGCGCACCTGAGGAGCTGAAGGAGCGCCTGCACGGCGCCGTTCCAGACGACTCGATCACCGTGTTTCCCGTCGAGGATCCGGGGCACTCCGGCTACTGGCCCGGCATCGTGGACGACCTCATCGACATGAAGCCCGGCCTGTTCGTCCTGGACAACATCATCGGTGCGCTTGCCCCCGGCGAAGACATCTCGTCCCCCGTCACCGCACAGCGCATCATGCGCAGCCTGAAGCCGATCAGCGAAGCGGGCATCCCTACGCTGCTCGTGACCCACACCCCCAAGGGGGCAGCGGAAGGCGTGACCGTCGCCTCGTCCCCCATCGGCGGCCGTGCGATCGCAGCCGGCGCCCGAGCCGTGGTGGCCCTGCGCAACTCCGGGAAGCACGGACGCCGGATACACACCGCCATCAATCGCGCCACGGAGGACTTGGACCTGCACGTTTCCGTGCGCCCAGCCAGCGAGTCCAGCGAGGTGCCGATATGGGAGCGCGTAGATACGAAGCCTCAGCGCGAGCCGAGCATCCATACAGCGGCTCCGTGGCAGGCGCTCCTCGCCCAGCAGATCGTCAGGGAACAGCCGGAAGAGACGTCCATCGCCAGACTCGCCCACCGCTACGCCGCCACAGTCGGCAAGGCGGTCAGCACCCTCCGGGCGGAGCTCCCGAAGCTCGTCGTCCACAGCGGGGAGGGGTGGGCAGCGGCGTAGTGAGCTGCTGATGATGACGCCTCCCCCTTATAGAGACATCGTCATCAGCACCCACCTCGCTCCGCTCGGCAAGCCTCGCTCCGCACATGACTTGCGTACCTATGCAAGTACGTCAGGCCCTCTGAACTCTGGCGGCCTCCGGCCGACCAGCACGCAGGCCGCTGGGGACTGCGAAGGCCAGAAGCCTCGATGTCTCTCAGGCAAGACGGCGGCTCCCCGAAGGATTCGCTGAAACAGCAAGACGCTTTACGTAAGTACGCGAGTACGTCCAGCGGCGAAGCCGTGAGCCTGTGCAGCGGCGAAGAGCAAGTACGTGAAGGGGTAAAGCAGTTCGACCAGGAAGCGGCCTGTCGGCCGTTCTTCATGAAGACGACTCACCAGGCTCGGCTTCCCCTTCCTTGCTGACCTCTTCGCCGCTACCTTCCTCAAGCCGCAGGGGCGGCCCTCTCGTCAGGAGTTGTTCAGGCTCATGCCTCGCTCTGGCTCTTCGCCCTTGCCCGTCCACCTTTGCTCTTCACCGCCGCTGCGTACAACGTCGATCTACCCCAAGACACCCCTCAAGGGGTGACGGCAGCTCCGACCGAACCGCTGTCCCCCGACCTCGCCGCGGGTACTGTGCCGTCGTTCACCAGGTCCACGACCGTATCGGCGTGTTCCCTGATCAGATAGTCCATAGCGTGCTCGGTCGACGACTGGTACTCAAGCTGCTCGCTGTAGAAACGAAGCCGCTCCTGGGCATCCTCAATGATCTCGCCCCAGGTACGCACCCAGATCCGGTACGTCGGCTGCGTGACAGCGCATCCGGGCATTCGGTCCGGCTGGTGGGCGAGTTGACGGAGGCCTTCGTCCATCGCGTTGCCGACGAGCCAGAAGTCCCAAGTCACCTTAGGTTCCCGGAACCTGTCGTCGCTCATGACCGCTTGCGCGTAACTGTTGATCTGCGCGAACTCAGTCATACCGAGAGTGACACTCGGCCTCTTGAGTTCCACCACGAGATGGTGCCGCTCCCCTCTCCGCTGCCGGGCAGCACGGGACAGCATCAGGTCGACAATCCCCCGACTCCCGTCCTCTCTCAGGACAGGGTCCGGAGCCGGCGCGTCGCGGTCGAGTAGACGGCAGTGCTGCCTCAGCACCTCGTTGAGACTGCGGTCGCTGACATGCAGTCCGTACTCCTCACCGAAGATCCAGCACTCGTTCTCCAGGATTCGGTGCAGCTCGGTGCGTTCCTTGACCCGCCCCTTGGCCACGGGCTCGAAAACGAGGTGCTCCAGAGCCGACAAGAAGTCGAGGCGTCCGGTCGTCGCTGTCGACGCCTTGATCAGGGCGGACAGCGGCGTACGGTCCAGCAGCCGGCTGAGTTCTGTCTGCTCCTGCTTTGAGAGCGCGAAGAGCTCCTCGGCGATGCGCAGCACTTCGCCCGGCTCGTGGGTCAAGACGGAGCGCAAAAGCGCGAAGGACACCTTCTGGGCCCTCTTGCTCGCCGGCAGGTGCCGGACGACCGCGGTCGCCACGGCGTCGAAGGCCTCGCGCTCCGCGCGCTCCTGGTCATTTGCAGGCTCGCCTGCATACGGGTAGAAGCCTTCCGCACGCCACGAGTCGACGAGCTCACGACGGCGCTCGTCGGCGCGGGAACGGAAGTGCTCACGCATTCGCTCCCGGGCTTCGGCCAGTACCTCGGCAGCGGGCCCCTCCGGTGTCCAATCGGCGAAGGCGAGGTCGCCGACCGAATCGTCCTCGAACCCCGACCAGGAAAGGTACGCCGTGAAGTGGAACCCCGGAGCCTGGATCTCCGGCTTTAGCTGTGCCAACGACATACCTCGGCCGTCGCAGAGAATCAGAGCCCGGGAGTACGGACGTGACCATTCGATAATTTTCAACTGGGCCGTCGGCTGAGGACTTCCTGACGGAGCCGCCACCTCGTGCGAATCGACTCGAACCTGCTCCGACGACGGGTCCAGCCGAGTCCCGTCGTACGTGATGGAGATGTCCGGGTACGCCTCCAGGTGAAGTGCGAAAGCAGCGGTGAGCGCGGTACGGGCGGCGTCCTCGGTGAGCTTCTGGAGATCCTCGCCGCCAAAAGCTTCAAAAACCGTCCCTGTCGCTTCGGCCGTCGGCTCGGGATCGCTAACGTCGAACTCGTCCATGGAGCTGCGATCGGACTCGATGACAACACGACGGCGGATCCCCTGCGCCCCGCTCACGCTGGTCCAGCGCACCTCGCTGCCGAGCGCGAACGCCCTAACCCGGCCCCTCCCGTTCTTCCCATGCAGCACACGCTTCTTGACCTCACTGACCTGCGTGCGCTTCTTCCAAGACGTACCGATCTGCTCGAAGTAGTCGCTGCACTTCTCCGCTGCGATACCAGTGCCGTCGTCGATCACAGCTACCCGGTCGACTCCGTCGAAGTCGTTGCGCTCAAGTACGACAGTAACGTTCTCGGCATCCGCGTCGAGAGAGTTCCAGATCAGCTCCTCGACGGCTCCGACAGGATGGCGCAGGCGTGCCAGTTCCTCGACGTGCCCCCGCCCTACGGTCAACCGAAGCTTCGCCATGGGTCACCACCTTTCGCGTCATCTCGTGGGGTCTAAAGGGGAAGCGGCGGAACGCCTCCCCTGTCATTAACTCGGATGCCGGGTGAACGTCACTCGATGATGTCGAGCTGCGGCAGCCCGCCCACGAGTTTCGTCGTTTCCAGGACGACTGTGACGTTTCGCCGAGCGCTTCTCCGTGCTACGCCACGACGGCAGTGGCGCGGATGGACTTGATGACCTCCCCCATCCGGTCGATGTCGGCTTCATCGAACAGGTCCTCCGGACCGCGAGGGGCAAGGGCGTTGAACGGCGGGTCGTACAGCACGGCGACGTCGGCAATGCCGTTGCGGGCCACGTAGTCAACGAGCAGATCCACATAACGAAGCTGGGCGCTGGAGAAGGTCCGCCCCCGCTGGAACTTTTCGAAAGCGTCTCGGGCGGCCTCTCGCTCCAGGCCAGTCAGGGCGCGCAGGAAGATGCCGAGCCCGCCGTCGGCGTTTCGGGTGCGATCGAGGTCTGCCTCGGTGCCAATGCCGGCTTCAAGGAAGATCCGTTCCAACTCGCTCAGGTCGGAGGCCGTGACCTGCCGGTTTCGACGGATCTTCTGGATCGCCAGGTGATCTTCGTGCGCGCGCAGGTAGATCTTGAGCTTCTGCTCGAACCGGGTCAGGTCGGCACCGATAGCCGTGCCCTGCAACTGGGCGACGGCCAGCTCGCCCAGCTCGTCCTCGAAGTCGGTGTAGACGATGTTGCGGCGGGCCTTCGGGATGAGCTTGACCAGACTACGCAGCCGACGCCGCATCGACTCCAGCATCGGCAGCGTCACGTCCTGCCACCACTCATCGCCGACCAGCTCATCGATCAGCTCCTGCTGAGCCTGGACCGTCGGGATCGTGTACTGGTCCTGGAGCGAGGAGGCAATCTCCTGCACCTGGGCGCGCAGCCGGTCGTAACCAGGGTCGCCGCGCAGCACCGCGAGCTGCAGCCGGAGAGCAAGGAGGTCGAACCGCTTGGCCTCCTCACTGCTGTCCTCGTCGCGGAACGCGGTCGGCAGGCCGGCGAGGTGATCAAGGACCTGAGCGTGCTTCTCCTGGGTCAACGAGAGCCAGGCGTCCAAGCCGGAGAAGGCGTCCAAGTACTCCCGCTTGGGGCGGACCAGGAAGTTGTCCGGGTTCATCGCCGTGACTTCCTGGTGCAGCCGCTCGGCCAGGTCGTGGCGGAGCCCGACGGTGGTCTTCGTGCCGTCGACCGGCTGGGCTGCGGTGTCTGCCCCGTGGTCGGTCCCTGCCTTCGCCTGACCGTCCGGGGTGGATCCCTCGCCATCCAGGGCCAGCAGCAGGTCTGCGCGGCCCGTGAAGATCCTCTGCGCCAAAGACGGCCCGAGCTTGCCCTCTGCCTTCATGAGGTTCTGGTTGAAGAACTCGATGTTCTGGCACAGGTCGAAGACCAGGAACCCGTCCTTGTCCCGGTTGGGGCCGAACAGGTCAGGGCAGAGTCGGGTTCCGCGACCTATCATCTGCCAGAATTTGGTCTTGGACCTAACGAGCTTGAAGAAAACGAGGTTCACGACCTCGGGGATGTCCACGCCGGTGTCCAGCATGTCAACCGAGATGGCGATGTGCGGAGCCTTGGTCGGGCTAGAGAACTGATCGATCAGGCTCTGCGCGTACTCCTTGCGGTAGGTGATGACCTGCGCAAACTCCCCCCTGTACTCGGGGTAGTTCTCGTTGAAGCGCTTCGCGAGGTGTTCGGCGTGGTCATTGTTCGCGGCGAAGATGATGGTCTTGCCGAGCCGGTCTCCACCCGCCACCTTCACCCCGTGGGTCATCAGGGTCTGCAGGGCCAGGTCCGCCGTGTGGTCGTTGTAAAGGTACTTGTTCAGCTCCTCGGAGCTAACCTCGTCCGGAATACTGCCGTCCTCGGTCCAGTCCAGGTCGTCCCAACGCTCCTTTTCCTCGTCGGAGAGATCGGCGTACCTGATGCCACCGCGCTGGAACTTCAGCGGCACCTCCACGGCCCGGGCCGGTACGAGGTAACCGTCGGCGACGGCCTCCTCAAGGCTGTACACGTCAGTCGGAACACCGTCCTCCAGTTGGAAGCGCCGGTAGGTGTTCCGGTCGATCTCGTCCTTCGGCGTCGCGGTCAGACCGACGAGCAGAGCATCGAAGTAATCGAAGATCGCACCGTACTTCTGGTAGATCGACCGGTGTGCCTCGTCTACCACGATCAGATCGAAGTACCCCGGCCCGAAGCGACGCATGCCCGAGTCGTCCACCTCGTTGATGAGGTTTATCAGCGTCGGGTACGTCGAGACGTACACCCGAGCGTTGGTGTTCTTCTCATCCAGAAGATTCGCAACCGGCGCGCCCGGCAGCTGGTTCTTGAAGGCGTTCGCGGCCTGCTTGACCAGCACCTTGCGGTCGGCGAGGAAGAGCACTCGCTTGACCCAGTTCGCCCGCATCATCAGGTCGGACAGCGCGATCACGGTCCGGGTCTTGCCCGAGCCGGTCGCCATCACGAGCAGGGTGTGCCGCGCCGCGTCGGACTCGAACGCTTCGGCCACCCGCCGAATCGCATGCGACTGGTAAGCGCGGCCAGCGATCTGGTCGTTGATCGGAAGCTTCGCAAGATTCTGCCGCCCGGCCCTGCGCT
Organism: Streptomyces sp. NPDC002125; assembly: GCF_053593715.1. Lineage (NCBI taxonomy): Bacteria > Bacillati > Actinomycetota > Actinomycetes > Kitasatosporales > Streptomycetaceae > Streptomyces > Streptomyces sp. NPDC002125. Next base: position 102,096 of record NZ_JBSFDD010000017.1, on the reverse strand, counting down.
GCACCAGGAGCCGCAGCTCCTCCTTGGTGTAGAAACCCTGAATATCGCGCGGGGGGTAGTTCAGGTCATCCCAGATATAGGTGTGGTAGCCATTGGTATAGAAGATGACCGGTCGCTGCCCGAACTGCTTCGCAAGCGCGTCCGCATAGAGCTTGGCCTGGTGCTGCCCTACCCTCGGGTCCTTCGTGGTGCGCTTGGCCTCCACGACCGCCAGAGGCTTCCCATCGTTATCCCAAAGGACGTAGTCGACTTTGCCCTTACCCGTCTTGGACACCGACTCCGGCAGGCCCGTGATCGAGAACTCCCGGTCGCTCGGCTGGTCCAGCGCCCAGCCGGCCTCCTTCAGGAGCAGGTCGATGATCAGCGTACGAGTCTCGGACTCGTTGTAGTCGTGCGTGTCGACGCGCGCCTCGTTGGCAGCCTTCGCGGCCTTGATCTCCGCGCGGAGGGTCTGCAACTCAGCATCGAGGTCCTGACTCTTCCGCCGCTCAGCTGCCAGCTCCTCCTGCTGCGCGGCGAACTGCTCCGCCAACTTCTTCAGCTCGGCCTGCTTTGCCAGTCGCACGCTGGCCGGCTCCGGGCGTGGCACGAGCGTCGAGTCGAAGGCCAGGCCCGGCGCGGGCAGGTTCGCCTTGTCCACAGCGTAGGTGCGTGCCAGCCAGTACATGACATGGAACAGTTCGCCCACGACCCGCATTGCATCGTTGACCGACACCGGCGTCTTGCGGTGCACCGCGGCGTTCCCTTGCCGCCGGATGACGTCCATCTTCGTGCGGATCGCCGGACCCACGACCCGCATAAACGTCGGCTCCGAGAGCATCGCCGCCAAGTCATCCCGATACGGCCGCTGGAGCGCCTCGTCCACCTCGAACATCCAGGTGACCCCAAGCTCCACCGACCGCCGCGCATAGAAAACGGCCGCGCGCGGATCGGCTACCGCCAGCCGCTCCGCACGCGTTGCCTCCCCGTAGAGGTCAGACCACTCGGCCTTGAGGAACTCGAAGTTGCTCACGTGGTGCCCTTCCCTAGTACTCAGGTCAACGAACGAAAGGAAAAAGCTGTCTCCGGCCCAACTGGTCAGGCTGCTGAGGAATCAACCCACAGCTCACCCCGGAACGCGCGGTGCTGGATCGAGGCCATGAGCGCATCGAGCATGGCTAGATGGTGCTCCTGCTCAGCCTTGAGCATCCGTACAGCTCGAACCCGCTGCACAAAATCGGCCTGCAACTCGATTGGCGGGAGATGCACAGGCAGCTCTTTGATGATGCCCATGTTCAAACCCGCCATGATCGCACCCTTGGCGTTGCGACCAAGGTAGGCACGGGAGACTGGATGCATCAGGAAGTAACCATGCAAGAACTCTGGAAGGCAGCGGGACTTATCGAGCGTGATGCAGCAGAGGTGCTTGGTGTTGATCGCTACGGGGATGTCATCGGGAACCACTGCGCAGCGTCCACACGTACCCATGATGGTAATCAGGACATCGCCCGGGCGAACGGTATACCGCACGAGCTTCGCGTACTTCTCCTCCGTGATAAACCTACGCCCTTGCCACTTGAACTCGTTATCGACGGCATTGTCGATGCCAAGAACGGCGATTCCAGAGTCAACGAACTCCTCATGCAGGAGTTGACTCCCAAAAGGGCCGGTCCGGATCGCCGCTTTCTGGCCATCTGTGAGATCGGCGACGGTCACACGCGGCCATGCAGCATCGGAATCGCCAAACATTTCGATGAATACTGACCTGACAAGGTCATCAAAGAGGGCGATAGCCTCATGGCGTTTGGTTCGCAATGCCTCCGCCTGATCGAGGGCCTGCACAATGCGTCGCTGCTCAGACAAGGGAGGAATAGGGATCTGCAGGCGCGCCAACTTTGACTTATTCAGCGTCCTCCCCATTGCCGCACGGTCTGCATCACCGGTTAGGTTGATAGACCGAAGAGCCCAGTACAGAAAAGCTGAGTCAATCCGCCCGGGGTCCTTGACGGGAAGGGCCGCGATCGCCTCATTAGTGTAGATTGGAATTTCGGAAATCCCCACTTTTCCGATACTCAACTTAAAGCTCAGGAGGACAGTTCCGGCGGGAACGGGTGCGCCCATCACCTTATCTGCGGCAAGGTGAGTAATCTGCTCCTTGGTGTTCTTCAGCCGGCGCCCTTGTTTCATGTCGGCAATGGAGAGCCAGGGATGTCCCACCCCCCAGTACTCTCGCTGACTGCGAGACGGAGTGCGCCCAATTCGAATTTCACAGATGTCGGAAAGGGCAGACATTTCCCACCCGCTCATCCCAGCATCCCCTTCAGCTCGCTCATCCCCCGTTGGATCTCTGTTTCAATCTGGGCGAGCTCGTCCATGATCTGAGCTGGCGAGCGATGCTCAACCTCTTCGTGCACGGTCTCCTTGTAGCGGTTAATGCTAAGGTCGTACCCTTGGGCAGCAATCTCTGCCTTGGGAACGCAGAAACTCTGTTCGGTCCGGGCACGGCCTTTCTCGCTACCGTTGCGAAGATTCCAGCGGCGCAGTACATCCGGGAGGTTGTTCTTTTCGTGCTCAGCCGCGGTCAGCACTCCCACTTCCGGCACAGCCCCAAGTCTGTCCTCATCCAACAAAGGACCGCGCTTATCATCCAGGCTCAAGCCATCAGCGGTGACCTCATAGAACCACACGTTGTCCGTGCCGCCGCTGTTGGTCTTGGTGAAAAACAGGATCGCCGTCGAAACGCCCGTGTACGGCTTGAAGACACCGCCTGGAAGGCTCACGACCGCATCGAGCTTGTGGTCTTCAACGATGATCTTCCGTAGTTCCTTATGAGCCTTCGTCGAGCCGAAGAGCACCCCGTCTGGGACGATCACCGCAGCACGTCCGCCCGGCTTGAGCAGGCGCAGGAACAATGCGAGGAACAGCAGCTCGGTGCTTCTGGTCTTAACCACCTGCTGCAAATCTTTAGCCGTGGCGTCATAATCCAGGCTTCCTGAGAACGGCGGGTTAGCGAGGATCAGCGAGTACCGCTCCGCCTCTCCTGCCGCGCTCTCCGCGAGCGAGTCACGGTAGCGAATGTCCGGGTTCTCCACCTCATGCTGGAGCATGTTCATCGAGCCAATCCGCAGCATGGTGCTGTCGAAGTCGAACCCGTGGAACATGCTCTCGTTGAAGTGCCGACGCTGCTCCGGCTCCAGCAGAGCTTCATGATGAGTCCTGCTGACGTACTCCGCCGAAGCGACGAGGAAGCCCGCTGTACCGCAAGCAGGGTCACAGATCTCGTCCTTCGGCCCCGGGCCTGTCATCTCCACCATCAAACGGATGATGTGCCGTGGCGTGCGGAACTGCCCGTTGTGTCCTGCCGTCGCAATCTTGCCGAGCATGTACTCATACAGGTCGCCCTTGACGTCCCGGTCACCAATCGGAATCTCGTCAAGCATGTCGACGACCTTCGCCAAGAGGTTCGCCGTAGTGATAGTGAACCGGGCGTCCTTCATGTGGTGGGAGTACGTCGAGTCCTCGCCACCCAGGTTGCGTAGCCACGGGAACACGCCATCGCGCACAAGGACGAGCATGCTGTCCGGCGCCTCGTTGGTGAAGCGGGACCACCGAAGCCGGTCCGTCTCCGTGGTGTAGATCGGGTTCTCGATCCGTCGGCCTGTACGGTTCGCCCGGTTCTCCTTCGCCGACTGGAGGTCATCCAGGCGGCGGATGAACATCAGGTAGGTGATCTGCTCGATCACCTCCAGCGGGTTCGAGATCCCGCCCGACCAGAAGGCATCCCATACCCGGTCGATCTTGCTCTTCAGCTCACCCGTAATCACACGCGAAGGCTAGCGGACGACACCGACAACCCGCTGAGGTCCCGGAGCTCTGCCTAGGACGACCGTGAAGAGACGCGTGCGAGCCTCACCGGCTTGCGGACCTCGGACTCCGCTGGCCACTCCCCGACCAACAGCTAGACCGAGCCAATGGCCATCAGCTCAGCCAGGTTGAAACGCCCCACTGAACTTGATCGGCAATGTCGGTAATGGCCTGACAGCCGAGAATGGATCCGGTATGTCTGTGCAAGTGGATGACCCTGCCGAGGCCCCCGAGGTCAACAACCAGAACGCCGCCACGCCCAGCGAGCCCACCCCGGAGGGCGGCGACCCTACCTCCTTCGCCGAGAAGACGAAGGACTGGTACGGGAGACACAAGCCGAAGATCCGCGTCGCTCTCGGCGTGACTCTGGCCGTGGGCCTGGTCGTGGTCGCCCATCTCCACGGGAGGCGGGACGGCGAGAGGTACGACGCCGAGGACATCGGGGATTTCGAGCCGGACTCCGACCGTGAAGCCACGGATGAGCCTCGTCAGTCCGCCCTTGACCCTGACCGCGATCCCTTCCTTCGAAGGCTCCCCGCCGGTCAGCAGGCTAGCGAGGCGGCCAAGGAGAGGTACAGAGAACTGACGGGCAACGAACTCCCGTCCGGCTACACCTTGGTCCGCCGGTGGTTCTTCTTGAACCCGGGGGACGAGGACCCTGGCGAAGCCGCAGCCTGAGCGCCAGGTCGAGGGTCACCGCGGCCTCTCATTCCTGTACGGTGCCGGCGGAGCCGCTGCAGAACGTACTACCGTCGCTGACCTGCGACTACTCTCGCCGCCGGAGGGTGCGGAGCAGGGCCCGTCGACCTTGAAACCGTGGCAGAATCCGAGGTGCTAAGACGTGGCGGTTGGGGGAGCAGGGCCAAGGGGTCATACCCCACCCCCTGGCCCGCCTGCCCTCCTGAATGATGGGTTCCGGCCGTACGCTCCCACTGTGATCAAGCTGGCGTGGGCCGTGGTGGCCGAGCACATGGACGGGTGGACGGGCAGCGACGTGGAGCAGGGCGCGGCTGTCATCGAAGACAGGGTGGGCGCCTTGGTCGACGCGAGTGGCATGCAGCCGGAGGCGATACGGCACTGGAGGACGGACTTCCTCGGACCTGTGGTCGAGTCCCTCCGCGCCGAAGGGGCGGCGGCGCTCGCCAGGGGCGAATCATGGAGCAAGGCCGCCGGACCGTTCCTGGCGTGCGCCTCCCCGTCAATGGAGCACCCGTCCACTTCGTAGTCCGGCGGGCTGACTGCGCTGCACTGTGGCCACGTCAGGTAGACGAAGAGTGAGAATCAGCACCGGGGCCCGGTGTCGGCTACTCCCGGGACGTGTGTCGCGGGCCCGTGATTTGCTTCTGACAGCACATCTCCCGCTTGGCCGCCTCCGCGCTGCTCTGCTTCCTCGCGTTCCTTGTTCTCCCGCTGCATCGCGTCGTAGGCCGCCTCCACCTGTTCCCGCGGGAAGCCGAACCTGTTCAGCACCCACCAGACACCTGCGGCCGTCGGCTCGGGGGCCTTGGCCAGCTCACGTTCGAGCCATTCTTCCTTGGTCATGGTCCTCTTCTCAGGTGGTCGTCTTCGGGGCGTGTTCGCCCTCCAGCGCACTGGGGCGTTCGTCTGCTCCTGCCCTCACCACGAAGGCGAAGGACGTACACAGACGCCGGAAGCCCCGGTGTCCGCTGCGGGCGCTGTGGCCCATGCACTCGACATCGACAGCGGCCCCGTCCTGAGACGGCTGCGCCGTCCAACCGCATGCGTAGCTCAAGCACTCGGCTTCGAAGGTCACGTCCGTGTCCGGGTGCTGGGTGATCCGATGCGTCACGTACCGCAGTACGGCGCAGGTCATTACTCGGCCCCGTGCTCGTCGCGCAGGTGCGCGCGCAGGGACACATTCACGTCGGTCGCCTTCGAGTAGTCGCCGGCCGAGACGGCGTTGGCCCGACGCACCGCGTGGTGGAGACAGTCACGGCAGCCGGAGACCGGCTCGGGCGGAGCCTTGGGGAGAGACAGGTGTACGGGACCCGACTGGACGGTGCTCGACTTCATGGCTGCTCCCCGGCTCGGTGTCGGCGCTGGTCACCGTTCCATCGTTAGGGCGCAGGTCAGGCGGGGTCTAGCTGGTTTCCTGTTGCTGCAAGAAGCCGTCGCGGATGTGCTCGACAAGGCTGCGCATGGCGTCGCCGTGCAGGGCCGTGGCCGTGAAGCGTTCGAACTTCGCGATGTACAGGGACACGTCCCTGGGGTCGGTGACGGTCATCTCCGCATGGGTCGTCTCGACGGTCACCGCGCGGTCGTCGCGGATCACGAAGGAGTGGCCCGGCGCGTCCTGCTGAGGAGCGGCCAGGGGTACGACGCAAATGTCCACGTGCGCCAGACGGGACAGGGAGAGCAGCCGGTCGAGCTGTCCCGCCATCATCAGCGGGGGCAGCATCCGCCAGCGCACCACGGGTTCGGTGAGAACGAAACGCAGGTCCTTGCTGTCGTCGTAGAGAACGGTCTGCCGTGCGATGCGGGCGCTGACCGTACGCGTCAGCATCTCCTCGCCGAGATCCTTGCCCGCCAGGACGGCCCGGATGTACTCGGGCGTCTGGAGCAGGCCGGGGACCAGGGATGGCTGGAAGAGCCGGAGCAGGGTCATGTTCTGTTCGAGCGCGTGAATCTGCTCCTGTTTGCGGTGGTAGCCCATGCGGCGATACAGGCGCCAGGCCGTCGCCTCCGTGGCCTGAGCGCGCGCCACGGACATGTACTCGGCCTTGATCTCCTCCGAGACGCCGACAGCGGTGAGGATGCGTTCCACATCGGCCACGCTCGGCGCAGCCCGACCGTTCTCGATCTTGCTGAGCTTGCTCGTGGACATGACGGCGCTGCGGGCGACGGCCTTGGCCTCCTTCCCGGATGCCTGCCGAAGCGCCCGCAGCGCCGCTCCCAGCTCTGCTCGGTTCACTCCGTCCCGTGCTTCTCCCACCACTCGGTGAAGGGCACCGACATGGCCAGGGCGACGCTCCGGTACGTGGCGTACTCGAACTCCTCGCCTGTCGGCAGAGGCGTTGCGGCCGGTACGAAGGTGGGGCCGGTGAAGGCGCCGTTCTCGTCGTAGTTGAGGATGACCGGCTCGCGGCCGTCGAAGAGCCAGAAGTCCGGCACGCCTCGCAGGGGGTTCGGGCGGTCGGTCACGTCGAGGATGTGGAACTCCTCGCCGGCCGTCATGTTCGTCAGATAGCCCCAGCCCATTTCGTAGCGCAGGTACGGGGTGAGCGGACGGGACAGGACGTGGACTCGGACCATGTGCTTGCCGCTCTCCGTGGCCCGGCGCACGGTGTCCAGCCACGCGGCGTTGTAGTCCGCGGGCTTCGCCTCCCCCGCGAGGAAAGCTTGGTAGGCGGCCGGGTTCCCGGAGTTGCTGTAGTCGTCCAGGGTCTCCAGCCGGAACGCCTCTTCCTCGAAGGTGGAGAAGCGGGCCGCCAGGTCGTTAGATGCGCTGATCACGGAGAACCTTCCGGAGGAGTTCTACGGGGATCTCGACCACGGTCTCGTGTGCGGGCAGCGTCAGCCCGTGATCGGCCGGGGTCTCGCCCTGCACAAGGACCGTGCCCCGGTCGGTGAGGTAGAGCGTCGGGCAGTCCCCGTTCTCACAGTTGCTCGCAAGCTTGGTCACGCGCACGATGCCCCCTCGGTCGACTCGATCCCTCTCTGCCCTACCCGATACTCCCGGCCGCTCAAGCGCGGGAGCAAGGGGTCTTGCTTTCCACAACAGGAAACCGGGCCGCATCACGGCCTCTCGCACAAGCCAAGGCGCCGCCCCAAGCCGTCGGATCGGCCGTGGACAGCCAGGCCAGCGCAACCGACGAGCCATCAGCAGAGTCAGCACCAAGTCAGCACACCCCCAGGAAGAGCCCGGAATCGGCAGGAGAAAACAGGAAGGGGCCAGACCCGAAGATCTGGCCCCTGAACTGGGGTTTCTTACCCTGACGAGCCACTTCGGCCGATCAGGGAATCAGGCACTACACGTTGAAGCGGAACGTTTGACACAGGGCTCCCACCTGCGGAAACGTTTCTTCTGGTGATCGGATCCAGCACCGATCCAGCACGGTAGGAAGCTATCCAGCACGCTCAGCACCTCAGGCCGCCGAGCTGTACTTACCGGGTTCCTCCGGAGTGTCGCCGAGCACCGGGCCCATGGCCTTCTGCATGATGGCACGGCAACGGTCCCACGCTTCGGGAACGAGGTGGCCATAAATGTCGACAGTGGTCTTGATCGACTTGTGGCCGAGCCAGCGCGAGACCTCGTGGATCGGGATGCCGGCCGCCAGGGCAGTCGAGGCGAAGAAGTGGCGAAGCGAGTGCGGGTGGTACTTGGGCTTCCCCTCGGCATCCACCAGCCCGGCGGCCTTGGACGCCTTCCTGAAGTGGTACGAGTAGGTGTTCGCAGTCGGCATCGTGCCTTTACCCCGTTCGCGTGGCGCAAAGAAAACTTCGACCTGCCGCGACCTCCCAGCCGCGTTCTGGAACGAGAGCGGGACTGGCTCCCAAACCTCCGCATGGGCATTGATCTCGTCGCAGACGAACTGCGGAGCAGGCACATCGCGGTACTCACCCTCGTCACGGTGCTTCAGCGCCACCAGTCGGGTCTTGCTGTCGCCTCGGTGAGCCTTCGAGCTGATCTGCCAGCGGATGCGGATCACGTCGTCGCGCAGGCATCCGACATGGAAGGCGAGGGCCTCGCTGACCCGCATGCCTATACCGGCCTGGAGCCAGATGGTCAGCTTGTACTGCGGCGACATGTGCTCGTACAGGAGGCGAACCTCGTCAAGCGTGGGGATCTCGTCCTCATCGACCGCGTGGTTACCCGGAGCAGTCTTCACATCCCTGGTCGGGTCCTCCTGGATGACCTTCTCTTCCTTGGCGGACCAGAACATGTGCTTGACGAGCTTCATGCGGTCGTGGACCGTGCTCGCGGCGAGCTTCTTACTGATGGCCGCTTTGAAGTGCTCGACATCGCGCTTCGCGACTCCGGCCATAGTCTTCCGACCGAGCAGGGGAATCAGGTGTGTATCGATGAACCCTCGATAGTTCGAGTACGTGGAGTCCCCGATCACACGGCGGTTAAGCCAGTCCTCCGCGTAAGCCCGGACGGTGATCTTCCCCGCGTTGGGGTCGATGTACGTCCCGACGCTCTTGTCGTTCTCGACCTTGCTGGCGAAGTTGTCTGCCGTCGTCTTCTTGCTGAAGCTGGCTTCCCGCTGCCCGCCAGTCCGGCCGCCTGGCTCTCTGTATCTCACGGTCCAGTCGTGACCACAGCGAACCCTCTCGCATGGAAAAAGAGGGCTCCTCTCGTCGGTCTTGCACCTCTGGAAAACGGTGGCCATGGGCTCCTCTCTCGCGCTGGGGCGTGGCTGCGCAGCCGTTACCCGTAGTGTTCATCGAGGTAGGCGACGATGTCGCGCTCACGAAATCGCAAAAGGCGTCCCACTTTCTGGGCCTTGAGACCCCATGCCCGGTATTTATTCTTTACGGTGATCTCGCTGACCTTTAGCCATGCAGCCACTTCCTCCGGAGTCAGCAGACGATTGCTGCCTCCCGCAGTCAACGCGTCACGTTTTTCACCCCGGTGGCCTTTTCTGGCCTAAACCGCACTACGTCACACTCCATCGGCGAAGGCACCGTTGCGGATTAGCGACGGACACCACGGTCATTTGGGCAACAGCGGACAGTGCCGTTCCTCCTGACAACTGAGTGCACGACGCGATCCGCTGCGTCTGCTGTAGCTCCACCGCCAAGCACAGCTACTGCGAGCTCCTCAATCGTCGCGACGATCGCCGGTTTGGCTAACCGGCGATCGTCGGCTATGTTGCCCGCCGCATCACCCGCTCGAAGGGTCTCCTCGCCTTCCCCACCCACATGGGAGAGGAGGTACGAGCAGGGGGCTCCGGACGTGCCGTCCGAGGTGACTACTAGAAGCCCGTGTGTGCGAGGTGAGCCGGCCAAGATTCGCCGTGACGCGACGTTCAGGCATCCCGAGTGGCCTGTGCAACCTCGCAGGCTGTGGCGCCGGGACGCCGTGCCACGTGCGCGAGAACCGCGCGGTCGCTGCGGTCCCCCCGCTGCAGGCGATTAGAGGAACTCACACCAGGGGCCGATATTCGCGGCACGTGATTCCAAACCGCCTTGGATCCTGATCACGATGAAGAAGCAGCACCTCCTGGCGTTGTTTTTGCGGGACGTTGTACGTTGACATAGTCCTCGCCCAGCTATCCAGTCCTTCGCCGCTTTTTCCTGTCTGCCGTGGGCGAATGCACCGATGTTGCCATCCAACGGCAGCAGAACGCAGGACCTACCAGGGCTGAAGCGAAGACGCCGACGCGCGCCTTCGGAGGCATGGGGCTTGCACGAGAAGGGCCCGCACCCCCTTGTTAAGGTCAGGGATGCGGGCCCTCCTCTACAGGCCCCGTGCGCCGGCCTGCTGCTAGCCGGCCAACTCGCAGTCGACGGCGCCGCTCTTCACCGTTCGGATGAACGACGCGTACACACCGCAGGGGAGGATCATGGCCGAACCCTGTCGGTCCTTGGAGTCACGGACTCCGACCAGGTTGCCCCGACGGGCAACCTCAACGCAATTGCCACCGCCCTGGTCGCTGAACGAAGACTTGAACCAGGATCCTTCCGGTGCGAACTCCGTAGAGGGAACGGGCTTCGTGTGATCAGTCATTTCCACAGTTTCTTGTCGAGTTCCATCAGGATTGACGGCGTCTGGGAGGGCCCTGGCGCCGCCTTGACCATGGCATCGAACTGCCTCTGGTACTGCCCAACATCGGATGGCTTCGACCACATGGTGATGGATCTGTGGCCGTCGCCCTGGACCACCGCATCCAGCTCATCGAACTCCAGCACCGTGAAGCAAAAGCCTGCGCGATAGGTGGACAAATCTTCGGGGATGATCTGCACCTCTACGTTGTCCTGTTCGCAGAGGCGGATGATCTCCGCGTACTGGCGACGCATCACATCAGGACTGCCGATCACCGTGCGCAGCGTGTTCTCGGTGAGGATGATGTGTACTTCGCGACCGCTGTCCAGCAGTGTCTTGCGTTCCATGCGGGCTTGAACGCTGCGCTCGACGGCGTCAGTCGTTCGCTCCTCCACGATCTTGGCCGAGCCCATGAGGGCCCTTGCGTACTTCTCGTCCTGAAGCAGGCCGTGCACCACGTTGTTCTCGAAGCCCCGGATGCGGACCGAATCCCGCTCCAGACCGAGGTACCGGGGCATACCTGAGGGGAGCACGTTCCGGAAGGTCGTCAACGGTTCGCTCTTGAGTGAATCGCGCTGCATCTGGAGCAGGACGTCACGGTCGGACGGCTCTATGACGTCGTACTCGTCCATCAACGCTTCGAGGTCCGCCAGCTTGGGCAGCGGGATCTCGCCGGCCTCCACCCGGCTCAGCTTCGATCGCGAGAAGTTCAGCTTCGTGGAGACAGCTTCGGCGGTATAGGAGTCCGCCTCGCCACCGGGCTCGGCCGTCGCCTCGGCTTGCTTCTTCTTTCGTTCGCGCAGTTCGCGCAACTCCTTACCGAGCATGACCCGCAGGTACGTCGGTCCCCGTCGTGCCGCCACCTGTCCCCTCACCTCGCTGCTCCGTGTACCAAGTCCTCTCCCCTGCCCGCGAGATCGTGATGCCTGTGCGTCGGCAAGGGGCCTGTGTCCGGAGTCTGACACGGCGCGTCCTCTCTGCAACACCCCCTGCCCACTAGCTGGCACATGCCAGTTAGGGCTCATTTGGGGATTCCCTTGAATGTTAATTAGCGCGCGCAGCAGAGTAGTTGCGGCTGCCGGACCAGAGGTTCGTTCGGCCACCGCTGGGGCCGTTCACCCCTGGCTTAGTGCGCGGCACGTTGCCAACCCAAGGATCGCGAAGGTAACCGCCGCGCCGACACTCCCACACCCCGTCAAGAGCCGAGGCCCGTGATGCGCCAGAGCACCGCCCGCAGGAAACCGACCTCCTGGATGGATCAGGAGCGCGATCTCGAAGAGTGGCTGAACCCCAACCGGTTCCGTGTCAGGGCCGATGCATACGGTTCCCTCGCGGCTGCACGCCGAGACAACCTTGAGCAGATCGTGGCGCGGGCACGAGCCCGTGGGCGGATGCCGCGTGTTTGCCTGTACGCGCTGGCCTTCGGGGGCCAGGAGCCCCAGCACTCCTTCAACGCAGCTGCTGCGTGCGCGGTTCGCCAGTGCTGGCAGGTGGGAGCTGGTCAGTCTTATGCCGACCACCACGGCGCCGGTGCTCCTACGGCGCGGCCCGGTTGGTGCGGTGTAAGGCGGCAGATCCTCGCTGGGTACGCGGATGGGGTCGTAGTGGTTACGGCCGACGTCATCAGTTCTCACGTTGACGAATACCGGCAGGAACTCGACTGGTTCGAGCACAGGGGCTTCGTCGCCGTGGTGATCCCCGAGACTGGCCAGGGGCAGGCATGAGGGCCAGAGCCGTCCACGTCTGGCGTGCTGACCTGGCCCTAGGGGGCAGCGACGCAGCGGAACCCTGTGTCGTTGTCCTTCATCGACGTGGAGGCAGCGTTCATCAGGGACGGCGCTGCCCGTCCGATCGGGGACGTGAACGCGGAGCCCTTCAAGTGACGCCGTCCGTTGCCGGGCTCCTCTTCGGTGCCGCACCACTCCCAGACGTTGCCGCACATGTCGAAGATGCCGAACGGGCTGGCGCCGGACTGGTAGCGGGAGACGGGGGTGGTCGTGTCGATGCCGGTCTCGGCCGTGTTTGCCTTCGCGGCTGTCGGCTCGTTGCCCCAGGGGTAGATGCGCCCGCGCGGTCCGCGAGCGGCCTTCTCCCACTGCCGTGCGGAGGGAAGCGCCTTGCCAGCCCAACGAGCGTAGGCGAACGCGTCGTGCCACGTCACCCACACCACGGGGTGGTTGGCCAGTGTGACGGGGCAGTGGCCGTCGGGCCAGTGCTGGGGTGGTCGATGACTGGTGGCCAGCACGAACTTCGCGTAGTCCTCGTTGGTCGTCGGGTAGACGTCCATGAGGAACGGCTCCAACCACACCGAGCGGTTGTCTGGACCGGAGAGAAAGATGCCCTCTTCGACGAGGGCCATGACCTTCCCGTCGACCGGGTGCCGGCGAGTGCTCGGGTCCCTTCGCAGCAGTTCCTCGGCGCGCTCGTCGTGTTCAACAGCGGCGCGTTCGGTCATGAGCGCGGCGAATCGCTGCTGGACGTCGGTCGGGGCCTGGGACAGCAGCGTATCCAGGGCCGACTGGTTGTCCAGTTCGAGTTCGATGGTCTCCCCTCGGCGTTTCCATCGAGGGACCTGGCGCGGGTTCACACCGACCAGATCGGCAAAGTCCTTCTGCTTCTCGCGCATAGCGATGCGCAGCAACTCGGCCTCTCGGCCGGTCCACCTGGTCACCCCCGCCATGGCCTTCCCCTACAGGGTCTCGCCGGGGATCGACAGGTATGCCTCCTGGAGTTGCCTCAAGACGGGGTGATCTACAGGGAACTCGGTGTCGTCAATCGCGGCCAAGGGGCGGACGCCGATCGAGGTGTTCGTGGCGAAGGCCGCGGCCATGCCCTTCGCCTGGTCCAGGGTGACGGTTGCTGTGCGGTGGTCGGCTTGCTGCTGGAGCAGAGCCATGGTGACGCCGGGCAATACGGGAGCGGCGGGCCACACCACGGTGCCCTCTTGGTCGATGAACGCCACGTTCCAGGTGCCACCTTCCGAGACGAAGCCGTCGCGACCGACGAACAGGGCATCGTCGAAGCCCGCTCGCTGGGCTGCGCCCCGGCCGTGCAGAGCACCGAAGAGGCCGACGTGCTTCACCTCGGGCAGGTCGCGCTCGTACACCTGGCTCTGGGCGCGCAGCGGGGCCGGAGGCAGGGCGCCGGCGCCGCGTACGGACACAAGAACGTGCGGCTCGTTGGCATCGGCCGGGTGGCCCATCTCGACCTTCGGGTCGTAGATCGTCACGCGCACGACGCAGGGCAGGGCCTGGCCTCCCAGGGCCTGGCGGACGTACTCGCGGACACGGTCGGGGTTCAGTGCCGCGTGCCACACGATCTCGCAGTCCCGAGTGAGGCGTTCCAGGTGCAGCGTCAGACCGCGAATGCTGCCGTCGGAGTCGACGCGCATGGACGTGAAGTGCCCGACGTTCGTAAGCGCCAGAGGGAGCAGGTCGTCTACGGATGCGGGCTTTCCATTGAGAGTCACCATGGCGCCCAGCATGTCAGGACCGTCTGCTCCGGCGGCACCCCAATGCAGGTTACTGACGGGTCAACGTCATCTGAGAGTCATTCCCAAGCCTTGGCGACGGGGTGTTCGCTGGTCACCGCGCAATCACTTCGAGTGATCGGCAGCGTGATCGGTGCTACTGCCGCGCTCTTCTGCGCTGCCCACCTGGGAGGACCCCGGTGAGCCCTGTTCCAGGCGGCGCACCAGTCGCGGCCAAGCCCAAGTGGTCTGATGTGAAGAGGAGTTCCATCATGCGTCTGCCGCTGACTTCCCGTCGGGACATCGGCTCGCGCGTTACCCCGAGCAGGCAGGGCAGTATCGGCACCACACCCGGCCCGCAGCGCGATATTGCGGTTACCGCGGCGGAGACGGTGGCGCTCGTGCTGGACGAGAAGTCGCCGCTGCCGGAGAGCGCCGGCGAGGTGGTGGAACTGGCGCGGCGCCTTCGCGGTCACATCGGACAGCTCGGGGCCGTCGTACCGCCAGGAGCCCCAGCACTGCGCGGCGCGCAGCAGCTCGCTTCGGCGGGCGTCCCCGACGGCTACATGCCGAGCAGGGTTCATCTGGTCAAGCTGGCCGAGGCCACTCAGGCACTCGTCGCGGCCGTGCAAGCTCACGGTGGTGTCCCCGCGAAGCCGATGCGGAGACGGCGTTGGTGGAGGCCACAGCTCAACGTGCTGCGCGGCTCGGTCTTCGCTGTCGCCTTCGCCCTCTTGGCTCTGGCCGCGTCGGCGCCCCGGGCATGACCGTCACCGGGGCAGTTCTGATCGCGGTGGTTCTAGGCCCGGTGGCCTGGCTGATTCTCCGCGGTGGCCGAGTGTCCTGCCGCTCCGCTCCGCAGGACGAGGACTCCGCACCGGGGCAGAACAAGCCCTCCACGCACAGGTGACCAACATGTCCCTCCTCACCTACCCTTCCCGGCCGCTGCGGCGGCCCGATGCCATCCCCGGATCCGCGGGGTCTACGGAGATCCACACGATGAAGCGTCTTCCGCGTATCGAGCAGTACGGTCTGATCGGCGATATGCAGACCAGTGCCCACGTCTGCGACGACGGGTCGATCGACTGGCTGTGCCTGCCCCGCTTCGACTCGCCTGCCATCTTCGCCGGCCTGCTCGGCACGCAGGAGCACGGCGCTTGGCAGATCGCCCCAGCCCCGCCTGCAAGTCGATCCGAGGCCGGGGCGGTCTCTGAGCGCCGGTACCTCGGTGACTCGCTCGTCCTCGAATCTTTGTGGCGCACCCCGTCCGGGTCGGCCCGGGTGCTCGACTTCATGCCGCCGCGCTCCGGGGCACCGCAAGTGATCAGGATCGTGGAGGGTGTGGCTGGCGAGGTGGAGATGGTCTCGGCTATGCGTCCGCGGCCGGGTTACGGCAGGGTCAGCCCGTGGATCCACGAGGTCGGGGGCCGTATGGTCGCCGAGGCTGGCGCGGACGCTCTGTGGTTCGACACGGGCGTTCAGCAGGTGGAGAAGAACGGCGTCATCGTCAGTACCTTCGCCATCGCCGCCGGGCAGAGCGTGGCATTCGTGCTCAGCTGGTGCCCCTCCCACGCAGCGGCACCGGACCTTCCCGACCCGGAGTCCGCGCTCGCCGAGACGCTCGCCTTCTGGCAGGACTGGGCACAGGAGTGCACCTACGACGGTCCCTACCGCGAGGCCGTGATCCGCTCCTCGATTGCACTGAAGGCCATGACCTACGCGCCGAGCGGCGGGATCGTTGCGGCGCCGACCACGTCGCTGCCCGAGGAGATCGGTGGCGAACGACAGTGGGACTACCGCTTTACCTGGCTGCGCGACGCCTCCACGACCCTGGCCGCGCTGCTGGGAACCGGGAAGCGGCAGGAGGCCCAGGCGTGGCGGCGTTGGCTGCTGCGGGCGGTGGCCGGCGACCCGGAGAACCTGCAGATCATGTACGGGATCACCGGGGAGCGTGATCTGCGGGAGCGGGAGCTGCCCTGGCTTCCGGGGTATGAGGGATCAGCACCGGTGCGGGTGGGGAACGGGGCGGCGGACCAGCTGCAACTCGACGTGTATGGCGAGGTGGTCGAGACCCTGTACCTCGCGCACCAGAGCGGTGTCGCGCACTGCGCCGACACGGCGGTCCTGCACCAGCGGCTCATCGAGCACCTGGTCCAGCGCTGGCAGGAACCCGATGAGGGAATCTGGGAGATCCGCGGGGCACGCCGGCATTTCGTCCACTCCAAGGTGATGGCCTGGGTGGCCATCGACCGCACCATCCGCCTGGCCGAGGCCGGCGCCCTAACGCTGGATCCGGTCCCCCTGGTCGAGCTGCGCGAGACGATCCACCGCGAAGTCTGCACCGAGGGGTTCGACCCGGTGCGCAACACTTTCACCCAGTCCTATGGCTCTCAGGAACTTGACGCCTCCACGCTGTTGATCGCCCGCGTCGGATTCCTTCCGCCCGACGACCCGCGCGTCGTCGGCACCGTGGACGCCGTACGCCGGGAGCTGTCCACGCCGGACGGGCTCGTGCGCCGGTACCCGACGATAGGCAAGCACACCGGGGTGGACGGCCTGACGGGTGATGAGGGTGCTTTCGTCCTCTGCTCTTTCTGGCTTGTGGACGCTCTGGCCCTGACCGGCCGCCTGGATGAGGCCCATGCCTTGTTCGAACGTCTTCTCGCGTTGCGCAACGATCTCGGCCTCCTCGCCGAGGAGTACGACCCCGTCCAGCAGCGCCAACTCGGGAACTTCCCGCAGGCATTCAGCCACATGGGCCTGGTCCAGAGCGCTCTGCTGCTGCATCAGCTGGCGGCACAATCCTCTCCTCACCGGGGCGCGGTGGCGGTTCCGGCGCGCCGTTTCCCCTCACTCGGGTTGCTACAGAACCGCAAGGCCCCGACGTCACAGCACGCCTAGCCGTCCCCTTTTCCACTGACGAGGATCCTTATGTCTGACAGCCCGTTCCCGACACGGCCGGCCGCGACCGGCCATCGCCGACGGCGATCGCGACGGACCGATGCCTTCACGGTGCACTGCGTCCGTCGTGCCGTGGTGCTGCCCCTGTTGCTTCTTTCGGGCCTGGTGGGCGTCGCCTTCGCCGTCTGGTCGACGGCTGCGGTGCCTCTCGGCTGGCTCCTGGTCGGCCTGGTCTGCGGAGTGGCCGCGGTCACGCTGGTAGCGACCCGCGGAGTGCGTACGGCCGCCGACGCCGTACAGACAGCCGCAGAGCAACGGCGAGCTGCGGTACTGACCGCCGTCGCGGGAGCGGCGGCGGCCATCGAGAAGTCGGTGGCGTGGTCGGCGGACGAACTGTGCCGAGGAACACGACCGCCCCTTCCGGACACTCAGATGCCGCAGCCGGCCAGTGCGACCGCAGAGATCGACAAGGCGCTCGGTGCACTCCAGGTGCAGGCCGTCGCCTCGCTGATACGCGTGCACGACGAATCCCAGTCCGTCGTCCTTCTGGACGTACTGCGCCGCCTGGCCACGCGGGAGCACGCCCTGGTCGGGAAAGCACTCGAAGCACTGACTCAGCTGGAGATGTTGACCGACGACCCGGAACTGCTCGCGAAGATCTTCGAGATCGATCACCTCGTGACGCGGATGCGGCGTCAGGTGGAGAGCACGGCGGTGCTGGGCGGGCAGTCCCTGCGCAGTGTGCGCCGGCCGGTGCCCGTCACGACCACGCTGCGCGGTGCGATCTCCGAGGTGGTGCAGTATCCGCGCGTGGTGGTCGCGGCGGGGTCCGTGGGGGGCGAGCTGGGGCTTCCCGGACATGTAGGCCCGGACCTGACGCACCTGCTGGCCGAGCTGATCGAGAACGCCTGCGAGTGCTCCGACCCGGCAACGAAGGTAATGGTGCGAGCGCAACGAGTGCCGAACGGGCTGGCAGTCGAAGTCGAGGACCGGGCCATCCCCATGCACCCGCAGACCCGCGCCCAGATGAACCATCTACTCAAGGCCCCCGATGAGGTCGATGTCAGCGGTCAGGTGCGAGACGGCCAGCTTGGCCTGCTGGTCGCCGCGAAGATCGCCCAGTCACACGGGCTGTCCGTTCTCCTGCAGGAGAACGTGACGGGAGGCACCACCGCTCTGGTCGTCATTCCGGCCCGGCTCCTCGTGGCGATTCCCCACGTCGGTGACGCGAACTCTCGACGCCCGGAAACACGCCCCTCCACGCTCCCGCCACGGCGGACTGCCGCAGCGATGGCTGCCCCTTCGACAGGGCAGGTCCAACATCCGACCGCCGTAGGCCAGCCGGGAGCCGACAGGGCGAGGCACGTTGCTCCAGCGCCCGACCTTCCCCGGCGTACACGGCAGGCCGGTTCCTTCCCCCCACCTCGTGAGCGGGAGCAGGCCCCTGCGACCGCACCGACGCCCGGGCTCGCAGCTGCCTTCCGCACGGGCATCCAGGTCGGCGGGGCCGCCGGCGCTCCTCCCACTCCGGCAGAGCAGCCCAGGCCCTGACCATCGCCCGTTCTCTCCCCGTTCCCGGCGGCACGGACATATCCGCCGGCCCTTCCCCCCTTCTGGAGCGATCCTCATGAACACCCACCCTGAAATGAACCCGACGACCGACATCGCGCCCGCGTCCGGGGCGACGGCGAGCCATCAGCGAGATGACATGGCCTGGCTGCTGCGGCAGTTCGCCGCCGACGTCCCGGGCGTCCTGCACGCCGTTCTGCTGTCGCGGGACGCGCTGCGGCTCCTGGACAGCGACGTCGACAAAGACTGGGCAGACGAACTGTCCGCCGCCCTCGCTGGCATGGCCTCCCTCGCGTCGAACGCCACCGGCCCCACACACCAGAAGCGGCCGGCCAAGCAGATCATCATCGAGCGCGACGACTGCCTGTTCTTCGTCCAGAGCGCCGGCCGCAGCTCGGCCTTCGACGGCCACCCCGGCAACGAACGCGGTGAGGTGGACACGATCCTCGCCGTCATCGCCGCGCCGGACGCCGACGCAGGCCCCGTCGGGTTCGAAATGGGGCGCCTGGTGAAGCGGTTCGCCCCGTACATGCAGATCCCTGTCCGCGTCGGCACGAGTGACGAGCCCCGGTGAGCACCCACGGCGATGCGGCCGAGGACTCTACGTTCGTGCGGACCTACACGCTGACGCGCGGGCGCACCAGGCCGCGGCACCTGTTGGGCCTGGACACCGTGCTGGACGCCGGCTCCGGACGGCCCGGCCCGGGCCAAGCCGAGGAATGCGAAGAGATCCTCGCCCTGTGCCGGGATCACCGACGCTCGGTGACAGAGCTGGCGGGACGCCTCGGCCGCCCCGTCACCGCCGTCAAGATCCTCATCTCGGACCTCCTGGACTCCCACGCCTTGGTCATCTCCGTCACCGATGCCTACGGCTCCGACGCAGATGAACGTCCCACCACCCACCTGTTGGCGGCCCTCTCAGTGGCCCTGAAAAGGAAGTTCCCCGATGCCAACGCCTACCGCCAGGCCGGATGACCCGCCCGTGGGCTCGCGGACTTCGCATGCCGGCGCACCGACCGTGCTGAAGATCGTGATCGCCGGGGGCTTCGGCGCCGGCAAGACCACCGCAGTGGGCGCGGTCAGCGAGATCACCCCGCTGAGTACCGAGGAGTACCTGACCGAGGCGAGCACGGACGTCGACAGCCTGAAAGGCGTCGAGGCAAAGCAGACCACCACGGTCGCCTTCGACTTCGGCCGCCTCAGCCTCCCCGACGCGCCCGTACCTCTGGAGCTGTTCCTGTTCGGCACGCCTGGCCAGGACCGGTTCGTCGACCTCTGGTACGAACTCTCCCGCGGGGCCGTCGGAGCGGTCGTCCTGGTCGACACTCGCCGACTGGAGAACAGCTTCACGCCCGTCAGCTTCTTCGAGGACATCGGCCTGCCCTTCGTCGTCGCCGTGAACCACTTCGACGGAGCCCACCGCTACCACCCCGAACAGGTCCGCGCCGCCCTCGACCTGCCCGCCTCCGTACCGGTGGTCACCGGCGTTTCGCCCCACTCGGCGGAGGGCGCGAGGGCAACCGCGTGGGACGCCCGCAATCCGAGCCATGTCGCCGGAGTCCTGCTGACCCTCATCGGCCACGCAGTGCAGAACACACCGGCTCGCCCCGCTCACCCCACATCCGCCGCCACCTTCCAGGACGCCTGATGTCATATCAGCCCAACGATCCCCACCTCGGGCCCCAAACCGCCCCGTCCGCGCTGTCCCTGCCGCAACGCGGCATGCGCGACAGCGCCCACGGGCTGCCCATCCCAGCCGGTGCTGCCGTTACCGGCCCGCAGGCCCAGCAGGCGACCGAACTGGCGCAGCGGTACGAGCTGCTGGAGCGCCTGGGCGTGTCGACCGCTGCCAGCTCGGACTTCGACGAGCTTGCCCGCGACATGGCTGAGCAAGCCGGGTTCCTGTACGGGTTCGTCAATCTGTTCCTGGAGGAGCAGACCTTCGTGGGACTGCACCAGCCGCCCGCGGACAGCGGGTACGTCATCGTCGGCCGCACCATGAGCCACGACCACGGCTGGTGCCCGGAGGTCGTGGCACGCAAGAAGGCCCTCCCGCTGCACGACGTGCACGCCAGCCCCCGTTTCAGCAGCAACCACGTGGTCGACGCGGTCGGCATCCGTTCCTACTTCGGCGCCCCGCTCATCCACGAGAGCGGCACCGTGCTGGGCACGGTCTGCGTCATCGACCCCGAGAAAAGGCCCTTGAGCGAGGCCCGACGGCTCAGAGACATCGTCATCGACGCTGGCACGCAGGTGATGAGCCGCATCGCCCGAGCGCCCGTCCGCTAGACCCGTTCCACCGCCTCCACCCGGGAGCCGCAGGCGATACCCGGCCGCTTCACCGCGCGAACTTCATCCAGGGAGAGGGAGACGACCATGCCCGCCACATCCGCCACGCCGCCTCCGGCGCTGCGTCCTTATCTCACCGCCCGCCACGACCTGCTGTGGAGCGAGGCGGACGCCTTCGCGGCCGAGCACGTCGCGCCGCGCGCCGTGCGGATGGAGGCCGCTCCGGGCCGGGTGGAGCGCAAGGTCGCCGATCTGATGGCTGCGCGGGGCTGGTTCGCCGTCACCATCCCGCCCGTCTTCGGCGGGCTGGGTGCCGGCCATGTGGCCAAGACGGTTCTGATCCACCGCATCGCGCGGGTCTCGGCAGCTGCCGCAGCCATCCTGCAGGCCACCCTGATCCCCGTCGGCGCCCTGCTGCACTTCGCCACCCCTGAGCAGAAAGCCCGGTGGCTGCCCCAGGTGGCTGACGGTTCGCTGCTCCTGTCGATCGCGGTGACCGAACCGGCCGCCGGCGGACACATCGGCGGCATCGAGACGACCGCCGAGCAGGCCGGCAACCACTGGCTGATCACCGGCAGCAAGATCCACATCGGCAACAGCCACCTCGCGGGAGCCCACCTCGTGCTCGCCCGGACCGCCGAGGCGGGCGTGCGCACCTCGCAGGCGCTGACCGCGTTCATGGTCGAATCCGACCGCCATGGGCTCTCCGTCCCTGCCCACCGTCCCGGCCTCGGCCTGCACGGCTTCTCCGCCGGCCGCCTCGACCTCGATCACGTCCGCGTCCCCGTCGACAACGTGATCGGACAGATCGGCCAGGGGCTGAGCGTTGCCCAGAGCAGCAGCATTCTGTATGGGCGCCCCAACCTGGCCGCTGTCAGCCTGGGCATCCACGAGGCTGTCGCAGCCACCACGACTTCCTACCTCAAGGCCCGGCCCCGCTACCAGGGCGCCCTGTCTGATCTGCCGGTCCTGCGGGACCGCGTCGGCGACGTGGAGGCCCGCCTGCGCGCGGCACGCATCCTGGCCTACCAGTCCGTGCATCTCCTCGACCAGGGCCTGTCCTGTGACGCCGATCTGATCAACGCAAAGTACCTGGGCCACCAGTGGGCCATGACGTCCGCCCAGGACGCCATGGAGCTGCACGGCGCCCACGCCCTCGACCGCGAGTACGTCCTCCAGCGCCTGTGGCGCGATATCCAGCACACCCACCCGCCGGCGGGAACGGGCGAAGTCCAGCGAATACGTCTGGCCGACGCCGCTTTCGACGAGGACGACATCCAGTGGTCCGAGCGTCTCGCAACCGAGACCGCCTGGGCGCAGCCCGACCCCACCGCCGCATGAACCCCCGTGCGCGGCACCCCGTGAATCCCGACCGCCGTGCACGGGCCCGTGCCGCCGGCCCCCGTCCCCCGCGGGGACCGGCGGCACCCAGTCCCCTGAACGCCTTTCCAGACGAGAAAGAGACACCCGTGACCGCGCCCACATCACTCCACCAGCGCACCCCACGGTTATCAGCCGTGTACGAGATGCGGACTCTGTGCACGGACGCCGAGCGGGACGAGGCCGCGGCGCTCGTCCAGGACCGCCAGAGCTGGCTCACCATGCGCAGCCTGCCGGTGCCCGCCCGTACCGATGTCCCACCCCTGTTCCGCGATCCTCAGTCGAAGCCTGCTGGACTGTTCGAGGACGGTGTGCTGCTGGCCTGCATGATTCCGCAGCGAGCGCCTGACCTCGGATGGGGTCCGGGCCCGAGTCTCTTCCTGAGTTGCCTCCACACCCTGCCCGACCGCTCCGACGACACCATTCTGCTAATCACCCTGTGGGCCTCCGACTTCGCCGCACGACTCGACCTGCCGCTCGTTCGCGCAGAGGCCCTGGCCCGCCAGCCCCTCGACGTTGATCCGATCGCCCGCTTTCTTCGCCGACTCACCGACATGGGCTGGGACGTGCGCGGATCTGGCACGGGGCAGCACGAGGAGCGCGCCGCTCACCTCGAACTCATCGCCGAGCGACGTTCTGGACTGAGTGCGCTCATATCTTGCCGGGTCCAGGAACCGCAGTCCTCCGCAGACAGCCGGACCACCACGTGACGGCCGCCGAACCGCTGCGGCCGGACCTCGCCCGCGAACTCATCGACCGAGCCACGAAGGCGGCAGCGCGCAGAGCCAAGCGCCTGCGCAACCAGCTCGACGCCGTTCAGCTCGGCCAGGACCGCCACGCCGACCACGCCGACGCCAAGGTGCTGCGCCGCGTCCTGGCCGAACACGACTGGCCCGGTCACCGCCTCGTCGGCCCCGAAGCGGCACGTGCCGCCTGGAGCCTGGCTCTTCACGCCGACGACGACGCCGATTTTCAACGGGCAGCCACCATCCTGCTGGAACGCGCAGTCCAGGGCGGCGACGCGCGCATCCAGCACTGGGCTCACCTCTACGACCGCACCCTGGTCAACAGCGGTCGCCCCCAGGAGTTCGGGACCCAACAGGCGGTCACTGCAACAGGGGTTGTTCTGTGTCCGGTGCGCGCGCTCGATGCCTTGGACCAGCGAAGGGCATCCATCGGGCTGTCACCGATCGCCACGGGCCTGGAGAAGGTGCGTCTCCGGTGCGCCCGGGATCACCCGGTCGACGACTCCTCGACCGTCGTACTCGCGGCGGTCGCATGACCCAGCCAGCCCCGCCCACTTCACCGATCCGACGCACCCACCGATCCCCTCATACGAAAAGGACCGTTGCCGTATGAAGTTCACCACCGCCGTCCTCGTTGCTGGCACCGCAGTCACCCTCGTGACCGCCGTGGTCGGAGCTGCCCCGCTCTGGCAGGACGCGCGGCACCAGGCCGAACGCAACGAGGCGCTCCTCGCGGGCAACCAGATCGACTGGCTGGGGCAGGTGTCCACCAATCCCGACCTCGCCGAGCTCTGGAAGCCCGAGAACATGGAGACCGAGGAGTACATGCGGCTCATGTCGGCCAACCGGCTCCTCTGCATGCTCAGCCTGCGCCACCGCCTCGGCTTCGTCCCGAAGTGGCACCTGCCCTTCCACGCCGCGTGGATCATGAAAAGCGACGTCAGCCGCCGGTACTGGAAGCGCTTCGGTGACCTCCGCGCGCAGGAGGCCGAGGGCGACGAGCGGGCCGAGCACTTCACCCGGGTACTGGACCGCGCCGCCGCGAACGCCCCGCTGGCGCGACCCGCGGCAGTCTGACGGCACCCCACCCGACTCTCAGACGCCATGGTCCAGGTGACTTCACCGGCCTGTTCGTCTGTCATCAGACCCCGAGGCCCGACCGGGCCCCGGCATCCCGTACCACCACTCCCAGGAGGCATGCATGACCGCCATCCAGACCGAAAGGCCGACCGCCCCCGCGCAGGCGGACCTCGTGAAGGCCGACGACGACCCGTTCGGGCTCGACATCACCTTCATCGAGGGCACGCCGGCGACCGAGACGGTCCTGATGTGCAGCACCGGCGACACCTGCGGCAGCTCCTGCCCCAGCGCCTGCACCACCTCGTAAGCCGGATCACCCCGGCAACGCGGGCCGGACGGGGTTCTCCCCGCCCGGCCCGCCCCGCCCGCCACGCAAGAAGATGAGGAGAGCCCTGATGACACGGCATCGGCCCAGCCTGTACGAGGCCACGGGGCAGACCATGCTGCGCGCCGCGGTCCACACGACCCAGCCCGCCATGCCGCCCTGGCCGACAGCCACGGCACTCGCGGAGGAGTGGCGCGCGTGGCTGAGCACGGTGTGGTCCGACACCGACTTCCGCCTGACCGTGTCGCAGGCGAGCCCTCACCTGGCCGAGCAGGTGCAGGCCATCATCGACGGCCGCACACCAAGGGCACGCCGGATGCGCCGGGTGGCACTGTCCACAGCCCGCTACGCGATCCGCTACGCCCACCGCTCCACCCCTTACGGCCTGTTCGCCGGCGTCGCCCCGCTCGCCTTCGCCCAGACCACGTCTGTCCGCATCGGTAACGAGCACCAGGCCGTGCCCCGCCCCGGGCCTGCCGGGCTCGATGCAGTCCTCAGCGCCTGGGAGACTGACGCCGCACGCATGGCCGACATCGAGGTCTGCGTCAACACCCTGATCTATCAGCGCGACCGGCACATTCACGTGCCCTCCGAGGGAGACGCCGAGTTCCGCCTCGCTCTGAGCCCGGCACTGCGTCTCGTGCTCGACCTCGCCCGATCGCCCATCGGGTACCGCCAGTTGTCCGACAAGCTGGCTGCGGAGTTCCCCGCTGTGAGCGACACCGCGCGTGACCGGCTGCTCGGTGAACTGCTTCGCGTGCGGCTGCTGCGCTCTTCGCTGCGCGCACCCGCCACCGTCGCCGACCCCACCGACGTCCTACCGCCTGAGGCGCGCGCTCAAGCAGCCGGCCTGCGGACGGCGTGCGACCTGCGGCTGGATGCCGACGTGCAGCTGCCCGAGCAGGTACTGATCGAAGCGGAGACCGCTGCGACCGTACTGGCCCGCCTGGTCACCCATCCGAACGGAACACCGACGTGGCGCCGGTGGATCGAGCAGTTCACCGAGCGCTACGGCGAAAACACCGCGGTACCGGTGGACGTGGCCACAGACCCCGACCGGGGCGTGGGCTTACCGGCAGGGTTCGTCAAGGCGAGCGAACCACCTCGGCCGATGTCCCGGCGCGACCGCCTGCTGCTGGAGCTGGCCGGCACCGCCGCCGCCGAAGGTAGCCGCACCATCGCGGTGACCGGGGCGATGATCGCGGAACTGGAAGCAGCGGCCGGCGACAAGCCTCACGGCCGCGCGCCCCACCTCGAACTGGCTGCACAGCTCCACTCCTCCTCCGTCACGGCCTTGGACCGGGGCGACTTCCGGTTGCGTGTCCTGACCGTCTCACGCTCGGCCGGATCGATGACCGGCCGGTTCTGGCACCTTTTCCCCGGCGCCGAGGCAACGTACGCGAACCTGCCGACCGTTGATCCGCAGGCGGAACTCCTGCAGCTCTCCTTCCACGCCGGTCGGATGCCGGCCGACCTGCTCACCCGCGCGCCGCAAGCCCTGCCGCGGATCGTGAGCGTCGGCGAATTCCGCCGCCCCGCCCCGCACGTCCTCTTTCCCCGGGACCTCTCGGTCACCGTCACCGGTGGCCGGCCCCAGCTGGTGGAGTCGGCGACGGGCAAGCCGCTGGAGCTGCTGGCCCCCACTGCCATCAATTTCCTGTGGCACAACTACACGCCGCCGATGGTCCGCTTCCTCGGTGAGATCAGCCGGGCGACCTCCCCGCAGGTGACCTGGTTCGACTGGGGAGCGGCCTGGGCCCTGCCCTTCACTCCCGCCCTCACCTACCGGCGCACCATCCTCACCGATGCCCGGTGGAAGATCAGCAGCCGTACGTTGCCCGCGCGCACCGCCCCGCTCCAGCAGTGGGCGGACCAACTCCATTCCTGGCGTAATCGGTTTCGGGTGCCGGAGCGGGTGCTGCTCACGGAGGACGATCAGCATCTGCCCCTCGACCTCACCCGCCCCCTCGACTTGGACCTCCTGCGCGCGCACCTGGACGCCAGCCCCTTCGGCATCGCCACCCTGCATGAGGCGCCTCCGCCGGACGCGGACGGGTGGATCGGCGGCCGGGCCCACAGCATCGTCGTTCCCCTGGCCAGGCGCTCATGACCGCGACGACCGTGCCCCGTACGCAGGACCTGTCCGAGGGCGCCCTCGGGATGGCTCTGCTCGATATCGAACGCCATGACCTGTCCACCGCCCGCCGCCACCTCACCCAGGCCATCGCCCGCGGGGTCAGCACCGGAAACAACGCCAGCCTTTTCCACGGCGCCCCGGCCCTGGAGTTCGTCCTGGCTCGCGTCAACGGGGCCGGCGACGATGTCCGCGCGGCCGTCGACCGCGTTGTGGACGCCCGGCTCGCCGCCGCCCGCCGCCGTCAGGCGGCTGGCGTGCTGCCCCACCTCGCCGAATGGGACCTCATCCGCGGCCTGACCGGACTTGCCGCCCTCCTGCTGTCCCGAAAACCGCCCGCTCACCGGCTGCCCGACGTGCTCGCCTGCCTCGTCGCGCTCGCCGACCCCGCCCGCAGTGACGGCCGGATGCTGCCCGGGTGGTGGTCGACGGTAGGCCCGGACGGGAAGGAGATGGCTGGCGGTCACGGCAACAACGGCTTGGCCCACGGCATCGCCGGGCCCCTTGCCGTGCTCTCCCTCGCCCTGTGCGAAGGCGTCAGCGTCCCCGGCCAAGAGCAGGCCGTCAGCGCGTTCGCGAGCTGGCTCGACCGGCACGGCGTCCACTACTGGTCCACCGCAGAACACCTGGACGCCGCCCAGCCGGCCGCGCCTGAGCCGGCCCGCCAGTCCTGGTGCTATGGCCAGCCCGGCATCGCCCGCGCCCAGCAACTTGCCGGGCTCGCCCTGGGTGACCCTGCCCGTCGCCGGGCGGCCGAGGACACCGTCGCGGCCATCCTGACCGACCCGCTGCGGCTCGCCCGCATCACCGACTCCACGCTCTGCCACGGCTGGGCCGGACTAGTGATGCTCACCCGCGCGGTCGCCGCCGACAGCCCTGCGCCCGACCGCTTCACCCCGATCATCCAGGACCTGCACCGACGGCTGGCCGTGGGCTGGCAGCACCTGCCCAAGCTCGGCTTCATGGAAGGCCGCGCTGGAGCCCAACTCGCTCTGCAGCCCGCCGATACCACCGGCTGGAGCCGCGCCCTCCTGCTCACCTGACCCCGAACCTGCCGCCGTGCAAGGAGTTTCCTAGTTATGACCTTCGACGACGAGAACCTGCCGATCCCTCCGGCCACGTCCTGGTGGCACGCATCCGTGGCTTTCGCCGATCCGCATGTGGACGCCGCTCGGGCCCTGGCGACCGCGCTGGCCGAACACCGCTTTCACTTCTTGCGCAAGGACGCTGGCGTGCGCCTGCGCACCGAGCAGCCCGCCACCGCTCTCCTCGACCAGCTCATCGCTGACAGCCTGATCACCGGCTGGACGGGTGGGATTTATGAGCCGGAGACTCATGCCTTCGGTGGCTCTGAGGGTATGGCGGTCGCGCACGAGTTGTTCTGCGCAGACAGCCCGGCCGCGCTCGCCGAGACCGGCACCCCCGGCACCCGCGAGCGCAGCGTGATGCTGCTGTCCGCCATGATCCGCGCGGCCGGGCTGGACCCGTTCGAAGCCGGAGATGTCTACGCCCAGTGGGCCGCCCTGCGACCCCCCGTCACCCCGCCCCAGGGGCCTGCCCTGGAGAAGACCGTCTCCGCGATGCGGCGGCTGATGAACGCGGACGCGGCTCTGCGCCCCGAGGCGGAAGCTGGCTGGGCCGAGCGCGTCGCCGCGTTCGAGGATGCCGGCCGTCACCTGCGCCGGCTCGCCGCCGACGGCCGACTGATACGCGGAGTCCGGGGCGTCCTCGCCCATCACGCGATCTTCGCGTTCAACCGCGCGGGCGTACCTGCCGATGCGCAGGCCGCCACCGCGTGGCTCGGCCGTCACGTCGCCTTCTCCACCGGAGAAGGAGCCGACGTGCCTACCCACAGGTCCGTATCCGCGGACCCTCGCCTCCCTCGAATGGAGACCACCGTGACACCCGTAACCGACCCCAGCCAGCTGCGCGAAGCCCTCGCCAAGAGGCTCGTCGACAGCGGCCACCTGCGCAGCAAGGCCGCCATCGACGCCTTCCGCACCACCGACCGGAGCATGTTCCTGCCCGGCATCGACCTGGAGAGCGCGTACAAGGAGGACGCGGTCCCGATCAAGCACGACGAGCACGGGGAGATGATCTCCTGCATCTCCGCGCCGTCCATCGTCGCCACCCAGCTCGAACAACTCGGCGCCCAGCCCGGCCACAAAGTCCTGGAAGCCGGAGCCGCCACCGGCTACAACGCCGCCCTCCTCGGCAAGATCGTCTACCCCAGCGGGCAGGTGTGGACCCTCGACGTCGACCCGGACCTCGTCGCCGGCGCGAGCCGGCACCTCGCCGAGGCCGGCGTCGACAACGCCACCGCGGTCATGGCCGACGGCGCGGCCGGCCTGCCCGAGCACGCCCCCTACGACCGGATCGTCTTCACCGTCGGCGCCGGAGACGTGCCCGTGAAGATCCTCGACCAGCTCGCGCCCGGCGGACGGCTGGTCCTGCCGATGCGCATCCGCGGCAGCATCTCCCGCTCCTTCGCCTTCGAACGCGACGGCGACACGTGGAAGACCGTCTCCTGCGAGATGGCCACCTTCATCCCGCTGCGCAAGGGCGTCTGCGACGACGTGTACACGCTGGTGCCGATCGCCGGCGACGGCAACGTGCGCCTGGAGACGTTCAGCGAGCAGGACGTCGACCGCGACGCCCTGCGCACCGTCCTCGACCAGCAGCAGACCAAGCTCTACACCGGGGTGAAGTTCCGCCAGGGCTCCGCCTGGGAGTGGCTGTACCTGTACCTGGCCTGCGTGCTGCCCAACGGCCTGTCCCGCCTGCCCGGCCAGCGCCCCGGGTTCACCCCGCACTTCGGGTGGGGCTCCATGGCCGCCCTCGACGGCGGATCGCTCGCGTACCTGACCATCCGGGAGGACGAGGACGAGAAGGGCCGCTACTGGGAGGTCGGCGTGATCGGCCACGGTGAGGCGGGTGCCGGCCTCGCCGAGCACGTCGTGGACGAGATCCGCGCCTGGGACGCGACAGGGGGCAACGACGCCCCCGCACCGGGCTTCCGGATGGCCACCGCCGACTCCCTCGACCTGCTGACGGCGGGCGACCCGCGCTTCGTCGTCGACAAGCCCTACAGCCGACTGGTCGTCGACTGGGCGCGCAAGGGCTGAGCCGATGATCCCCGCGATAGCCAGCCGCATCCCCCTGGTCCTCCGGACCAAGGCGCCCGCGCTCCCCTTGGACGAGCGCCTCAACCACCTCACCGGGCTGACCGTCGCACCCGCAGGTGCGAGCCACCACGACCTGGTGGCCCGCACCTGCGGGGTTCTCAACTACGCCGCGCTCATCACCTCCGACGTCGGCCTGCCCGACCTGGCCACCGACCTGTGCTGGCGCCAGCACCAGGTCTTCGCCGACGCCGGACGCCTCAGCGGACGGATCGCGGTCATGTCGCTGATGCCACTCGTGAACCTCGCCCGGCTGCGGATCCGCGCCGGTCAAGGGGAAGCCGCTCACGACCTGCTGGTCCGTCTCAATGATGCCGCGCGGCACCGGGAGAAGACCGAGGTCGACGGCCGCAGCGTCGACCTCTCGGCTCTGACCGACACGGACGAGGACCACCGCGCGGTGTGCCAGGAGCTGTACATCACCCTGCTCGTGGACGGTGCCCGCGCCCTCGCCCGCATCGGACGGTGGACCGAAGCCGCGGACGCCATGGCCCAGCACCGCGGCATCGGCAACCGGCTCCTCGACGGCCGCCAGATCAAGATCATGGCCTTGATGGAGCAGGGCCTGGACGAGCAGGCCCGCGCCCTGATCGACACCACCCAGCCCACCGAGCCGTGGGAGGAAGCCGTCGCCCTCCTCCTGCACGCCCATTGTCAGCCCGCAGACGTCCCCGTGCCTGCACCCGACCTCGACCGCACCCTGGAAGAGGCACTCCAGCTCCTTGACCTCCCCGATCCGCCGACCGCCGCCTTCCAGACCCGGGTGGGCCTGTCAGCCCTGGAACTCGACCACACCGGACGCCATACCGCACGCATCCTCGACTGCCTCGTCGGCGTCGCCCGACTCGACGCCTACGCCGCACGGGAAGCGCTGCACCACCCACTCGCCGCGTCCGCCCTGGACGACCGCGCGACAGACGAACTTCACGCAGTGATCACCACGGCGGGACTGGAATCCGGAGTTCTCTCCGCCTGCCACCACGAGGCACTGACGAGCACGGTCCACCACGCCGAGACAGAGTTGGAGAACCTGCTGCAGGCTGCACACGATTCTGGCGCCTGTGCAACACCGGAGTCCGTCCGATGACGAAAAAGTCCACGCAACCGGTGGAGTTGGAGGCCATCCTCAGCCTTCTCCTCCGGGACCAGATCAGCACCGGTGACTGGCCCACAGGTACCGCCCTGCCCCTGCGTCTCCTCGCAGAGCGCTACTCGACGGACAGGCGCACCATGCGGCGGGTCCTTGACGCACTGGCCGCGGACGGCCTCGTCGAGCGGAGCAGCCGCGGATGGCTGCCCATCGGCATGACGAAGGCACCCTCCCCGCCGTCGTCAGCGGATACATCACCCGTCAGACGCTCCACGGCTGGCTCGCCCCCAGGTGTACCGGACAGCGTGGCGGCGAAGGCCCGGAGGATTGAGGGCATTCTGCGCCGCCGCCTGGAGGCAGGGGAGTACCCCCCTGGTTCCCTTTTCCCCAGACAGGCCGACCTCTGCGCCGAGTTCTCCATGTCGCAGACACCGGTCTACATGGCCGTGCGGGCCCTCGCCGAGAGCGGCCTGCTGGTCATGGGAGCCGGGGGGCGGCCAACGGCGGTCGCCATCCCGTCGCCCGGCACGCCGCAGGCGCCTTTGCCGCTTCTGACGGGCGGTGAGCAGGACGCCGCCCACCGGTTGCGCACGTATATACATCTGCACAAATGGCGGCGGGGGGACCTCTATCAAGCCAACTCGGTCGCGGGCTTGGTGCCCGGCATCCCGGTGTACATGGATCTGCGGAATGTCCTCGTGCATCTGCGGGAGGAGAACCTGGTCGAGTACCAGCCTCCGCTCGGGTGGCGTCTCAACGTCGCGGGCACGGGGTGGGAGCTCCCGGCCGGATGCCCTCTCTTTTTCTACATCGACCGCGAACTGCGAGACCGGTTCCGCGCAGGCCGTTATGTAGAGGGCACCCGCCTCTCCGTGCGGCACCTCGCCTACGGATTCACCGCGCCGCAGAGCCTACTCCGCCGAGTTCTGCGGACGCTGGTCAGCGACGGACTTCTGCAGACCGTGGACGCCGGCCACGTCGCCACCGGCCGGACCGAACGCGAGCCACCCGCCCCGCCGCCCCGCATGCACATCCCGGGGCCGCGACTGGCGCTGCCCAAGCCCTTCGAAAGCCGCGCGCAGCCTAGCGCCACGACGAGAACATCCCCGCAGTGAGGCGGGTCGACCCGGTCCACCCATCCACCCCACAAGCGCAGTAATTAACCAGTGAGCGAGCGAGTATCCAATGATCGTCACCGCGGACAAGTTGCGCCTGAGCCCGGTTCAGTTGCGGGCCGTCACACTGCTGGCTGACGGCCTCGTGGACAAGGAGATAGCCGCCAACCTTCGGATGCCCCAGACCAAGCTGCGGCGGATCGTGCTGGAGGCCCGCAACGCCGTAGGCGTGGGCACCAACAGGGCCTTGGTGCACAGAGTCCTGCAGGTCGGGCTGATCTCGCCCAGTGGCGCCCAGCGCGTGGACCTGGACGTCCTGACCCCGCTGCAGCGCGATGTGTGGCGGCTGCTTCCCATCGACGAGACGCAGTACTACCTGCCCGCCGTCATCGCCACCCGGCTCGGACTGACTGCCGGGACGATCAGGCCGGTGCTGGCTGCCATCAAGCGGCTAACTGGGGTTGAGCTGCCGGCCTGCGTCCGTATTGGGTACGAACTGGGCATCCTTGCCGACGACGACGAACTCGTCGTCCACCTGCCGATCACCCGCCGGAAACAGGTCCCGGTCCGCAGTACCTCGGCCCTCACGCGCATGCCTGCTGCCACCCGCACACCACGACCCGCCCTGTTCGATCTCCTCCCCCGCGAGCTGGCCACCCTCAGCCCAGACCACACCGCGGTCCCGCCGGAGGCGCGGGTCCTGACCCTGCGCCTGCACGACGCCCGTGACCTCTTCACCCGCATCGCCCCCACAGACGTAGGTCCCGCGATCATCGACCCGTACGCAAGGTGCGTCCGTCTCTTTCTCGCCCCCTCGACAGTCGGTGACGGCCGCCCGCAGTGCGGCAGCCTCGCGCGCCCCGACTACAAACCTCCACTGCCGCGGTCTTCCTCCCCCTCCGGCGATACCCCCCACTGGCTACTCCCGCCCTACCTGGCGCCATGGGACTACCGCCTGCTCGCACCCTTGCTCGGCGACCTCAACACGTCACCAGCTCGACCCGTCTGCCCCGCCTCGGAGCGCGCACCGGGGTGGGGCAGGCCGTCGCCTCGCCTCAACGCCGTCGAGTGACCAGCGCGAGGGAGCCCACCTACCTGATCAAGCCCTCTGATCCCTGCCATTCGCCACTCGTCACTCGCCACCCAGGAGGCAACCGTGCACGCCGAGGACACCAATACCCGGGCTTGGCAGATCTATGGCCAGCGCCAACTCGCCCGCGCC
The DNA here is from genome assembly GCF_053593715.1 of Streptomyces sp. NPDC002125. Lineage (NCBI taxonomy): Bacteria > Bacillati > Actinomycetota > Actinomycetes > Kitasatosporales > Streptomycetaceae > Streptomyces > Streptomyces sp. NPDC002125. The sequence continues at coordinate 69,021 of NZ_JBSFDD010000017.1, read as the reverse complement.
TACACTCCTCCCGTACCCGACCGGCTCAGCTGGACGTCCTGGGAAGGTGTTGGACCGGGAGCCGAGGTTCTCGGTGACGTCACCGGCCGCCGTGTCCTGGACATCGGCTCCGGGGCTGGCCACCACGCCGTTTACCTCGCCCAGGCACACGGAGCGCGTGTCACTGGGATCGAGTTGTCCGCGACGCAGCACGAACGCGCCGTCGGCGCCCACGCGGGCGTGGACGGGGCAGAGTTCGTCCAAGCAGACGTGACCGAGTACCTGGCCGGAGCCGAGCCGTTCGACGCGGCGTACGCGATCGGAACCCTGGCCTTCATCGACCCGCACCGCTCGCTGCCGGCACTGCGCGACGGCCTGCTTCCTGGCGCCCCACTAATCCTTTCACTCCTGCACACCGACCTGCACGGCTGCGGTCCGTCCACCGAGGTGGCGCCGCGCGACCAGGTGATCCTGCTGCGCGACGACCCGCCGCTGCTGACGCAGATGTGGGTCCTGGCACCGCAACTGTGGGAGGACCTGCTTACCGAGTACGGCTTCCGCGTCGAGGCCATCGACCTGTTCCCGCACCCCGACGAGAGCGCCTCAGTCATCCAGCAGTTCATCCGCGCCCGACGCCTTCCCGACCGGCCGGCGCGCGTCTCCAGCCGACCCCGCAGCACCCAAGCCCCGGCCGCCCACGCGGCAGTCGGCGTCGGAGCCATCCTGCTCAGCGAGCAGGGCATTCTGCTGGGCCAACACCGCCGGGGCACCATCGAACTGCCCGGCGGAAGCGTCGAGGCCGTTGGTGAATCCTTCGAGGACGCGGTTGTCCGAGAACTCGCGGAAGAAACCGGCCTGATCGCTCGAACCGGCGACGTGGAACTGCTGGGCACGCTCGTCGACCACGTCGAAGGTGTCCTGCGAGTCACCGTCGGCGCGCTCGTCCACGCCTGGCAGGGGCAGCCGGCCACACAGCCGAACGAGAGCGTCGGCGGCTGGGAGTGGTACCCGGTCGATCAGCTCCCCGACGGACTGTTCGTGTGCAGCGCCCAGATCCTCACGGCCTGGCGTCCCAACCTGCCCATTGACCACCCGCCAGCGCACTTCACCGCCTTTACCCCTGCCACATAGGCGCCGCTGACACGTCAGTCGCCCCCTGTGCCCTCCTGCGACACGACATCGGTGCCGCACCCCGGTAGCAACACATACCGCTCGACTTCAAGCTGGAGTTTCCCATGCCGCATCTCTCCATCCGCCGGTCCATATCCTCGGACGGCGCCGTCGGCGCCGACCGACTGCACGATCTGGAGCAGGCTGCCCTGCGCCACGGAGTCCCCGTCGAGGACGTGCTATTGATCGCCGTCAACCTGTACGGGATCACCTCCGACCACGACCGGCACCGGGCCCGGGTCAACCTCCGGCTCGTACGACGCCCCGACAATGCCTGGCAGATCATCGTCCCGCTGAACCAACCGGCCAGCCCGTTCCGGCTCCGCGGCGACGAGCTGTCGCTGAACGGCTCGTTAGTCGCGCACGTCGAGCGCATCGATGCCGACGAGGCCGTCGGCGGGTACTTCCGCAACGACGGCCGGGCCGCAACGCTCAACCCCAACGCCCGAAGCCGCTGCGTCGGGTGCGGCTGGTGCCCGAACACTTTGGAAGCCGCCGCCGATCCGAGAATGCAGGAGGACCAAGGGCTCGATGCCCTGCTACTGGCCCTTGAGGAGCAGCACCCCCGGCGCAGACTGGCCGAGTTGGAAGAAGTCACCGTCTCCACCGGCTGCTTCGAGCGCGAGGGCGCCGCCGTCGCGCACCTGACCGCCCTGCGTCCCGCCTTGGAGCGGGCCGGCGTCACGGCCCGGATCGGCCTCCTCACCTCCGTGCTGCGCACCGACGAGGCGTTCGAGACCATCGCGTCGCAGGTGTCGCCATTCGTGCTCCGGCTGACGGCCGAGCACTTCACTCGGCGCGAGGCCCTCATGAAGGCCACCAAGGCCGACCTGCAGCCGGAGCAGATGCCGGACCTGCTGGCACGGGCGCGTAAGGCGGGGCTGGACACCTCGTATACGTACATCGTGGGTCTGGACCCGATGGACGACCTCGCCCGCGGTGTGAACGAGCTGGTCGACGAGGTCACCGCGTTCCCGAATATCCAGGTCTTCCAGGCACACAACCTGATCATGCAGGGGATGCGGACGCCAGCAGCGGAGAGCCTGGAGTACTACCTGCAGGCGCGCACGGTGATCGAGCGGGCCATGGCACCGACCGGGCTGCGGCCGGTGGGCTGGGAGTGCTACCGGCCGCTGTGGTACTTCACCTACGCGGGAGAGGACCTCGTCGATGGGCTTCGCTGACCCGGTCATCGACCGGGTGAGAGTCGAGCGCCTCGACGAGAACGGGGCGGGCCCATGGGAGGCCGGTGACAGCCAGTTCGCGGTGGTGGTCGAGTCCGGCGGGGTGGCCGGAGTGTTCGCTCCGGTCGACGAGCTGCCCGCCGCCTTGGTAGCCACCCGGCTCGGGCAGAGCGCTCTGCACCACCCGGTGGTCGACCACGACGGTCTGCTGCGCAGACTCCTGGGCGAACTCGGTCCGCACGCGGCGGGGCTCGGACGCTGGGCGGTCGGGGCGCTGGATTGCGCGGTATGGGACCTGCACGGGCACCTCGCCGGCCTCCCGGTCGCGGCCCTGCTCAGCGACCGTCCCGCACGGCAGGTGCCGGTGTACGCCTCCTGGCTCTCCCTGGACCTGAACGCGGCTTCGGCCGTCGAGTCGGTCAAGGCCACCGCTGGCCAGGGGTTCGCCTTCACCAAATGGGCGCTGCGCGAGGCCGAAGCCGACGAACTGGCGCTGCTGGCCGAACGGGCCGCGGAGTGGGCGGGGCAGAGCGTGGCGGTGGACGCCCTGGGCACGTGGGGCCACACACGGTCCAGGGAAGTTGCACGGCGGCTCACACTGGAGGCCGTGCGCTGGGTAGAGGACCCGCTCCCGCGGACCGATCTGGCCGCCTACACACTTCTGCGCAGCCAGACGAAAGGTCTACCGGTCGCGGTGGGCGAGCGGCTGTCCTGCCTGGAGGAGGTCGCAGTCCTGCTGAGGCGATGCCGACTCGAGGCGCTTACGTTCGACGCGGTGTGGTGCGGCGGCATCACCGAAGCGCGGGACTGGCTGGGTGTCGCTCACGATGCCGGGGTGCCGGTCCATCTACACGGGCGGGCGTTCCTTCCCGCCGTGCACCTGGCTGCGGCCTTCCCTCACGCGGCGGGCGCGGTGGAGTACCAGGTGGTGTGGGAGCCGCGCCGGCAGCGGACGCTGCGCGGCACGCTCCGGCCGGAGGGCGGGCATGTGGCCCTACCCGACCGGCCCGGTCTCGGGGTGGAGGTGCGCTGGTAATGCCTCGACACACAAGTGAGTTAGTGGTCCGCGGACGTCTGGAGCGGCGCGAAGGAGCCGTCCTGCTCGTCGTGGACGAGCGGCTGAGCGGACACGACACTTTCCTGTCGACAACTCTCCGCCTCGACCAGCCGGTGCGCCTGCCCGACCTCCCTGTCCGGATCCTCACGTTCGACGACGTCACCGTTCTGGCGCCCCTCGTCTCCGTCCTGCCCCAGTCGCAGGACGGCGAGGAGTGGGGCGGTACCTTGCTGATTCCGCACGGCGCCCGCCCGCCGACGATCCCCGACGACCTCGCCCAGGCTGCTGCCGAGGCCGGTGTCGACACCAGCAGCTGGTCGCCGGCCGAAGCCCGGCACTTGCTGACCTTCCTCAGCGAAGCTGGTTCCGGGCCAGTGCGCACCGAGCGGATCGGCCTGATCATCGCGGCTCTGGCGGGTCTGTCGTGAACGCAGGTGGGGTGCGGCTGGTGAGCCTCGATGTCGGATACACCCTGGGCGAGCCGTCAGGGACAACGCTGACGCAGCGCCTGGTGGAGCTGTCCCCGCTCCCGGCCCGTGAGGCGAAGCAGGTCGCCCAGCGGATCCTGCACGCCCTGGACCCGCGCCGTGATGCGTCGGGGCCGCAGACGGTGTGCGCCGCTCTGGGTCTCGCGCCGTCTGCCTTCCCCCACGACCACCGCCCGCCTCACTTCACTCTGTGGCCCGGCGCGGTAGTGGCGGTGGCACGAATCGCCCGGATCGTGCCAGTGGTCACCCTGTCGAACGTGAGCCACTGGGACGAGCGGGAGACCGACGTCGCCGCCCTTCTCGCCCCCCACCTGCGGGCCCACCACCCCTCCTGGCAGCTCGGGTTCACCAAGCCCGACCCACGCGCTGTGCAGACTATTGCCTTGTTGCACGAGCGTGATCCCTCAGAGGTCCTGCACGTAGGCGACAGCCTCGACTACGACGTGCGCGGCGCCCTCGCCGCCGGAGCCCAAGCTCTGTGGATCACCCCGCGCCCGCCGTCGGCCGAAGCCCTCCGGCTGCTGGCCGAGCACCCCGGGCGGGTCACGGTCGTACCCGACCTCGCCCGCGCGGTCGGGCACATCGAGCAAACCGTCCTTCCGTCACCCCACACGATCAGGAGCACCACCCCGTGAGCCAGTTCGACACCACCGCCCCGTTCTACGCCGCCTACCGGCCCGGCATCCCGAAGGAGGCCGTCGAGCTGCTCGCGCGGCGGGTGGCCGGCAAGGAGCACCGGGTCCTGCTCGACCTCGGGTCCGGCACCGGACAGGTCCCCCTCGCCCTGGCCGGGACGGTGACGGAGATCGACGTCGTCGAGCAGGACGCGGGCATGCTCGCCGAGGCAGACAAGGCGCTCGCCGGGCTGCCGGTCACCGTCCGCCTGCACAACGCCTCGGCCGAGCAGTTCACCCCGCGCACCTCCACCCGGGCCGATCTCGTCACGGTCTGCCGCGCGTTCCACTGGATGGACCAGGAGGTGGTGTTGTCGCGTCTGGAGGGCATGACCGCGCCGGACGCGACCGTCGCGGTCATGGGCGACGGCAGCCTGTGGACCGCACGCACCGGGTGGACCGACGCCCTGCGGGCCCTGATCCAGGAATACCTGGGCGAGAAGCGTCGAGCCGGAGTGGGCAAGAAGTACGAGGCGCACGACCGGCCATACAGCGAGATCCTCGCCGAGTCCGCCTTCGGCCAGGTCGAGGAGCACACCATCGCGGTCGAGCGAGAGTGGACCACCGACGGCGTGATCGGCTACCTGTACTCGACTTCCTTCGCCGCCCGGCCGCTGTTCGGCGAGCGAGTCGAGAACTTCGAGCGCCGTGCCCGAGCTCTGCTCGACGAACACACCGCCGCAGGCGGGCTGATCGAGCACGCCTCCTTCCAGGTCGTCCTCGGTCGGCGCAGCTAACCCGCTCTTCCCTCTACGCCGGGGCGGCCCACTCCCCGCTCCGGCTCTATGTCCCGTCCCTCCGGAAGGAGAACCACCATGCCCCGACCTCAGACGTGGAGCGACGACGAGCGGCGCCGGTTCCTCGACGACGGCGTCCTCATACGCCGTGGCCTGGTCCACGGCGAAGTCCTGTCCCGGGCCCGTGACCTCGTCAGCGACTGGTTAGCCGAGGCGTACGACCCCGCGCGGCTCACCGCCTACACCGACCGCAGCTTCGCCCCCGAACTGGAAGAACACCCCGCCCTCCTCGCCCTCTACCAGCGAAGCGGCCTGGCCGAGCTGGCCGGAGACCTGCTCCGGCCCGCGAGGACCGCCCCGGTCACCCGGGCACAGATCCAGATCCGGATGCCGCACTCCGCAGAGCAGCCGGTGAAGCGGATGCATGTCGACGGCGTCTCCTGCCCGCACCTGGAGCCCCGCGATCTGCGCACGTTCACGTTCATCGTCGGCGTCGTCCTGGACGGCGGCGCCACCGCGGACGCCGGCGCTCTGCACTACGTGCCCGGCGGGCATCACCGGATGGCCGACTACTTCGCCACGGACTGGGTCCTGGGTCAGCCGGCCCAGACCCCCGACGACATCAACGCCCAGGACGGCACCGCTCTCACTGCCGAGCCCGGCGACGTGATCGTGATGCACCACCTCGTCCCCCACCGGGTCGGCATCAACGCGAGCAGCACACCCAGGGTGATGGCGTACTTCCGCGTCAGCCACGCCCAGCACCCCGACCTCGCCCTTCGCGCTCTGTCGGACCCGTGGCTGGAGTACCCGGCACTCGCCGCACTCACCCGCCCCGGAACCGTGTGAGAGGGAAGAACGCCATGGACATCCTCGCCCGCGACCAGCTCCCCGACGCGGCCCGATTCCTGGCCATCGGGAAGGTGGTCGCCGTGCCCACGCCCCGCTGGTACATGCTGTGTGCCCGCGCGGCCGACACCGACGCCACCAGCGCGGTCTTCCGAATCAAGCAGCGCCCCCGCACCAAGCCGCTGCTGCTCCTGCTCGACAACCCGGCCACGGCCGAGACCTTGTTCGACCTGAGCGACGACGCCCGCCTACTGACCGGTGACCTGTGGCCGGGGGACCTCGCGTTACGTCTTCCGTGGAAGCCCGGGGTGGAGCCCGTCGCGGCGGTCGGCTCCCCGGCGCTCGTCGGCTGCCCCAACGGGATCCTGGGACAGCTGGTCACCCTGGTCGGCGAACCGCTGGCCGCCGCCGTGTGCAGCATCTCCGCCCCTGCCGCCGGCGACCAGGACCACCCGGCCCTCACCGCCGACCACGTCACCGCCTTCGACCAGACCACGGAGGCAGGCATCGCCGCGGTCGTTGACGGCGGGATCTGCCCGCACGGCCGGCACATGACCATCGTCGACTGCCCCGCGGGCGCCGCCGCGCGCTTGGAACGGGAGGGCACCGTCCACGCCCGCGCTGTCGAAGCCGCGCTCGCCCCGGCAGGAGGACCCTATGTGGGCTGACCTCGCCCGCCGTTCGAACCGCCTGGTGCCCGACGTCTCGGTCGCCGCCGTCGCCGACGCGCTCGATTACCTCTGTCTCGCCCAGCTCTACCTGCGCGACAACCCGCTCCTGGCCCGGCCCCTGGCCCCGGCCGACGTCAAGACTCGACCGGTCGGCCACTGGGGGGTGTGCCCGCCCGTCAACCGGATGCTCGCCGCCCTGGGCCCGCTCCAGGCAGCCGTGCCCGAAGGCTACGAGCTGCACGTCCTGCACGGTGCCGGGCACGCCGGTCCTTCCGCCCTCGCCCACGCCTACCTCACCGGCCGGCTCGGCCGCGCCCATCCCGATCTGTCCCAAGGCGAGGCCGGGCTAGGCGAACTCGTCGCGGGCTTCCCCCGGGCCGACATCGGCGGGGAGATCACCCCGATGATCCCCGGCCACCTGCACACCGGAGGCCAGCTCGGGCCCGCCCTCGCGATCGGGCAGGGCACCGTCCTCGACGCCGCCCACCGGCTGTCGGTGGTCCTGATCGGCGACGGAGAGTGCGAGACCGGAACGACCGCCGCCTCCTGGCTCGCCACCCGCGCCCTGCACGGTACGGGCGACCACGGCACCGTCCTTCCCGTCGTCCTGCTCAACAGGATGCGCATGGGCGGGCCGAGCGTACTGTCCACCCTGAGCCGCACCGAACTCACCGCCTATTTCACCGGCCTCGGCCACCGGCCCGTCTACAGCGACGGCCTCGACATCGGCCAGCTCCGCCAGGCAGTGACCGAAGCCCTCGGCGCTGCCCAGCCCCTGGGCATCCCAGGGCCCTCCAGCGTCCTTGTGCTCACCCTGGACAAGGGCCACGGCGCCCCCGCCCACCTCGCCGGTACCCCGGCGGTCCACAAGACGCCGCTGCGCGACCCGGCCGAAGTGCCCGCCGAGTTCGACGCGCTCGCCGACTGGCTGGCCTCCTACCAGCCCGCCCAGCTCCTGACCCCCAGCGGCCGGCCCCGGCCTCACCTGCTGCCCGCGCTCCCCCTACCCCGGCCCGAGCCCGCCGGCCTCCCGGCACCGCGCGGGTGCGTCGCCGCCTCCACCCAGGTCGCCGCCCAAGCCGCCGGGCGCCCGTTCGCGCAGGTAGTCCCCGAGGTCCTGCGAGCCCGCGCCGGGCAGGGAGCGTTCCGCGTGTTCAGCCCCGACGAGCTGGCCTCCAACCGCCTCGACCTCACCGACGAACACGGACGCCCGGCGCCGTGGGCGGTGGAAGTCCTCAGCGAGGAGCTGTGCCACGCCTGGGCCCAGGGCTACACGGAGACCGGCCGGCACGCGCTCGTCGCCACCTACGAGGCGTTCGCGCCGATCACGCTCAGCCTCATCCAGCAGCAGCTCAAACACCGGGCGGTGCGCCGGCACGCCGGGCTCGCCCCGCTGCCCAGCCTGGTCTACCTCCTGACCAGCCTGGGCTGGCACAACACCCTCACCCACCAAAATCCCAGCCTTACCTCGGCGCTTCTGGCCAGCGGCGACCCCACGCTCCACGTCCTCACCCCCGCTGACCCCGCGCGCACCGCCGCCACCCTCACCTTCGCCCTGCGCAAGCTGGACCGGTGCACGATCGTCGTCGCCAGCAAGCACACCACGGTCCAGCACCCCCTGGGGACACTCGACGAGGAACTGCGGCACGGCATCGCGATCTGGCCCCACCTCACCCAACCCGGCTCAGGCGAACCCGGCCTGGTCCTCGCCTCCGCCGGCGACCTGCCCGCCGAGGCCCTGACCACCCTCGCCCAGCGGCTGCGCGCCGAACGCCCCGGCCTGCGCGTGCAGTACGTCCACGTCCACGACCTCACGGTCCTGGCCGAGGACGGCTCCCGCCCTCTCGCCCTCGCCCCGGACACATTCGCTCGTCACTTCGGCACCCGAGCGCCAATCGTCCTGGCCACCAGCGGACACCCCGCCGACATCCACGCGCTCCTCGGACGCCGCCACCCCGGGCCCCGGCTCACCGTCCTCGGCTACCGCGACCCCAGCCGCCCCGTCTCCCAGAACCGCCTTCGCCAGCTCTGCGGTCTTGACGACGCTGGCCTGTGGCAGCTCGCCACCAACCTCACCGACAACCCGAAGGAGATACCGGCATGAGGTCCCCGCTCCCGCCTGTCGCCCCAGACGCAGGCACCCTCGACGCTTTCGAACGCGACGGGTACACGGTCGTGCGCGACGCGATTACCCCGGCCCTTCGCGACCGGCTCCTGACCGCCGCCGAGAAGCTGCTAGCCAGCGACATCACCAAAGGCCGCGACCGAGGGGGCGACGGCAAGGACGGCTTCCGCGGATGCCTCAACCTCGACGGCGCCTTCCTCCCGCTCCTCGCCAACCCGGCCGTCCTGCCCACCGTCGTCCAGCTCCTCAGCCCGAACATCCACCTGCTCTCCGCCCACCTCATCGCACTGCCCAGCGGCCCGCCCCGCACCATCCGCATCCCCGGGCGCCACGGCTGGCACCGCGACATGTACGGCGTAACCGCCGACCTCGGCTTCCCGAGCACCCCCCGGATGGCAATCAAGGCCGCTCACTACCTCACCCCCGTCACCCCCGGCTGCGGGCTGACCATGTTCCTCCCTGGCAGCCACCTCCTCACCGAGGAACCCGTCGTTCCCACCGGCGCAATCGACCCGCCCGGCGCCGTCACGCCCGACATCACTGGGACCGACGCAGTCCTCTTCGAGAACAGGGTCTGGCACACCGGAGGCATCAACCTCTCCGGCCAACCCCGCATCGCCCTCATGCTCCAGTACGGCTACCGCTGGCTCCACCCCGTCGACGACCCCACCACTAACCTCCGCAAAGACGCCGCCCTCACCCCGATCGAGCAGCAACTCCTCGGCCTGCCTGACCGCCGTCCGGACGGATCCCTCGCCAAGGGCAGCGGAGCCGCTCCCATCCGTTCCTGGTGGGAGAGCAGCTCATGGAATTCCGTACCAACGCAAAAGAGCTAGTCGAACGTTGGATCCACCAACCAGCCGAAGCCCGAGATGATCATTGCCGCCGAAGAAGCCGACCATCTCGCTCCCGGCGGACGGTGTCAGATCAACGCGCCAGGTGAAAGACGGCTGCGGCCACGATGGTGCCAAGGATCGTCCCTGCGATCACTTGGTTGCGTGTGTGGTCACGCAGTTCGACACGGGACCAGCCAACGACAACGACCAAGAGAAAGCCGAAAGCCATCCACGGGCCGTAAGTCTGCACAAGCATCGCGCAGGCGCCCGCAGACACGGCCTGATGGACGGAGATCTTCCAGGCAAAGGTGATCGCGGTGAGGATCGCCAACGTCACGAGCATCGAGACGATGAGGGCAACCATGGTGCGAGGCGCCCCCGCAACAAGCATCAAGACGATGCCAGTAGCTACGGAGAGCAGGATGACAGCCATCACGATGAGACGCGCACGCTTCGCCCCAACGTGTCTGTCGCCCCAATGGCCCTTGCGAATTCCATACTTAATGAAGGTGATCGGGATGACAGCCGCGAAAAGAGCACCGACCACTCCCCACGCCACACCCGCCCATTGCGCGGTGCGCCAACCGACCAACAGCGTGACGGCGATAATCCAGTTCTTCGGCTCAAGCCAGTCCGTGATACGGCGGGCCAGCTGTGACTCGCTGGCGCGAACATCAGTTGTCATGCGAAGAGATCCTTTCCGCATCGCCCTGCCCACGGAAGACAGACGACTTTTCTTGCCGGGCAAAAGCTGAAACAACCGGCGAGGATAGATATGCGCTGGCAACGGTACGCAACCATGAAAGTTCACTCGCCCTGTCTCGCCCTGTGACACCGAGGGGCGGATATTCAACACCCTGCAGACGAACCCCACTTCGAGCACACTGGGCGGCTGTACGCAACCAGCAGGCTTCCGCAACCGCATCGGAGTATTGCGCGTCGACCCCCTCCTGGCGGACAAATTTCCGAGCCTCTGCGTAAACGTCGACTGACACGTACTCGCGGAGCGCTAGGCAGGCATCCTCGATCTCGATTACGCAGCGTTCCAACCGGAAGGGGATGCGCCTCCTGGCTACGGAGGTCGCCAGCACCACATACGGGGCTGCCTCCGTGAGCTGCACCCAGAGGGGTCGCAGCTTCCGCAGAGTGCTCCACGCCGCGGCGTACTCCACGGCGACGGAGAGAGGAGGCAAGCAGACACCCAGCGCGACCGACAGGACCGTCGCCTGCTTAAGCGCTGTGGAGAGCAGGTTCTCCAAGTCCGGATAGTTGGCACCAGAGGCGAGCTGAACCGTCACGAAGACAATGCGCTGTATGGCGTACAGGCTTCCCAACAGGGTCCCCAAGCCCAGGAATCCGAGGCCGGCCTTCCCAAGGAGAGTCCGGCTGTGACGCACCCCGCTAAGGAACAGCCACGTGGCTACGACCATGGCAATGCCGATGTACAGCGTGAAGACCGCCATATAGAGGACAGGAAAGAGGGCAGCACGCCCTCCCCCGAGCCTGACCGGCCCTCCCGGCGTCCAGTTAGCCAAGGCGTAGAAGGCAAGCATGAGGGGCAGCGTCACGCCGGCCGCCACCAGTCGTGTGCGACGCGCCAGGCCCTGGGGTCGAACGACTGCGATGACGAAGTCGAGCAGGTACGCCGCCGAGGTAACGCCGAGCAGGTGCTTCAACAGCGGCGATAGCCTGGCATCTGCACCGACGGCGGCATCAACCGCCTCTTTGACCGGCGGGACCTCAAACGTCATGGCAACCGCGAGAGTCACCAGGGTCAGCGCCAGGCTTCGCTGCTTGTGAGAGTGCCGGATAGACGGCAGTCGCCACAGAGCCACCAGCCAGAGAACGCCGGCGACGATGGTGGATGTGCTCATGAGCGGCGGTTCCTCCGTGGATGGACGAGAGCGTCTTCGAGCCGCGACACCGCGCCGGACCGGCCGTGCTCGCGGCCCGAGTGGGCAAGATCATGGAAAAGCTCCCCCAGGCAGGAGGCAGCCATCTCGGCGTCATACTCGGTCTCGCTGTCATAGCTCGTCCGGCCGAGAGCGGAGAGCACAGCAGAGGGGTCGACCCCGTCAGGGAGGACTCTCAGCAAGGACTGAACGACGCTCTCATTACTACCGGCGTGCCCGAGCAGCAGGTGCGCTAGCTCGTGACGCACGATCTGCGCACGATGGCGCTCGCTCGTAGCCGCCACGTGAAAGACGTAATCCCCATGGTCGAAAGAGAGAACCATCCCGCAGGGAGCGTTAGCCCCTCCGGTCTCAGGCAATTCGTGTAGGTACAGAGGGCGGCCACGCTGGATGGCGAGCTGTCGGCATATTTCATCCACCGCGTAGGGATCAGATATCTCGACCCCCCGCAACTGCTCTTCACAAAGCTGCCTCAGCTGCGCCTCTCTGCGCGCATATCGCCGATTGAACATGGACGAGATCCTTGCTGTAGCCCCCGAATGAGCGCTGGCACGGTCTGCGCTAACCGGAACCCACCATTCCGCGTGGTTCCAGCGGAGCTTTACATACGTTCAGATGGTTGCCCAGGGCGACTTGAAGGATCACGTACGGCATACCAGGCAAATCCACCCAGCAGGTGAGAGAGGTCACATCACTGACCGGGCCTGTCGAGCCCTTCCCACCGGCGCGCCTGATTGATCACGTTCGTGATCATCTTCAAGCTGTCCGCCGAGAGGCCATTGGCCCGAAGCGCAAGACCGCGCACCTCACTGTCGGCCACAGCCTCGATCAGCTCCATGGAGGCACGCACCTTCTCGGCCTCATCGGCGTCGTAGTCCGCGAAGAAATACTGCGCTTCGACGTGAAAGTGGCCCGCGAGGCGCTCCACGGTCTTCAGGGTGGGGTTGGGCTTGGCCCCGGTCCGCAACTGCGAGATCGCACTCTCCGACACGGAGATCACCCGTGCGACCTCGGCGTTGGTGTAGCGCTTCCCGGTCGCCGGGTTCTTCCTGGTCTCGAACAGGTGGTTGAGCTTGTCGGCCAAAGAGCGTCGCGCGTCGGCCGCGCCACCGGGCACCTCCGCCGGTCCGCTGGACTCCGACATCACCAACTCCTCCCATCTAGACGTTGGACCCTGGACTGTACTGCAGTGCAGTTCCTGAGGCCAAAGACCGATGACCTTCACTTCAGTGTTGACAGGTAGGGATCACTTTGGCGTAGGTTTCCGATCAAGACTTCACTGAAGTGTTGCGAGGCGGCAGGGTGCAGCAGACGCTCCTTGTTCGGTCTTCGCGGCATACGTACGCGCTAGGACCCGCCCATGATCGCTCCGCCCCCGTCGTCGCAGCTCAGGCGACTTCTACAGGGTTTAAGAACCAACTCTGGACCTTGACGCGGCGCCGTGCGTATGTTCGTCGTCCCCGCCGGGCAGACCGCCCGCATGGACGAGCCCAGGAGCAATGACGTGTACAACCTCCAGGCTTCATAGGTCCCTGGACACAGCGACGGCGTCCGAGAGCAGCAACTCCCGGACGCCGACGCCTAACGGCTGTACCCGCCCCAGCAAGGGCGGAGATCGCCACCATCACCACGCTGATCCCTTCCACGGGGCGTCTCAGCGTGGCAACACCAAAGGAGAACCCTACATGCGCTCCGCCCTGCGCAAAAGGCCCTTCCGCCCGGCCTGCGCGGCAGCCACCTCCGCCTCGGCGCCTCAGTTCCCCGAGTCGGACCGCATCCTCCTGGCCCCGGCGGGCCGCCGGTCCCGCCTGCTCCTCGGGAGCGGCCGATGAGCAGCGAAGCCCGCGAGTGGGTGTGGGAGCACAGCTCAAGCCGAGGGGCTGCGCGTCTGGTCCTGCTGTCGATCGCCGACCGGGTGGCCGACGACCAGTGCATCTCCTGGGCCTCGCTGTCCAGCCTGGCCAAGCGCACACGCGCCTCGGTCTCCACGGTGCGCGAAGCCATCGAGCGCTTGATCCTCGCCGACGAGCTGGAACAGCTCGACGACCTCGTCGGTCCGCAGCGGAGCACCGTCTACCGCCTGCCCCTCGCCGCCGACGCTCTCGCACAGGCCCGGTGCGAGCAGCAGGGGGAGGACGGGGACGCAACGGTGTCGGACGAGCCGGCCGCCCCTGCGCAGCTCCGGCTCTCGGCTCTGCGGCGGTACGGAATCCGCCCTCGTGAGGTGCCGGAATCCCCCGCGAGGGGCCGGAAACCGGCAGTACCGGAAACCGGCAGGTCCAGAAGGAAACCGGCACAGCGGCGTACCGGCCACCGGCACAGCGATGTACCGGCTACCGGCACACAGAACCGTAGTGAACCTGATTTGAACCGGAGGTACAGCAGTAGTGGTGCTGCCGTCACCTCGGCTGCGGAGTGGCAGGTCGACCCCGCCACCCACACCTGGACCCGCCAGCAGGGACACCTCGACCGCCTCGGCGAGCAGGGCCTGCAGTCCGCCGACGCGAAGTGGCGTGCACACCGGGCAGGCCATGCTCCGAGGCCGGCGGAAGCCTGGGCTGCCGACTGGCGCTCCTGGATCACCCGGGAGCACGCCCCCAGCCGCCCGAACCTCCACGCCGTGCCCGGCAAGAACACCGCTGCGCCTGGCGGGATGACGCGGGCGGAGGCCCATACCGCCGCCCTTCTCGCCGCTCTCGACGAGCCGACCGGACTGGAGGGCTGACCGTGGACCGCCGCGAAATAGCCGCCCTGCTGGCCTACATCGGCCGGCTCGACCCCCGCAGCATCCGCACCGACGAGGGCGAGGCCCGCGATCAGCTCGCCCAGTGGAACGAGCTGCTCGGTGACGTGCCGATAGCCACCCCGCACGGCTGGGACGCCCGCGTCGCCGCCCGCCAGCACTACCGCACCTCGCCCTACCAGATACAGCCGGCGGACGTGGTCCGCCCCTGGGAGAGCTACCGGCGAAACCGCCTGGCCCTCCACTCCGACCCCACACCGTCCGCGGACCCGGACGACCAGGCGGCCTGGACCGCCGAGTTGGTCGGCACCCGGCGCGCCGTCGCCGTCGGCATCGCGCAGCCCGTCCAGGCCCGAGCGATTACCACCGGTCGTGACGGGATCAATCCGCGGCTTAAGGCGAGGCTGCGGGAGGTTGGCTCCTGCATACCGCCCGCCGCCCGCGCCGCCCTCGCGCCCTACCGGCCCGCCCGAGCAGCACGCGAGGCAGCCGTCGCGCAGGGTCTGCCGGACGCTCTGAGTGTCCCGTGCGAGTGGGAGGGGTGCCTGGCCCAGCCCGGTGAGCCGTGCCGCCGCCGCAGGATCGGCCCCGACGGCGGTGCCCGTGGCACCTCCCAGTGCGCGCCTCATCCCAGCCGCCTCGACCTCGCTGCCGTCCAGCAGGCCGGGCAGACCGAGCAGGTCCAGCAGCCCGCCGTGGCCTGACCTGCGAGCAAGGCCGGTACATCCCGTCCGGTGCACCGCCCTCCCCACACACCCTCCCGCCCCGGCTGCGGCGCCCGCTCTCGCGCCGCAGCCGGCCCCCGACGCCGCGTCCGCCTCGACGGCCCTCGAGGCCCCCCGCGGCCGACGCGGCAGCACATCGGAGATCCCCTTGCACCACATCACCACCCACGACGCGCCGGCCACCGGCCTGCGTGGCATCGGAGACACCAGCTGGCACACCCGCGGAGCCTGCTACGGCCTGGATGTCGAGGACGCCGAGGCGGTCTTCTTCCCCGGCCCCCGGGACCACGAAGAGATCGCGGAGGCGAAGGAACTGTGCGGCTGGTGCCCCGTACGACATGACTGCCTCGACTTCGCCCTGGAGAACGGCCTCAAGGAGGGCGTCTGGGGCGGCCTCACCGAGGCCGAGCGGCGTCCCCTGCACGATGGTCTGCCCCAGCGCCTGGACTACCGGCGTGTGACGGCCTTCTTCCGGGGACGCGACGTCCATCTCACCGAAGTAGAGCGGCAGGTCGTCATCGACCACGCCTACGTCCGTGGCTGGAGTCCCTACCGGCTCGGGGCCGCCCTGCAGATCAGCCGCAAGCACGCCCGTGACCTGCTCCGGCAGTCCGCCAACAAGGTCCTCGATCGCGACCGCACCTACGGCGTGCCACGGCCCAAGAAGAAGCGGAAGAAGACCGCTCCGGCAGCAGGCGGCCCTGCACCCGTCAAGCCCTGCACCCAGCAGGCCGTACCCCGCCCGGCAGCGTCGACGCCGGCGACGTCCCCTCTCGGAAAGGCCGCATGACCCATCCCGTCCTGGCCCTCGGTGTCGCTCCGGACCTCCCTCTCCTCCTCGCCGCCGTCGTGCCCGCCGCCCTGGTTCTCGTACTGACCGCCTGGGCGGCCCGGCGCCGGACAACCCGCACGCAGAAGCGTCGCGGCGGGCCAGCGGTCAAGGTCGCAGCGCTCGCCGCCCTCGGCTGCACCGCCTACAGCGCCGACACGAGCTGGCGCTTCGCCGCCGACTACCTCGACATGGCCGGCACCGCCGAGCGGATCATGATGTTCGCCGCGGCCGAACTGGCACTCTTCGCGACCGCCCTGATGGCCCGGCAGAACCTGGCCACCCAGGGCGCCCCCGGCCTGCCGGGCACGCTGGTCTGGGTGATCACCGGCGTGCAGGTGATCCCCGCCTTCGCTGAGAGCGGCCTCGTCGGCGGCACGGTCCGGGCCTTCGTCGGACCGATCATGGCGGCGATGCTGTGGCATCTCGCCATGGGGATCGAGCTGCGCCTGCACACTCCTGGTGCCGCCTCCCACGGGCTGATCGCCGTCCTGGGCCGGGAGGCCCGCGAACGGCTCCTGTCCCGCCTCGGCATCGCCGCCCGAGACCGCGACGCCGCGCAGATCACCCGGGACCGAGCCACCGCCCGCGCGGTCACCCTCGCCGCCAAGCTCGCCGAGCGCACACCCCAGCAGCAGCAGAGCCGACGCGGGCGGCGTCTCACCCGGCGCCTGTCGACAGCGGTCGGCAGGGCCTCGGTCGGCACCGACCCGCTGCAGCGCACACAACTACTCGACCAGCTCGCCGCACGACGGCACGCACTCGCGCTCGCCACGGTCCCGCTGCCTTCCCCCTGGTCCCCGGAACCCGACACCGCGCCGGCCGCCACCGTCCCCCCGCAGCCGACGACGAACGGGGACCGCGGACCGAGCGACGCGAAAGGACCGGTCCTTGAAGTCGAGACCTTGACGGCGCGAGAACGCCCGGGGACCGAGGACGGGTACGCGGGGACCATCGTGGGGACCACGACTCCAGAAGCAGGCGCGGCCCCGGGGGCAGGACCCTCTCGATGGAAGGGGACACAGGAGGGCGCCGTAGGCACGGGGACCGACCGTCCCGTGCAGAAAGTGCCTGCTCAAGTCCCTGATTCGTATCGGGGACCGACTGCCGCCGAGTCGGGGACCGAACCCATCGGGGACCG